>CAZCRK010000069.1:0-7250 GCA_964501035.1 uncultured bacterium
CCACCTGTTACTGTAGAACTTTGGGAAACATTAAACACTTTTTTATCAATTTCATTAACATAAATGGGGGCATCATCTACAACCTGCACTGCATCAAGCATTAACGATGATGGTGACAATTCAATTATTCCTAATTCTTGTTCAATTCCACCACCTTCTCCAGGGAACAGTTGAATAGGTTCAATGGTTTTCTGAGTAAATCCAATAAATTCAATCACTAGCTTGTAACGACCAAGTTTTAAATCACGTAAAATAAACTGACCATCGCTATCAGTGACTCCCCCATCAACTATTTCATCATTTTTCATATTAAGAAGTGAAATGTTTGCATATTCAATTTTCGTACTAGAAAGTGAATCCACAACCGTGCCAGAAATTTTTCCAATAGCTGGCATTGATCGTCCACCCATTCCACCTCCTCGATGTTGTGCTAATACAAAACTCGCACTTGTAAATAGAAGAAGTAGTAAAACTTTATATTTTGTCATTTTCTGTATCCTAATTATCATTTATGAGATATGTCAAAGCGTAAAATTTACACGTATTTTCATCAATTTAATCAAAACTATTTTGTTTATTTATCGTCATAATAATCAGTTATTAAGATGATATATTCGGGAATAAGTTAACTTTTTTTTGCATAAAAAAACCCGCCAAGGCGGGTTTTTCAATCATTTGGTTTTAATTGCGTTTAGTTTGGCAAAACATCATCCGGCATTTTGAATGAAGTCGGAGTTAACTTTTCTTGTTTAGCAACTTTAATTTCACCAAATTTATCTTCATATTTTCGGATATTTTCTTGAAGGGCTATCATCAATGTTTTTACATGCATTGGTGCCATGATAATTCTTGATTGCACTTTTGACTTTGGTAGTCCTGGTAACACACGGATAAAATCCATCACGAATTCAGCTAGTGAATGAGTAACAACAGCAAAATTTGCATATTCTCCTTGTGCCTTCTCTTTATCTAATTCAATTTGAATTTGATGGGTTTTCTTTTTTTCTTTATTATCCATTGCTACCTCGCTTATTGGTTATTGTTTGTTTCATTCTTTTTATTAAATTCTTGCCAATCCTCATCAATTCCATCCCACTTTCTAAATTCTTCTTCATTAGTGGTTACTTCTTTTAAGTCAACATTTTCTTCAATCAAATCAATGCGTTCAGCTTTATCTTCGTAGTCATCTGGATTGGTTTCATCTTCCAATTCTGTTTCCTCTTCAGTCTTTTTAATCTCATCACCATACAATGATTGATCAAAAAAATCAATTGTTGATACTATACCATGCATCATTAGAAATTCTAAAAATGCTAGAAATTTCTTTTGCTTTAATTTTGTTTGACAATGCTGACATACCAACTTTTCCCTTAAGCTTTCTTCGTCTAGAGGGGTAGAGCATGCCGGGCATATTAATCCTTCAAAAGTCATAAATTCTCCTTAATATCGGGGGAAGAATATACTTTTTGTTTATAAAGCATACAAACATTTTGATAGATAAATTGAAAAATAGTTACAACCTTTGTTAATATATTAAACCTTTGTTGTTTTTTGAGAAAGTTGAATAATAAATTCTTTTTCACCATCTGTGAACTTCTTGCTCCTACGTTCTTTCACTATTTTACACATTGAAATAAATTTATTAATATCAACAACATCATTTTTACCCCAAGAAAATGAAGGAATATATTTTTCTTGAAAATCTGAACCAAAAACATTAGCACCCAAACCAATAAAAGTACCAGTATTTAACATTGTTGAAATTCCGGTACGAGAATAATCGCCAATACATGAACCTAAAAATTGTTGACCTGTATCAAATTCGCCAAATCCAATATTAAATCTTACCTTGCTATAATTGTTTTTCAAATCACTATTATTGGTATTTGCACCAAGATTTACCCACTCTCCAATATAGCTATGCCCAATGAAACCGTCATGCTGTTTGTTACTAAATCCTTGAAAAATAGAGTCTTCAACTTCACCTCCAATTTTACACCTATTTCCCAACACAACATTTCCACGTAATTTAGTACCTGGATTTATCGTACAATTTTCACCAATAAAGACTGGCCCTTGAATGAGAGATCCAATTTCTAAAGTTGCACCTTTCATGATTATAACTGGCCCACTTGAGGCATCTATAACTACCCCGGCTTTGATTTGACAATCTGTCCCAGTGAATATTTCTTCTTCATTTTCAAATACTGCAGAAGGGTGTATAAATCCATTTTTTTCATATAAGAAATGATTTGAATCTTCAGATAGTTGTTGCGGAGTTGAATTAATACTATCCCATAAATATGTAAAATGTGTTAGTTCAATATGTGTTGTAACGGATGCTCTAGACTCCAACTTGTTTCTAAATTCTTCAATTGATTCAGAAGTATCTAAATGAAATGCAACCAAAGTATCATTTGATGAAAATGATTTTTTATCTTGAATTAAATCAATATTTTTCTTACTCCAGATTGAAGCACCATTTAAACAAATTCCACTATTAATTACTTGAGGGTTTATTGAATATCGCGGGAATCGTTCTCGAACCAAATCTTGAATATCGTCACGTACAATTAAAGTTAGCGTATCATTTTCATTTAACAACTGAATTACTCTTTCAATATTTGTAAATGCTCCACATCTTACTTCAAAAGAAGCATGATTAATTGTATGTGGATACAAATTACGGGTATGTAAATCTTCAAATAATATATAGTTCATGATAGTAGCATTGATTTTATCTGGGAGTACCCACGTTCTGAGATGCCAGACCGATTAATATCGAGTTGAATATTATAAAACTTATCTGAAAATTCAGATTTAAATCCAATTTTTTGAGTAGAGAACAAGGAATTGATAAGCATTGAAATAGGAAAAATAAATTGAGTGTTTAAGTCAATAATCATTTTGAAATGTGTATTACTAATTTCTTTGTTTCCCGCATCTGAAATTGAAATATATTGAGTATTCTTGGGGATAGAAAATTGAATCAATTTCCCCCTAGGATTTTTAAAGGATGATATAAAATTATCTTTAACCATAAATACAAAATCTAAATTTTTCTTCTTCAAATTTCTAAATGAATACGATGCAACACGAAATAATGTTTCATCAATTGGAAATATTATTAAAACTTTATTTTCATTGTTAGATTCACCAGACGATGTATTTCCTCTTAACTTTCCAGTTAAAGAAAGTAACAATAATCGATATCTCAATTTCCATAGATTGTAATTCATTCTCGCCAGTAATTTACAACGATGTATTTTATTGTTTCAAATCATTCAATTTACTATATATTTGGCATGATTTTTCCGAATAGAAATAACACCTTGATAAAAAATTTGAAACATATATTACCAATTTTCTTTGTAGTTGTCAATTTTGGCTATGCCATTGATTACCTTTGGCCAACAAATGCTAGCTCTACATTAACTGCTGTATTTGGCGAAATTCGCCCAAGAAGGTACCACACTGGAATTGACATTCGAACGTGGGGTAAAAATGGTTATGAACTTTATGCAATTGAAAATGGGTATATTGAACGAATTCGATGTGGGTCAAACGGATACGGGAAAGCTATTTATATTCATTTAGATGACGGCAATACTGTTGTATATGCCCATTTAGAAAAATTTAACCAAGAACTAGATTTAATTTTAAATTCACTAATTAATCATTATAATTCATTTACAGTCGATTACACATTTTCACCTGATGAATACCCTGTCCGAAAAGGTGATTTGATTGGCTACACAGGTGATACGGGAGGAATATCTGGTCCACATTTACATTTTGAAATACGGGATAAAAATGGACGTCCGCTTAATCCTTTACTTACTAATTATGCAATTCAAGATGATATTCATCCAGTTGCTGAAGCCATAGCTTTTATACCCCAAGATACTCAATCAATGATTAATGGACAATCCAAAACCAGTACATTTCCAATTAAAAAATTATCGAAAGAAAAATATGTTGTAGAAGATACAATTTCAGTGGTTGGAAAGTTTGGTGTTGCCCTTAAAATATTTGATAAAATTAATGAACAACCCTTCAATTTTGGTGTATATGGATTAGAGATGTCAATTGATGGAAAGTTTGTTTATGCAGTACAATATGATGATATCGATTTTTCCAATAATCCAAAGGTTTATAATGAACGTGACTATGGTTTAATACGACAGGGCAAAGGTAAGTACTACCGGCTTTTTGCGTCGAATAATACTCAAAATTTACCTTTCGTTGATAATCAATCCTTATTGTACAACAAATTTAGTGATGGCTATCATAACATAAACATTTTAGCATGGGATTTCAATAATAATTCAATTGAATTGAATGCTACTATTTTATGCGAACCTCTAAGTTCTTTTGATATTGAGATTACTCAAATAGATAATTCATGGATGCTTTCAACAAATCCACATGATGAGATTAAACCAATTTTTAATCTCAAAACAAAGTACTTTGACAGCAAATCACAACACATTCATCCAATAAATATCAATCAAAATAAATATTTGTTAGAAAATATTTCAGATCCATTTAACATTCTCAATATAAGTGGAAATTCATACAAGGGGATTCCAGTAACACCACAATTTTTATCTCTAACAGCTAAACAATTACCCAAGATTGAAGGAAATATTAACATAAACCACTTTGAACATGGAGTAGTTATTGAGTTTATAGAAACAGAGTTTACAGGCTTATCTCCTCAATTGGTTTTTGAAAAGGGTACAAAAATAACGAAATATAACTTAATGAGACTGGAACAAAATATTCTCACATCCCAAGTATTTATGCCTAAACAACTTGACGGATTAACTCAAATTTCTGTTGTATATCCTGATGATGTTAATCATCAGTTTAATCGCTCTATATCTTCACAAGTAGTAACACAACTTGAAAAATTTGAGTTAACCAATGTTAATAGAACTATTAAAGTAAAAGGAGATGAAAATACATTTTATAAAACTACGTTTGTTTGGATTGAAGCAATTTCTGCACCAAAACCGAAAGAAGGAAAATTAGTTTCAAATCCTGTTTTTGTTGGACCAAACTACATTCCATTTGAAAATGAAATCACATTAGAGTTCACAATCCCCAGCTCAAAAGAATACTCACATTACGCCATCTATTATTATGATACACAAAAAAACAAATGGTATTATATGGATACTAAACGTAATGGACGAATTCTTTCAACTACAGCATTATCAGGTGAAATATTTGCTGTTATCAGAGAGACATCCCCTCCTTCAATTTCTAGACTAATCCCAAACAACGGTGGCACGTATGCTCAAAATGGGTTTGATGAATTATCGTTTTATATTGATGATTCTTTCTCAGGGGTAAATGGAGAAAATGACATTGAAATTATATTGGATGGGCATCCAGTCATAGTACGGTACAACTCGTATCAAAAGAAAGTGTATTACCCCTTTCACACACCACTATCAGTCGATAAACATACATTTACAATAAATGTAACAGATAAAGTAGGAAACAATCAATCATTAACTGGCACCTTTTGGGTAAAATAATTGAAATTTAAATTGCTCCTATATTGTTGCACTCTTATAAAAAGTAGTATTTTATCCACTCGGATATGAGTAAGAATAAACCAACAGTTGAAGATTTAATTCATGAAGCACGAAAAGCTCAACTCTCTGCATTAGCTCCGCATAGTAATTATGCCGTTGGAGCAACCATTTTAACTTCAAATTTTTCATTGATTTCTGGATTTAATATTGAATCTAAAGTATATCCCTCTACAATGTGCGCAGAGCGGGTCGCAATTTTTTCTGCCCTCTCACAGGGACATTCGTCTTTTTCTGCAATCGCAATTATAACGGATGATGGTGGTATGCCGTGTGGGTCTTGCTTGCAACTCATTCACGAGTTTATGGGAAATATCCAAATCCATATTGCAGATAAATCATTGAAATATAAAACATACTCAACACAGGAATTACTCCCTCACCCCTTTGGATGATAAATAAAAATACAATATTAATTGGAATTGCGGGTGGTACAGGTTCTGGAAAAACATCTATAGCCAAAGCACTAACATCTGAATTTGGCGAACAGGAAGTTGCTCTTATAGAACAAGATTCATATTATAATGACATAAGTCACTTGTCATTTGAAGAGCGTTCATTAAATAATTTTGATCATCCAAAGTCTGTTGATTTTGAACTCATGAAACAACATCTTCAACGCATGTTAAATGGTGAAACTGTAGATACTCCTGTGTATGACTTTAAAAGGCACAAGAGATCAAAAGAAATTATATCAATCCCTAAACATCATATTATCATTTTAGAAGGTATTTTTGCTTTGTTTGATAAAAATATTAGAGACATGATGGATATAAAGCTCTATGTAGATACCCCTGATGATATTCGTGTAATGCGTCGAATGAAACGAGACATAAGTAAACGTGGAAGAAGTTTTGAATCTGTAATGAAACAATATTACGAAACAGTTCGACCAATGCATATTCAATTTGTTGAACCCACAAAGAAATATGCGCATATCATCATACCTGAGGGTGGCCATAATACCGTTGCAATTGATATTATCAAAACTAAATTAATGATGTTATTATTACATAAAAAAGAAAGCTATAAATGACCCTAACACCAAAATATACAGGATGGATTGAAGTAATTTGTGGACCAATGTTTTCAGGAAAAACTGAAGAATTAATCCGAAGATTAGTTCGGGCACAAATTGCAAAACAACGTGTATCTATATTTAAACCTGCAATTGATAACAGATACAGTGACGATTTTATTGTATCACATAACCAACGTAAAATAAAATCTATTGTTGTCGATTCACCATCCGAAATTTTGAAACATACAGAGTCTGCTGATGTTTTTGGTATTGATGAAGCTCAATTTTTTGATTTATCTATAACTAACGTATGTAAAACACTCGCTAAAAAAGGAAAAAGAGTTGTGGTTGCAGGTTTGGAAAAAGATTACAGATGCCAACCATTTGGAGCAATGCCAGAGTTATTAGTTGACGCAGAATACATTATTAAAGTGAACGCAATTTGTATGGTCTGTGGGGACCCTGCAAATTTTAGTCAAAGATTAAGTTCTGAAGACACACAAGTTGTCGTCGGTGAAGCAGATAAATATGAAGCACGATGCAGAAAATGTTATAAACCTGAAAATAATATGGAGAATAAATGAACTTTGTTAGCATTATAGGATTACTTGCTCTATTAATGA
>CAZCRK010000070.1:0-4666 GCA_964501035.1 uncultured bacterium
AGGTAGAGAGGCATATCCAAAGAATCAGCAGTATATGCTAAACGATTGGTAATCCAATCTTGCACATATTCAACTGTGCCATATCCATTATATACATAATCATACCACTGATTTCGTATCCAAGCAGTATCCAAATCAACTTCAAGTAAGTTGTCAGGATGAAATATTAATGAATCATAGGGAAATGGAATCCCTGTTGTTCTAATGGGGAAATTTCCAAAACATTTTCCCTGATTTACAAAAATCCACGGTTCGTAAAAATGCACTGTGGGGATAATATTTTCATCTCCAAGAAGTGCAAGAGTATCCACCTGTCCCCAAACAATAATTGTATGTACGGTATCTACAGTGCGAATAGAATCAATAATTGTTTTAAATGCAAAACGCATTTCTAACGAGTCTATACCACCTGGTTCATTATAGATTTCATACAACAACGAATCAGGGTGGTAGTCTTTATATCTATTGGCAATATCCCGCCATTGTTTGCCAATATATTGAGAAGATGTATCATAATTATTCGAGTTTAACATTGTGTCATCCCACGCCCAATTGTAATAATCTAATACAACTATTAAATCATTGTCCCTGCAATATGAAATTCCTTCATCGGTATAATCAAAAATGGTAGAATCGGTAGATTCAAATATTGGAGGACAATCCGTAGTATCTACATCCCAGCACCAAGTTGAATCATACAAGTTTGGCCACCAATGTGCAAAATCTACTTTAAGTCGTACATGGTCAAAGCCTAACTCCTTCATTAATTGGAAATCATCTGCTGTATATTCTCTATAATTATCACTATTTGTATTATGAATATGGGTTAACCACCCCTGGGCATTTATACCACTTCCAAGCATATCATATCGTAGTAGTGCATCATCACTAATTTGGTTATGAACCAAAGATAGGCATATACAAAAACCACATAAAGCTTGAGTAATTTTCATTTGTTCTCCTAAATTAATCGAATATAATATTACAACAATCTAAATAGGTATTTTAAGAAATTTTTTTAAAGCGGTGAAAATTGGATTAACAGATTATTTAATTACCTGTTCTAATTTATCTAACCCCTTGTTTAAAATAGTCATTTCTGCACCAAAACTAATTCGAGAATAATTATTATATCGTGCAAAGGTTCGTCGTTTCCCAGGATTTACATCAAAAAATGTTCCAGGAACCGTTATAACTTTATTTTTGAGTCCGGCTTTGAATAATTCCATTCCATCATTTAAGGGGGTTGGTAAATCTGATACATTCACCCAAATATAAAATGCTCCCATTGGAATATGTTCAATATTAAATCCCATATTTTGTAATCGACTAATTGCAAAATCACGTTTTTGGATGAAACATTGTTGAAGGGCAGTGGATTCTTGTTTAACATAATCAAGTTCTAATAATGGAAGAGTATGATGTTGAAACGGATTACTGGCTCCGCCATCCAAAAATGATCCTGCACTTGCGACTTTTAGAATGACATCTTTGGGACCAACAGTCCAACTGATTCTCCATCCAGGGTATCTCCAATTTTTGGTTAACCCATCAATAAGAATAACAGGATCGCGATTCACATCGTCAACAAACTCAGCACTCGATACTATGTTAACATCTGAATTTCTAACTTTTGGATACACGTAATGCGAATAAAATTCATCAAAAATCATAGTACATTTAAAATCTCGGGCAATTTCAATTCGTTTAGCTAGTTCATCCCCATATACCAATTGTCCCGTTGGATTACAAGGATTGCTCATTAACATTGCCCCTAGCCCTCTTCCAGTAATTTCCTTTTTTAAATCGTGAGATAAAATTTGGTATCCATTTTCAGGTCTAAGTAAAATACCCCATATTGGTATTACCCAAAGATGCTGCCAAACGAGTTAGTCCTGATCGACCACCACCGGAAATTGATACATTTTCATAGGTATATTTTGATGATTTTCCTTTTCTGAAAGTTTGATTGTAAAACTCAGCAATTTTTTATCGAAGTTGTGTAATCCCATCCACTGGAGAATATTCGAAAGAATCAGAATGAATATGAATATCCTGGATTCGCTGATGGCTGTTTGGTAAGACGGTAGTTTCTGGTGCTCCTTGACCAAGATTTACCCAGTTCGGGTTTCCACGACTAAACCCAACTGAGGATGCCTCACTCATTATGTAAATAACACCCGTTTTTGGGATTGGTCTAAAAGCTGGAATAGATTCTTTTGTTGATTGTTTTGATGTCATTTAATTAAATATTTCCGACAAGTATTTTTGAATATTAGCAAAAATGTTATAAAAATCAAATGCCGAAATTTTTTCCAGTTTTAATAAATGCTTCTATTGCTCTGTCTAAATGGTTACGAGTATGTCCCGCACTAATTTGCACTCGAATTCTGGCTTCATTTTTTGGAACAACAGGGTAGAAAAATCCAATGACATAAATTCCTTCTTTGAGCATATCAGATGCCATATTTTGAGCTAGTTTTGCATCACCTAACATGATAGGAACTATCGGATGAACCCCCTCTTTTATGTTAAACCCAGCATCTGTCATAGATTGCCGAAAGTACAAGGTGTTTTCTTCCAAAGTATCACGTAAATCTGTGGTTTCTGATAGCATATTAATTACTTCAATAGATGCACTCACAATTGCTGGAGCAACTGTATTACTGAACAAATATGGTCGTGAGCGCTGGCGTAGCATGTCAACAATTTCTTGTGAACCGGATGTAAATCCACCGGACGCACCACCAAGAGCTTTGCCCAAGGTTGAGGTAACAATATCAACACGTCCCATTACATTGCAGTGGTCAATTGAACCACGCCCATGTTTGCCAAAAAATCCAGTAGCATGCGAATCATCTACATGAACCAGAGCATTGTATTTTTCAGCTAAATCACAAATTTCACCTAACTTTGCAACAAATCCATCCATGGAGAATACTCCATCCGTTGTGATTAACCGTGTTTTGGCATCTTGAGTATTTTTCAAAATTTCTTCAAGAGCATGCATATCAGAATTTGGATAACGATGCCGTTGTGCTTTACAGAGTCGAACTCCATCTATAATGGAAGCATGATTTAATGCATCAGAAATTATTGCATCTTCGGGACCCAGCAGTGTTTCAAATAATCCGCCATTGGCATCATAGCAGGATGTATAGAGAATCGTATCATCCATTTGTAGAAATGTGGATAATTTTGCTTCTAATGTTTTGTGAATAGATTGTGTGCCACAAATAAAACGCACTGAGCTTAATCCAAATCCCCATTGGTCTAATCCATCTTGCGCGGCTTTTATTAAACGCGGATGATTTGACAATCCTAAATAATTATTTGCACAAAAATTGAGTACTTTTTCATTATTTACAGAAATTTCTGCACGTTGTTGAGATTCAATAATGCGTTCATTTTTGTAAAGTCCAGCGTCTTTGATAGTCTCAAGTTCTGTTGCCAACATTTGTTTAATTGTATCCATTTTCAATCCTTAATTTTTGCGGTAAATTTCTTTAATGTTTGGAATTAAATATTCAGAAAATGCAGAATTTAAATCAAATTTAGGTTTCCAATTCCAATCGGTTCTTGCTTTAGTATCATCCACATTTGCTGGCCAACTATCCACAATGGATTGCCTTCTTTCATTTACAGAATATTGGACATCCGCTTGGCTAAAGTATTGTTTAACCAGTGTTTCAACATCTTTTGCTGTGGGATTCATTGAGGATATATTGTATGTATGTGTGGTTAAATTTTCTTTGGGTGTACTCATTAATTGTATTGTTGCTTGAATAGCCTCCGGCATGGTCATAAATGGAATTTGAGTATTTTCTCGAACAAACGAATCATATCTCTTGTTTTGTGCAATTGCATGAATCATTTCCGGGACAAAATCACTAGTACCACCCGTTGGAATTGTCATTGCACTTATTAATCCGGGAAAGCGAATTGACCTAAAATCGACCAAACCAGGTGTGAAATCTTGGGCTAATCGTTGATAATGATTAGCGTAATAATACCCTAAATTTTCACAGTAAAGTTTATTGCAACCATACATTGTTTTTGGTTTTAAATATTCACTCTCTTTGATATCACCCGCTAATTGCTTTTCACTAATAGAATCTAAGCCATATACTGCAATTGAACTAGGAAAGAAAAACTTAACTGGTTTTCCCAAACTTTTGGATTGGTCAACTGCTAATCCAAGTAAATTGATAGTTCCCCCAACATTGACTTCATGCGCCATTTGTGGAGAAAATTCTGCTCGTGTGCTGAGCAATGCTGCTAAGTGGTAAATCTCCCGAACTTCATATTCACTATTTATTTGTTCCAATAGATTTTTATCTAAGATGTTTCCAACAACACCTTCTTGGATGAGTGAATTGATTTGACTATCGATTGGTTGAAGGTCTAGAGCTACAATATTGCTTTGTTTGTTTTTGTTCAAAGCAGAAATCAGACCATGTCCAATTTCTCCATTTGCACCTGTTATTAATATGATTGGTTTTCTCATGTTAAATCCTTATTGCAAAATAAAATACGGGGTATAATTTACCCAAAATTTGCTATTCCTTCTTTGTTTGCATTGAAAAAAACAAATAATTTAGTTAATATGAGGATAGTCTTAAATCTATTAATTTTATCTCTAATTTTATTTAGTTGTGCTGAGAAT
>CAZCRK010000070.1:4766-7204 GCA_964501035.1 uncultured bacterium
GATATTATTACCTGGAATATTCAAAATTTTCCTAAAGAAAATAATACTACGGTATATAAAGTTGCAGATATTATAAATCAATTGGGTGTTGAAATTATTGCTCTTCAAGAAATAGAATCAGATGGATATTTCAATAATTTAATCGGTCAATTAGACGGGTGGAGTGGTTTTAAATCAAATTCAGCATCGTACGATATTGATTTAGCTATTCTCTATGATACAGAAGAAATTACGATGATAACTGAATATGAAATTTTTGAAAATGATTGGTATGCCTTTCCACGTTCACCATTGGTTTTTCATTGTGTATGGGATGGAAACGAAATCATCATAATTAATAATCATTTAAAGGCATTTGGTGGTGCAGAAAATGAAGATAGACGAAAAGATGCATGTGAAAAATTAGAAAATTATATTCAAACAAACCACCCCAATGATGAGGTTATTATTTTGGGTGATATGAATGATGAACTCACTGACCCCAATTCTTCAAATGTATTTTTAAGTTTTATAAATAATGATGAAAATTATCAATTTGCAGATGTATCCATTGCGACAGGTAGTTCGTCAAATTGGTCATTCCCAACATGGCCAAGCCATTTAGACCATATATTAATTACCAATGAATTGTTTACTGCATTTGATCAACCCTATTCATTGTGTCAAACAATTATAGTTGAAGATTATTTACAAGGGGGTTGGCAAGAATATGAAAATGATATATCCGATCATCGGCCTGTCGGCATACGGTTGGAGTTCTAAGGTGTTAGGGATCTAACGTGCTACAATAATTCGTTCAATCGATTTCCAAGATTCATTCGAATAGACAGAATTTGCTTCAATTACCAGTAAATATTGCCCCACTCTACATTTAATATTTCGCTCATCTTTTCCATCCCACATGAGAATTCCCTCCATTGCGACACGGTTACCTTTTGAGATTGTTATCATTTTTCGACCAACAGAATTATAGATATCTGCAAATAAAACAGATTGTGTAAAGGGTAAATGGTACGAAATATATAGATTGTCTTCATAACCATCACCATTAGGGGAAAATGGATTAGGTGACATTGAGATAACACCGGTTGCTTGGATACTTTCAATAAATAATGAATTTTGGTCATTTGGAGTTGCACCAGTAGGACTAACGGATGTTCCCCAATTGCTTTCATTGTTTGAATCTAAATAATGGGTGATTCGCTCAATTGAATAACCATCACCACCGCCCCAATCAGGAGAGTATTGTACATGGTCAATCATGTGACCTGTGGGGTCTAGTAAAAAAATATCATCTCCCAAATTATTGAGCCCCGGAAAGTCAGTCATGTAAATAAAGTTATCAATGCTATCTTCAGATATCACAATAGCAGTATTTGAAAGTACTTGAATTTCAATTTCTATAGGAGGGTTTGAAACAGTTTCTTCATCATTCACTGACCAATCCAACAAATCAATTTCATTATTGGTGATATTCATAATTTCAATCCATTCGGGATTCCCCGAAATTGGATCATACATAATTTCATTGATAAGTACGTCACCATAAGAATATTGCACATTGATGTTTGCAGTAATTGAATCATTTGAATAATTATAGTCATTTTCAGTTATGTGATGAATGTTATATTCATATTTCCCAGAAATATTTGTCAAATTATTTAGCTCAATAATTTCTATTTCTTGTGGGTTCAGTGTTGATGTTAACTCCAAATTATCGTTTGTAAAAATCGAAGAAGTTGCAGAATAAAGTCCATAATTTTGGATATGAATATACAGAGAGTATTCTTCATTGGGTTTTGGGTATTGAGGTTGAATGTAAACGGAATCTATACCCACATCAACTGTCATAAACTCTACACTATTTGGCAATCCAGGTGTTCCCAAAGAATCAATGCTTTCATGCCAATTTTGTAAAGTGTTAGGCAGTTCTAATGCAATTTTCTCAAGTGAAAATCCTGCAGTCACACCATCATTCCAACCCATGAATGAAATGGTATCTCCAATATTGGAAATCAAAAACAGCGAATCTTGAGAGTTTCCAAGCCCATTTCCTATACTTAAATCATCAACATGTATTATGATAGTAGAGTTTGGAATTAAATGATCATAAAATCCATCATAATCACCTTCCAATATCAATGCATAATTATTGGGTACTAGCATATAATTATCTGAAAGTAGTTCATCAGTACTTAGTTTATCAACGATTTTCCAATCGGTTAAATCAACAGTTTCAGACGAATTGTTTAAAATTTCTATGAATTCATTAGGAGAATCACTTCCTGCTAAATCAAACATAACTTCTGTAAAAATTATTTGGGCATAACCAATACTAGTTAGGATAAGGACATTAATTAATTTCATGATTTAAAATACAGAAAAATTTTGGGGTAAAAAAAGAAAAATGTGATTTACATCAAAAAAAACTTGTGGAA
>CAZCRK010000071.1:0-7073 GCA_964501035.1 uncultured bacterium
ACACTTACAGACTATTATCAATATCCAATTGATTTAGGACGATTGCAACTGACTGCGCCTGGAGCAGATATTTTAGATGATGTCACACAATATACAGATGAGAATGGACAAGTAACATGGGATATTCAGTACACGGATGCGGTAACCCCTCCAACAGGTGTTGATCCACCAATATCATATCAAGATTTTACATCTACAATAGTTGTTACCTTATTGGATCCATTGCAAACATCTAGCGATCCATTGGATATTTTATTAATTAAGTCACAAATTGACGAATAATCGAAAGGTCGTATGAGCAATTTTAATCCTCAATTCGAGAAAATTGGTGATATTTTAGTTTATGAGGGCGTTATCAATGATGACGCCCTTTCTAAAGCACTTCAAGAACAAAAAAGTAGTAAGGATAAACTAGGTCATGTTTTAATTAAACAAGGCGTTATTACTGAAGATGATTTAGTAAAAGCATATTCACTTCAACTAGGACATAAACCTATCTTAGAAGAAGATTTAATGAAAGCTCCATCCGATGTTGTTTCATTACTTCCTGAAGATTTTGCAACTGAAAATAACGTTATTGCTCTCAAAAAGAATGATACGACTATTTTGGTTGCAATGGAAGACCCTGAAGACTTAGTAACGTTAGATTCTATTCGAAAACTGACCAATCTTTCACCAGAAGTTTTGGTTGCTGGGCGTTCAGCAATCAAATTAGTGATTGAGCGACTTTACGATAAAATTAAAAAAAGTTCTGAAGTTGATTCTGCAATTTCTAATATCAGTATTGTTCGAGGTGATGATGAATCTTCTGAAGAAGTTGACCTAGCTACAGAAGAAGTTTCAGCTGAAGATGCCCCGTTTGTAAAACTAGTTAACCTAATATTAGTTGAAGCAATTAAAGAAGATTCCTCTGATATTCATATTGAGCCATCTAAAAAGGAAGTTTCTGTACGCATTAGGATAGATGGTGTTTTGACAAAAATCATGTCACCACCTATCACATCTCTGAATGGTATTGTTGCACGTGTAAAAATTCTTTCTCGATTAAATATTGCCGAACATCGTCTTCCTCAAGATGGAAGAATGAAATTAAAAATGGGTGATAGAGAAATTGACGTACGTGTTTCTATTCTACCAACCGTACATGGTGAAAAAGTGGTACTCCGTTTATTAGGAAGTGGTGAAAAAGAAATCACACTTACAACACTTGGTTTCCCAAAATATAAACTTCAAACATTTACAAAATGGATTAATCAACCGTATGGAATGGTATTAATTTCAGGACCTACAGGTAGTGGTAAATCAACTACTTTGTATGCATCTCTGTCTGAGATTAATAATGATGGTATAAATATAACCACAGTGGAAGACCCTGTTGAATATCAAATACCAGGAATCAACCAAGTACAAATGCACGATGAAATTGGACTTACTTTTGCCTCTTCCCTGCGCTCTATTTTACGTCAAGATCCAGACGTACTTTTGATTGGTGAGATTAGAGATAATGAAACAGCTGATATTGCAGTAAAGTTTTCTTTGACTGGACACTTGGTATTTAGTACAGTTCACGCGAATGATGCACCATCAACGATAACACGTCTGTTAGATATTGGAATTCCTCCTTTTCTACTTGGCTCAAGTTTGAATTTGGTTATGGCACAACGTTTGATTCGAACCATTTGCCCTAATTGTAAAGAAAGTTACACTCCAGATAGTGAAGAACTTGATAGAATTAAGCTCACAAAAGAGCAAATAGGTCAGATAGATTTTAAACATGGGAAAGGCTGTAGTAAATGTCGTTATACTGGATATAAAGGACGAACTGCAATTCACGAAATCTTAGAGCTAAAACAAGAAATTCGGCAACTAATTTTTAGTAACGCGAACGAACATGTTATCAAAGACAAAGCAATTGAACTTGGAATGACACCATTAAGAGATGCTGGTATTGAAAAATTGGTGACTGGAGAATCCACAATCTATGAAATATTACGTTCAACAGTAGAGGAATTTTAATGCCTGACTTTAGCTATATTGCACGCACACCAGAAGGTGTAAGAAAAGAAGGTGTAATAAATGCTTCAAATTTTAATGAAGCATCCGAAAAACTCCTTTCTGAACAATTGGTCGTTGTCAAACTATCAGAACGAGATACATCCTTCGATTTTATGGGACCTTTCTTAGATAGATTAAGTCTTGAAAAAGAAAAATTTAAAAGTAGAGTTCCTTTAAGTATTCTTGTTTTCTTTACACGTCAATTAGCCACTATGTTTGCATCGGGTCTAACAATTGAACGTGCATTATATTTTTTAGCTGAAGAGGAAAAAAATAAGAAATTTAAGAAAGTTCTGAAAGAAATTGAAGGTAATATTCGAAAGGGTATGCTTTTATCAGATGCATTAGAGAGACACCCAGGGGTGTTTACAAATCTATACATTTCACTCGTGAGAGCTGGTGAAGTGAGTGGTAAGTTGTCAGAAACTCTTGAAGAGTTGTCCCAATACTTAGAAACGGTTGAAGATACTCAACGCAAAGTAAAATCCGCAATGTACTATCCTGTATTTATCATTGGATTCTTAGCATTTATGTTGTTTGTGACTTTTACTTTTATAATTCCTCAGTTTTCATCTGTATATGAATCTTTAGGGTCTGATCTTCCTTACTATACGGTAGTATTGGTTAATACGGGTGATTGGTTCCAGGAAAATATTGTAATTGTTATTTTTATCTCTTTAATTGCTATGTTTAATTTATGGTTGTTTACCCTAACTGATACTGGCAGACTGGGTAAGGATAGAATGATTTTGAAAACCCCTATTTTCGGTCGACTAATCGAACAAAATGTACTTAGCAAATTTTCTAAAACTTTTGGTATTTTGTTAAGTGCAGGTGTGTCTGTCATGGATGCAATGGGACTCATAAAAAAAGTGGTTGATAATAGAGTGTATGAATTAGCAATTGCAAAAGCATCAAAAAATATTGAAAATGGTGTGAGCATTTCAGATGCACTTCGTGAAACAGGTGTGTTTCCCCCAATCATGATTCAACTACTTTCAACGGGTGAAGAAACAGGTGAAATAGACAATTTAGCTCTAAAAGCGTCTGAGTTTTATACCAAACAGGTAAATGCAATTGTTGATAGATTAACATCTATCATTGAACCTGCATTAATTGTTTTTGTGGGTGTTGTAATTGGTGCTATTGTAATTGTAACATATCTTCCAATCTTCCATTTTGGTACTGCTTTAGCACATTAAAATAGTATGGACCCATACTTTATTTTATTGTTAGTTCTGGGGTTATCTTTTGGAAGCTTTATTAATGTTGTAATATACCGTTATCCACGTAAGATTTCGTTAATAAAGCCTGGCTCATATTGCCCAAGCTGTAACTCCCCTATACCTTTGTATCGAAATATTCCATTGTTTAGTTTTATACTACAACGTGGGAAATGTGCACAATGTAACCAATCTATTTCTTTTAGATACCCACTTATTGAAAGTTTAATTGCCCTATTTTGGGGATGGGGATATATTGTTTTTCCTAATTATGAAAATGTGTTGTTTATCTTTGTTGCAAGCATTTTAACTATTATTTCTCTAATAGATTTAGACACAATGCAAATTCCACTTCCATTCATTAGTATGGCAACTATTAGTATTTTATTTCATGAATATTTTTTTGCTGAAAATTTCCAATTTGCATTACATGGTTTTATTGCTGGAGTCGGATATTTATCTCTTGTTTTTCTGTTAACTTGGATAATTTTCAAAAAGCAAACATTGGGCTTTGGTGATTTATTTCTTGTTGCTGTAACTGGTTTGTGGTTGGGAGCTATAAATGTTCTCGTATCAATTTTTATTGGAGCAATTATCGCGATGATAGTTTGGTTGATTATCTCAATTAAATCTGGATTTGATAGAAATAGACCTATGCCATTTGGACCCTATTTAGCATTTAGTGCCATTTTTGTAAAAATGGTTCATCCAACACCAATTTTTACTTTTTAACTAATAATATTTGTCTTTCTCGTTCAAAGACCATTGCACTAACCGCTGCAGACACGTTTAAAGAATTCACAAATCCTTGCATTGGAATAGTTGCTTTAAAATCACATGCCTTTAAAATATTTTGGCGGATTCCTTTTCCCTCACTCCCTACTATAATTGCAATTTTTCCAGTTAAATCAATTTCATACCATGGTTTTGCATCAATACCATTTTCAAGAGCTACTATCCAAAAACCCTGTTTTTTAAGATTATCAATATATTGTTTTAAGTTGCCACATTGAATCAAATTTAAATGAACAAATGCTCCTTGGCTTACCTGAAGCACAGTAGGTGTTAATCCAACACTATGATGTTCTGGAAACACTACACCATCCATACCAGCACATTCAGCTGTACGTAATATTTGCCCAGCGTTCTGAGGGTCTTCAATATTATCAAGAATAAGCAAGCCTATATTACCATCAATATTTTCATATGATTTCGGTTTTTGTAACACAACCCCTTGAAAGTAAATAACAATACCTTGTGTTCTATATTGGGAATATTTTTTTAAATATTTGTCTCTTGGTAATACTTGAACCAAATTTGAATATTTATGCAGATAGTTTTTAAACTCACCCTTTTTGGATGCATGCCCTCCATCCATTAATTCAATGGATAAAACAGTGTATTTATTGGTTTTTAACAGATTCTCACATCCATTAATTCCAAAAATAAAATGACTTGTTTTTCTGTTATGTTTTGTTTGTTTACCCATATATATTCAAAAACTTACTACTTTTATCCATTTGTTTAATAGAAATGATTATGCAAATTTAGGTATGGATAAACGGGGTAAAATTCGCATTGATAAATGGCTTTGGGCTGTGCGTGTATATAAAACACGAACACTTGCCAGTGAGGCTTGTAGTTCAGGGAAAGTTAAAATAAGTGGAAAAAGTGTAAAGCCATCGCACTCGGTTGTCATAGGGATAGAAATCACTGTCCAAAAAAAATTAATCAAACATCGATTTAAAGTTTTAGGATTGATTGAAAAACGTGTTTCTGCTAAGATAGCATCGGAAAATATTGAAGATTTAACTCCAGAGAGTGAAACAATTAAATTAAGTATTGCGAAACATCAACCAGTGGCATATCGAGAACGAGGTAAAGGTCGCCCCACTAAGAAAGAACGACGCAAAATGGATAAACTGAAATGGGAATAAAAATTAGTACTGAACTTCAAACTGAATTTGCAAAATTTCAAAATCCTGAAGTTGCTCACGGTCAACAAGCTTATATGAAGTCTGCAATGCCTTACTGGGGCATTAAAACTCCAGAAAGAAAAAATATTTGTTCAGAAATATTTAAAAAATATACACCCATTTCTAATAACGAATATAAAAATACAGTATTGGAATTGTTTGATAATGCTTCACGACGAGAAGAATGGTATGCAAGTGTTGCTTTTGCATTACGTTTTAAAAAGTATATCCAATTTGAAAATATCAATTTGTATCTGTACTTGGTGACTCAAAGCCAATGGTGGGATGTCGTAGATGCAGTCGCTTCAAATCTTATTGGTCCAGCAATGTATAACCACCCGCATTTAGAACAAAATTTACAAAAGTGGATTCGTGATGAAAATATGTGGATTCGCCGAACTGCGTTGCTCACGCAACTAAACTATAAATCCGATACAAATTTTGGTTTACTAACACACCTAATTTTACAAGTGAGTCATGAAAAAGAATTTTTTATTCGAAAAGCCATTGGTTGGGTATTACGGGAATATTCTAAAATAAATCCTGAACCGGTTCAGTTGTTTATTGAAAATAATGCAGATTCACTTTCCCCCCTATCTGTTCGGGAAGGAATGAAAATAATTAACAAACAGAGGTAATTGATGAGACAAAAATTAATATTGATACTCCTTCCCATTTTGTTGTTTTTAAATTGTGCATATTTTACAAGTCATGGACGTGCATATAAGCAAGCAGATAAAGCCTATCAATTGGGTGATTACGATTCTGCAGTAGAATCATGTATTGCATCACTTCAAGCAAAAAGAGACTATGATAAATCTTTAACCTTGATGAATGAGATTTTCCCAATTGCAGTTAAATCACATATTAGAGCCATTGACCGACTTCCATCTTCTGGAAATGATTTTTATAACGACAAAATAGTTCAGCATTTTACTGATTTGATTCACTTGGTTGAAATTGTTGAAAATTTAAATCATCCTAAAACTGAAGTATGGTTTTTCAAAGCAAATGTTCAAGATTACTCAGATGCGTTAAATGAAGCAAAACTCAATGCATCTGAAGCTCATTACAAAGTAGGAAAGACTTACCTAAGTTCAGAAAAAGTAGAAGATTTCCGTAAAGCTGCATATGAGTTTAAGTTAGCACTATCATTTAATACTCCATATAAAGATGCTCATGAATTATATGCAGATGCTCGAAAATTAGGTACCTTACAAATTGCGGTTTTAACTTTTGAAAATAAAAGTGGCAAAAATAAATTCGGTGCAGTTGGTGAAACATTATCAAACAAACTAATTTCTCATTTAATGAATGATAGTCAATTAATGGAATTCACCAACTTTGTTAATCGCGATCAAATTGATTTAATTATTGAGGAGTTGAAATTGGGTCAATCTGGATTAGTGCATGATGAATCAATTGTAGATGTTGGAAATTTGAAAAATGTTGATAGATTAATTAGTGGAGCAATTTCACAAATCATTATTTCACCACCGAATCATAAAAAAGAAAGAAAAACACTAACCAAAAACGTTAAAACTGGTTCAGAAGTGTTTACAGATAGTTTAGGGCAACAACAGACTGTCGATATTTATAGTGATGTCAAAGCACATGTTGTTTATCACAATATTATTGCAAGTGTTACTGTTACAGCGAATGTTAAAGTAGTTGATGTAGAAACATCATCTTTATTCTTTAATAAGAATATAACTAGGACTATTGATTATTCCCACAAATGGGCAACTTACAGAGGTGATTCAAGAGCATTAGATTGGAGCACTCAAATACTTTCTAATAGAAAAGAGAAATCTCCTCC
>CAZCRK010000072.1:0-6996 GCA_964501035.1 uncultured bacterium
CTTTAAGAGGCGATTCCAACTCACAGAACTCTGCAATGCGGGAACGCATAGCGGATACGACGTTATTTTTTGTTATTTTGATTGCTTGGTAAGCTTGCAAAGTATATCCAAATGATTCCAGCGAAATTTAGTATCTCATTATTATCAAATTCCTTAAACCACCATTATTAAACCCTTATAATTATATTAATAATTAAGTCTTTAGGCATTTTTAATGAATTATAACTAAAAAATAGAACAAAAAAGTTAAATGAAAGATTATTCTATTGATAAGATTTGATCTTATCAACGACGTATTTTATTTGTTCTTGAGTTAATTCAGGGAACATTGGGAGAGACAAAATTCTACTTTGTGCATTGTGCGCATGAGGGAAATCTTCTGAGGTATGTTCTAGGTATTCATACGCATTTAGGAAAGGTAAAGCCGTAGGATAATGAATTCCTGTTGCAATACCGTTCTCTTTTAAATGGGCTTGTAGCCCGTCCCGGTCTTCATGTTGGATTACAAATAAATGAAATACGTGTGTCCCATTTGTATCGATTTTTGGAAGAGTAAGGTTTTCATTATCAAGAAGAGTTGAATACGTTGAGGCATGTTGACGTCTTAAATCATTCCATTGGAGAATATGTGGGAGTTTAACAGATAGCACAGCAGCCTGAAGCCCATCTAATCGACTATTGATACCTTCTATCTGATGATGGTGTTTTTGAAGTGCGCCATGGTTTGAATACATTTGGATTTTTTCTGCTAGAGAATCATCATTTGTTATAATACCACCCGCGTCTCCATAAGCTCCTAAATTTTTACCGGGGAAAAAACTAAATGTTCCAATATCACCAATTGTGCCAACTGTTTGATTTTGATATTTTGCAAAATGAGCCTGTGCGCAATCTTCAATAATCTTAAGATCATATTTTTTTGCAATCAAATTAATCTCATCCATTGGAGCTGGTTGCCCATAAATGTGAACAGGGATAATAGCTTTTGTATTATTTGTTATTTTTTCTTCAATTTTTTTTGGATCTATAGTGTAGTAGTCTGGATCTATGTCTACAAAAACAACTTTGGCACCGGTTTGTGTGATTGTTTCAGATGTTGAAATCCAACTCAATGCAGTCGTAATAACTTCATCACCTGGACCAACGCCCAGCGATTTCAATGAGATGTAGATAGCATCCGTTCCATTTGCACAACTCAAGGTATGTTTTACATTATAGGCTTCACTATAAGCTGATTCAAACTCGTTGACGAATCGTCCTTTAATAAATGCGGTATTATCAATTACACTTTGTATTGCTTTATCCATTTCAGGTTTTAAAGATTGGTATTGTGCCTTGAGATCAACAAATGGGATTTTCATTAGAATTATTCGTTTACTTTTTTGTTTTAATAATTTTTGCTGGATTACCTACAACAATACAATTATCTGGAACATCTTTAGTTACAACAGCTCCTGCACCTACTTCAGCATTCTCTCCAATGGTAACAGGGAATAATGTTGCGTTACTTCCAATGATTGCACCTTTTTTAATTGTAGTGCTTTTCCAGTGTTCATTTGAACCGGTTCGTTTAAAGGAAGGTGGCTTCACATCATTAATTGTCATGACCCCATGTCCAATAAATACGTCATCTTCAATAGAAACAAGTGAGCAAACAAAGGAGTGAGAGGAAATAGTAACATCGTTTCCGACCTTTACTTCACTTTGAATTTCCACATAAGAGCCAATATTGCAATTTTCCCCAATTTCACATCCATAAATATTTGCAAATTCCCAAATTTTTGTTCCTTCACCAATTTGAGAATTTTTAACGTTTGCAGTTTTTTGAATGGAAGGATTCATCTATCCTGCTGCTCCAAGGATTCGAACAACACCTTCAGCGTGTGAAGCGTCTGTAATACAATCTGTACCATTTTGAATGCAATCAAAAAAATGTGCTATTTCATTTTTTAATGGTTCAACCCATTTAATCCTGGGGATGGTTACATCGCCATCGCGATGGTTAAATAAATATGTGCTTGGATCATCAAAATCCATACGTTCACCTAGAACAGCCATTCTATCAATGCCTTTATCATAGATGGTAATTTTATTTTTAGCAATATCATCATAGACGACCATCTTCTTAGATCCCACAACTGTCATTCTCCGGATTTTATGAGGGTCTAGCCAACTAACGTGAATATTTGCCATCACATTCTTTGGATATTCAATATTCATAAATACAACATCGTCAACACCATTTTGGACATAATCCATTCCTCTTCGAGATATTGAAATTGGTTGAGGTTCATTAAGCCAGTACTGGACAATACTAATATCATGAGGTGCTAAATTCCACAATGCATCTACGTCATTTCGAATACGGCCTAAGTTGACGCGTTGGCTGTAAATATATCGAATGTCCCCTAATTTGCCAGTATCAATTATTTCTTTCACTTTTAGTACAGCTTCATTGAACAAAAAGGTGTGTCCAACCATGGCAACCAAGTTTTTTTCCTTCGCTAATGCACCTATTTGCTTAACCTGATCCACTGACGTCGCCAACGGTTTTTCAACGAGGATATGCTTACCTGCTTTTAAACTTTTCATTGCCAAATCGAAATGGGTTGAAACAGGTGTAGCTATGATAATTCCATCAATTGATTCATCATGAATAATGTCTTCTGCATCAACTTTGGTTTCAATTGATGGATAATGTGATGACACAAATTCTCGTCTCTCTTCAGATAGATCGACAACAGTTTTAACGGTACAACTTGGATTTACTACAAGATTCCTAAGCAGATTAGGACCCCAATAGCCAACACCAATTTGTGCTAGATTTAACATGAAATAGGATTTCCTGATAATTCTTTAATAAGGTGAATATATTTCATTTGTTCGTTTTCCCAATTTAGTCGTTGGTTTATATCTTCTGTCTTTGTTCTTAAACGAATTAATTCTTGGGGAGATTTTATCAATTTAATTAATTGATTTGAAAAGGAATCTGAATCATTATTCTTATAATATGCAAGCTCATCCGATTTAAAATAATAAGAAATTGGTTTGTTTTTAACCGTGAGGGAAGGAATTCCCATTGCGATATACTCCATAAGTTTTAGCGGGAGCATTAGGTGAGTTGCCTCAGAATGGATATAAGATACAATCCCTAAGTCAGCTTCTGAAATCTTTTGTGGAATGTCATCCAGTGGGATTTGGCCGTGGTAAAAAACTCTATCTGATAAATTTAACTCAGTGATCCAATGATTCAATTCAGGTACACCATCTCCTTTCCCATAAATATCTAATTTGACAGTGTGGTTTAATTGTTTCAGTTTTTTGATTCCTTCAAGGACCACATCTAATCCAAATCTTTCTGCAATGGTGCCATGATATATCAATTTAAAATCATTATTTTCTTGAGTGGGTAAGCCTGAGCCAGTTTTTCGAAACAGATTTTTATCAGCGAAATTGGGAATGACGACAAATTTGTGTCGCTTTATTCCATGATGTATCGCAATATGCTCCAAATGTGGCTCGTGAACCGTGATAACTTTATCAGCTATGTAACTGGCACACTTTTCTTGAAATAGAAGGATACCATATACCAATTTTCCAATAATTGATTTGAACTTTGCTAAATAGAGTTCAGGCATTGTATCGTGAATATCTAAAATAATTTTCGATCCGGATAGTTTATTAAATAAAGCTGTAAAAACTAAAAAATCCGGCATATTGTGAACATGTATTACAGCGTAGTTCTTATAAAGATTTTTTATAAAAGCAGCTGTAGCTAGCAAAAAAAATTTTAAATATGAAATAATATAAGCCACATTTGAACTACCTCTGTATTGATGTATGTTTAGGTGGAATAGGGAAACGCCATTGACTGATTCAAAATCGGGTTTTCCCGCTTCTTTTAACACAAAACAATCTACTTCATATCCGTGTCGAACGAGGGCTTCACCATATCGCCTTACTCTGGGGTCTCTTACATATTCTGTATATGCGACCATTGCAATTTTTGTTTTAATATTAATGCTGGTACCCAAGATTAATAATATGGTCTTTTAAATATTCACGAATGATAGATTTTTCTTGGTCGTTCAATTCTTTTTTCCAACGTCCAATGTTGTGTTTTGAAACATCCAGATTCAAAAGTGAATCATGATACTCAATATTTAAAAAACTACAAACTCGTTTTAATTCGATTTCGGGATTGTTTATTAATGATTCAAATTGTAATTCTATAAATGATTCAGGTTTCAGTTGTTCTTTTATTTTTTCCCATCTGGTTAACACGTCGTTTATCCAAGCCACATTCTCTCTGATAGATGGGCTCCCCCAATCTTTAGTTTTATAAGAACAAACCACATCATGTGGGTCACGGTATATATGGATTAATTTTGCTTGAGGAAGTATATCATGGATTATATTAAAATGAATTAAACTCGAAGGTGTATGGTCGATTACAACTTTTGCACGATATAAATCACCTGATTGATTAAAAAAATCCATAATAAATTTTTCAAAAATTTGATTAAACTCATTTTCTGAAAGGGGAGGGCAGTAAAAAGAATTTTTCAAAAACAAGTTTGTAAATGCATTCTTACCTAAACCTTTTAATATTCCTTTTTGGAAAACAGTAACCCTTGCTGCCCAACCACTCTTCATATTAAATGTAATTAATTGGTTGGAAATATCATTCACCCAATTTTCATAAAAGTTTTTTCCTACAATTTCAGCGAGGGCATGATTGGGATACGTCCCTTTATATTTATATTTGAATTTTAAATTATTTAGAAGGACTAAAAATCGATCTATACTTAAATCCGCTTGAAATTTTGACCAGTCTTGAACCAGTGAATATTTTAAGGATAATATCCCATCTGGATCTGTAATAAATCGTAATTCCTGTGGAAAGGAATAAACTGTCTCATTTTGGCTTAATATTCTACTAAATATTGTGGTTCCGGACCGACCAGTCCCACCTATAAATACAGGTAAAATTCGTTGGTCTGAATTACCCATGAATTAATCCCCTATAAATTTTTCGAATTTCCGCTACTTTTTTGTTCATATCGTATGGGTCATTTGAATTAGTATAGACAGTTTTATCTAATGAAATTTTCCCACTCCAAAATTTTAATATTAATTGGCACAAAGCGTTACTATCTCCCGGTGGGAAAAAGTATCCATTTTTCCCATCCTTTATCAAAGATTTTAAACCACCCGTATTTGATGCAAAAACCGGAGTACCACATGCCAATGCTTCAATCGCAACTAAACCGAATCCTTCTTCTAATGATGGAATGATGACTGCATCAGCATTTCTCATAATTTCAGCGATGTCTGATTGAGACTTTAATCCAAGGAATTCAAAATGGTTTTGAAGTGATTTTTCATTAACCATGGATTTATAGTCGGATTCATTTTCACCTGCACCAATCACAGCACATTTTAGATTCAATTCAGAATTTGAAACAACTAAAGATATAGCATTAATCAGTATATTAAGCCCCTTTACAGGAATCAATCGCCCTACAAAAATAAAATTATATGAATCTTTTGGTCTTGATTTCAACATACGATTTGTGTAAAAAATAGTTGTATCCACACCCATATCTATCACTGAAATTTTAAATGGTTGAATCCCAAATTTATTCTCAATCTTTTGTTTCAAGTCTGTACTTACTGCGATGATTTGGTCAGCTTGCATGAGTGTCCACTTTATACATAAATACTTCACTGACTTCTTCTTAGTAATTGAATTGATATCACTCCCATGAATAGTTAAAACCATTTTTTTTCTGCGAAACCATTTTGCAGGAAGAGCAAGAAATCCGGTTGGAAATGCAAAGTGGGCATGGATTAAATCAAATTTTTTTGTAAAAATTGAAATGAGAATCCAACCAATAAATAATAAATATTTTTTTAAAATTATTACAAGGTTATCATTGCTTCCACCTCCTGTAATGACATTGCTTTCAATTCCATAATTATGCTTTAATAAATCAACATGCTTCTTAATAAAAATACCAGAATAAGGCTTATAGGAATTTGGATACATATTGGTTGCGACCAGAATATTCATTAATTATACAAAATTAGGTTTAATCGTAGGAGCATGTACTGGTTTTTCTTCATCTTTTGTTTTGATAAATCTTCCGTACTCAACACCTAAAAATAGAGCAAAGAGGGTCCCACCCATGGGAGCCGTCACCACATGTCCCGCAAAGCAACTATACAAAAATATAAAATAAATGATCATGGCATGCCTGCCAGTATCAAACCGGAATAGAATAGGGAATAGGGTCCGAAGGATAGGGATGTATACTAAAATAAACCCAGTGATCCCATAGGTTAAAAATATATCTATAAAATCCATCTCACTACCGGTTCTTCCAGCATATTCCATCCCAACTTTTTTCGAGCGCATGGCGGATCCAAATCCAAAGGCAATATTTTCTGGTTCTTTAAATATATTTTGAAATCCTGTATCTGCCCGAATTGCTCGAGTTCCAGATACGTAGGAATACCATCTCAATGGAGGGAATTTAATTTCACTATGTTTATTGAAAAAATTAATACTGTGTAAAGCACGATCCTGATATTTGTAAAAAAGAGAATTATCAATAAATATAAGAGAATTAAGAGCACCGGTTAAAAATAAAACAACTGTTAGTGTAATCATGAGAGATGTCACAATTTTAAATAAAAGCTTATCATGAACTTTGTACGCTAAAAAGTAAAATAGAAAAAAGGGAAAGATGAGAATCACGATAGACCCACTGAAAAAGAGCGCTAAAACTGCAACAGATACGTGGAAAATATATACTATATTTTCTTTAATCTTATAGGTGAAATAGATTGTCAATGTGAATCCGAGAATGGCTGTTGAGTTTGAAGCATAAAAGAAACTTTTACTTGCCATATAATAAATTGAGTAAGCATTGACTCCTACACCAGATATGTAGCCAAAAAAAATAGCTGAAGTAAAAATGATTAAGTTTG
>CAZCRK010000073.1:0-6384 GCA_964501035.1 uncultured bacterium
AAAATTTGTTTTTTAAGGTTTGGGTTGCTTGATAATATTCAGATGAGCTAGTTTCTTGGGACGCCATTGGGACATAATTTGTCCCATGAGACGTAAAACTGAAATACTTAACTACCCGATAGCAACAAACAAAAAAAGGGTCATTTCTCTTCGAGAAACAACCCTTAGTGCCGCGAGAGGGGGTCGAACCCCCACGCCGTAAAGCACTGGTTCCTAAGACCAGCGTGTCTACCAATTCCACCATCGCGGCAAAATCCCTACTGAATAGGTCGCAAAATTTAGAACAAATTTCTATTTAGAAAATATATAATTTATGGTAAAATTTTAAACTTTTGATTTTCTTGCTAACCCGTGCAAACCCTATTGCAAAATCCAGTTTACCACTTGCACTATGTCAAGTACATTAACAGCTCCATCAAAATTGACATCTGCAATGCTAACCTCACAATCTGTAGGGGTGGTGGTAAGTAAAATGATATTGACCATACTAACAATATCTAGTACATTTAAATATCCATCGCTGTTAATATCCCCTTGCACATCAATATTGCAATCATTTTCAAGAAGGGATGTTATAATATCAATCATCCACTGGGTATCTATTTCATTATTTGCATATTGAATAATTCCCTGCTGGTCAATAATAAAATCTCGGGGATACGGCGAACCATCATTGGGAAGATAATACATGTCGTAGGTTTCTCCACCCTGTACACCACCTGGACTTCCTGGGTCAAACAGAATTGGGAACGTAATATTATTTTCTTCCACAAACCCATTGATTAGATTTGAATCTGAGGTATTTATAATTCCGAGTACTTGTGCTTCTTGATTAAACTCTTGCCAAATGGCTGTTTCTAAATCCGATAACTCCGGACTACAGACAGGTCAGAGTGGTGAGAAAAATATAAGTACAACCACTTCATCCAAATGATCTGATAACTGGTAATATCCTGTTCCATTGGCTACAATTTCAAGATTAAAGTCTGGTGCATCATCCCCTACATTTGCGCCAATGATATTGCCATTGGTTTCACATTTTAATAATGACTCATCTGCATCATTACTAAAAATTTGATAACTACCAGACGCATTTAATGCACCTGCTGTATAGGTTACTTCAATCGTTTGAGATTCACCAGCAGGAATGTTAGACAACTCGGTAGTTTCAAACTCACTATTGGTAGCAAAGGCATCAGAAATTATCGCTTCAGATTGACCATTGTTTATAACTTCAAGCGTCATGGTATAGGATTGTCCATTTTCTACAAGTGGGAAGTTGAGTTCATAGGTACTTAAATCTAAATCCGCACCCAGAATATTTCCATATTCAAATATTTGAACCGAACCCCATTCCGCTGAATATATAAATTGATTTTTAGATGTGATTGCCATGGGGCGACGAGTTGTATTCTTGTATCCAATCAATTCAAGTGTACTTTCATTAAGAGAGATTACTTCAATATCATCCCAATCGCTCACAACAATTTTATCATCAATTATTGTTAGCCGATTCGCTAGTGCGGATGTATTATACACATCTACAATAGTTGCATTTTCAGAATCAATCCACGCAACTCCATCTGAACCTAAAGCCACGGCTAAAAATTCAGTTCCGTTGTTATCTTGCCCAAACATAACATCTTTTAAACTGTTTGTAAACGAAACTTCTTGGACAATCGTTGGTTCGTCAAAATTGCTAATATCTACAAATAACAAATCTTGCTCGTCTGCAATATATGCGTGAGATTCATTCATGGCCACAGCCCAAGCATTATTGGTTGCTAAAGAATGTATCAAACTTGGGTTTTCAGGTGTTGCTACATCAAAAAACAAAACGCCATCTGTATGTGCACAAACCGCTAACGTGGTATTTGAAACATCCACGTTTTCTAGAGTCAAATTATTGGTATTATTGATATAACCTAGAAAGTTAGGATTATTTGGATTGCTAAAATCAACCATAGCAACTCCATTTTTTGCAGTAAAATATGCAATCGATTGATAGCTTGTAACACAATTTGGTTTTGAACCTCCACCACCCCCATTATTTGGGATGTTAAAATGTGCAATATGATTTAACACTTCTGGGTTTGAGATATCATATACTTCCACACCACCAACCATCCCAACAACAATGAGAATATCATCCATAATATGGGTATCTAAAATATGGCTTGCTTCGGGGTTGTGGAAATCGTGCAGAGTTAAATTTAGTGGAAATACAAGTGATACATATGTTAACATAGTCCAAAAATGTTTCATTAAATCCCCATTACAAATCTATAACGAATGCGATTATGTCGTATTCCATGATGGTGTCTAAACCAGCGTTTCAACATTTTCTTTTCATGTCGTTTTAAATGTCGATGATGATTTATTACAATGACGGTATGGTCACCATCTGCATATTGATGAGACGTAATATTTCTTCCCTTAACAAATGCTTCATCATTCGGATAATGATGATGGTGATGTGTGGTTGAACACGATGTAAAACACAATATACTCAAAAATAAAAGCAATAATTTCTTCATGATTTTTCCTTTCAAACTAAACTATTTGAAACGTAAACCAATTAAAAGTTAACTGCTAATAATAATATTAACCACTTGAATAATGTCCAAAACATTGACAATTGAATCTCCATTCATATCAGCAGGTGGTGTTGCTTCAGCAGTTCCCATAACCATATTTACCATACTGACTACATCGAGAATATTAATCACTTCATCACCATTGACATCACCCATTAAGAAATTCTCTTGTTCGAGATAGTCTGAAGGATATTTATGTGATCTGGCAATCATTGAAAATAATCCTCCATTGTGTTCATAATCCCATACAATATTTCCATTTTCAGCAACTTCAAACATACGGGCTTCAGCTGCAACTGTTACAAACGTATTGCCGTTCTCTAAACGGAAAGCTCCACTCTGCATTTCTGATTCAAATCCACCTGTGTACATCCATTCCCAATTTTCTGGTCCGTAGGGTTGACCATCTTCAATAATATAGTTTCCATCTTCATCCATTGGCGGAGTAAACTCAATTAAAGCTGAGCTACTAAATGAATGTGCATTACTAAAACAAAGTAAATTTCCTTCACCAGGATATCCAGAATCTATCCAATTAATACCATGTTGGTCATTTAACAAATGGTTATTGGAATCACCTCTATCATAGTTTTGCGAATTGCCCCACCTGTATAGAAAATCACCACCCTTTCCAGAATTTCCCCCACTATGTGATGCAGCTTCTTCGGTCGTTGTACTATGGTCAATAATATAAATCTCATCCATTGCTCGAGAAGACAATACAATTTGATCAAGCTCTGCATTATATGAAATTGCATTAATATGAATCCAATCTGCATGCGCTCCACCTGGACCGCCCGAATTACCCACATTGCCTAAGTTAATGTTCATTAATTCGGGATGTTCAGAAATAACTCCATAATTTGGTTTAGAGGGGTCAACATCTTGTATAAGATGGTCCCATACATGCCACTCCCACACAATATTCACATCATTAGTACCTACCATTTCCAATTCAAAAATGACTTCTCCCCACATTTGATTCAATGGGTTTCCTATATAGGTTCGACCTAAATCATATGCTTCCGAAGCTGACTTGCGTTCCCATGCAACGACCAGTAAATTCCCATTGGGAAGTGGTTCAATATCATGATGATGTTGAAAATCATTGTTAGAAATTTCATATTCCCATAAAATATTTCCATCCCAATCCAAATAATGAAAACCACCACCTACACCACCATTTTCCATAGTTGGATTACTCACTCTGTAGGGATAAAACATGGTACTATCTGTCAATAAATATGCCATGCTTGCTGGTCCTCGGGAATGATCCCATGTATGCAACACATTTTCATTGGAATCCATCAATCTTGTAATTATATCGTCATTTCCTCCTGGACCACTTGATTGCGGTGTAAATAGCACAAGTCCATCATAAATGTCCTGAGCAAATATGCTTGAAATGAATAATAATATAATTTTAAACTTCATTTTTCTTTCCCCTTTTACTAATATCTAAATAGAAGCGAAGCAGCAGATAATCCTGCACCAGTACCTATCATTAAAATTTTATCACCTCGTTTAAATGGTTGTTTTTGATATTGCATCGTAAGTGCCATTGGGAGTGATGCAGCCACACAATTACCTGTTTGTGCAACCACATTTACTACTTTACTCTCGTCAAAACCACCATGTTTTGCATACGCTCTTACTGCCATATTGGATGCCTGATGTGGAATCACCCAATCAATATCATCATGAGATAACTTGCATTTTTCTAACATTTCTTCAATCATGACAGATACTTTTTTTCGAGCCAATTTATATACTTGAGGTCCCTTCATCGTAAATAAGTTATCTTCTAATCTCATCTTGGGTTCATGAGGAGGTAAATTCGTGCCGCCACCCCGCAATTCAGTAAGATCTGCTCCACTTGGCCATGTGTTCATTTTCCAATACAATAATTTAGAATTATCAGATTGAGCGGGTGCTTCCACAATAACCGATGCGGAACCATCCCCCAATAATGCTGATGATTCAGGTTCATTCAGGTTGCGACCACGTGTTCCTCTATCAGATGATACAACGAGAATGCGTTTATACACCCCATTGTGAATAAAATTGGCTGCTGTTTGGAAAGCAACAAGAAATGACAAACATGTGGTGTGAACAGTAAAAGAGGGAATGCTTTCAAATCCCAATTGTTTTTGAATGAACACAGATGTATCAGGTATCGCTTGTTTTCCAACTCCAGACGCATTGATTACTAAATCAGGTGGACTGCCCTTACCTATTGCATCTTTGGAAGAAATTGCACCCATTTCATCTACATCAATTGTAGAAATTCTTTTTTCAAGTACACCCGTTCTGGTATTTATCCAACGTTCGGTTTTACCAATTTGAGGAGCAAGCTCAGCAGAGGTCTCAATTTTGGGGGGTAAGTATAGTCCAAAACCCGTTATTTTGATATTAAGTGGATTGGGTAACATCAGAAGAAATACCGTAACTCAAACCGAGTATGTGAAAAATCTTCCATTGGATTAAAGGGGTACTCATTACCTAGAGAATCATCACCACTTATTTTGCTTATTGCACTAGAGAGTTTCAAATTTTCATGAATAGTATAAATAGATTCAATTTCAGAAAAGAAACCCGATGATGACGTTAAATCAATCAAATTTTTCCAGATGACCTCCAATTCTTTACCACTCTCATCATAAAACAATTTTTTCACATTAAACATAAGTGCTCTATTGGTAAACATTGCAATAGGAGATCCGGTACCTGGTGTAAAATAATCTTTTGGGTCGATATCAATTATAAAATCTGAGGTAAATTGATTAAAATATTCACTACCTTTAACTGATTTAATTGAATTTATAAAATATTGAACATTAAAGTCAAAGTCATACACTGAAAACTCAAGTTGGGCGATATGTTGCATATATTTTGCAACTGTATTTAATGGTAATTGTTCGTAAATAGACACTTCACATTCACTCTCACTTACCTCAACACATACTCCATCTACCCAACCACATTCATCTTGAAAATTACATGTAAATTCTGAAGCATAAAAACTACAGGCATCATCAATTTCATTTGGACAAAGAGTCGCAGAATCATACTCAAAATTTCGTTCTTCTAAATCTGTATCTCTAGTAGAAAAGAGAGCATTTTCAAAACGAAATGTAACTTCATCTGTCATGACCATTCCACTAAATCCAATTATTTCTGTACTTCTAAAATCTAATACTGTATCACCTTGAAAATTGGTTTGGGTTTGGTCTGACCAAATATTGACCCCTTTTAAACTAAAGGTTCTATCATGAATATTCAAATATGAGAATGTGAAATCAGAGTTATCAAACGATTTTGATAGATAACCTCCAAATTCAAATGGTTGTGTAACTGAGTTTATAATAGGATTTCTGGGCATACCTTCAATACCATCCATGATTGGAAATTCTGAATCATTTAAGGGTACTCTGTTTGAAATATGATTGGGTAGAATAACAGCTCCAAATTTCCAATCATCAAAATATAAATCAATCGAGGCAGACAATGACCCGATTTTACGTTTTGCCCCGGTAGTAAACAGAAAATAATAGTCATAAGCATTTACATTATCTGTTGGATTATTGCCTGTTGCATCCCCCCAAGAATGGATTTGTTTACCTAATTTTATCTCTCCAAAATTTGTGAAAATATTTAGGTAATATTCCCTAAAATCCAAAGCACCCGTTGATTTAATTCCAAACAAACTATACGTATGAATATTTTTATAATCCCTATTGTTTAGTTCAGATACATACGCATCATAAACTCCAGGTCTAAACTCAAA
>CAZCRK010000074.1:0-6241 GCA_964501035.1 uncultured bacterium
ATTTGGGATGTGAAAAACGAAATGCTCGAGATATTTATCAATGGTTAGGAAGAGCTTATATTGAATTAGGAAAGCAAGATAGCGCATCAATGGCATTCAAACAAGGACTAAAATATTTGCCTGATGATGATCAATTATTGCAAGTCGCTGCTTGGAATGCAGGAAAAATGAATAATTTCGAAGAACAATTATTTTATCTGGATCGATTACTAAGTTTAGATGAATCAAATACAGACGTATTAGAAGAATTATCTGATCTTTACAAAGATAATGAAATGTATGAAGAACAAATTAATGTGCTAAATATATGGTTAGGTATTGATTCTAGTAATAAAAAAGCCAATGCTGAGAAAAAAGCTGCATATAATGTTTTAGGTAAAGATGAAACTGATGTGGACAAAGAAAGGTGGGAAGCAGATCCATCCAATGTCCAATATGGTATTGATTATGCAAAGGGGTTAAAAGATGCCGGAAACGATGAAAAGGTGGTATCTGTCTGTAATGAATTATTAATGTATGAAAAATACAATGTTAAAGTACTTCGACTATTAGCAGATGCACATCTAAACTTGTATAATGAAGACGAAGCATTAAAGACGTTTGAAAATCTTTCTAAAGTTGATCCAACTGACCACGCTGTTTGTATGGAAATTTCAGAAATTTATGCAAATAAAGAAGACTTTGCATCTGCCTTAGATTGGGCAGAAAAAGCTATTTCAACGAGCGGTGGAAAAGGTGAAACCTATTTTCAACGTGCTGAAGTATTTTTCTCAATTGCTGAAACGTGTAGCGGAGAAACACTTACATTTTGGGATAAAGTTGTATTCGAAATTTCTTGGCAGGATTATAATGAAGCAATAAACAAAGGGTATTATAGAGCAAAAACACGTAGAGATTTTCTTGCTGAAAATAATATTACAACTACTTCAGATTGGTTTATGAGACCAGATAACGAAAAAGAGGTATCCCCACAAGGTGATTGTTATTCCATTATTGACAGAAAAATAAAGAGAAAATAATGAAAATTGCGATAGGTTGTGACCATGCAGGATTTGATATCAAAGATGAAGTAATAGATTATCTTCAATCTCTCGGGCACACTGTAGAAAACTGTGGAACAAATTCATCTGAATCAGTTGATTATCCAGTATTTGGTCATGCTGTTGGTGATGCTGTAATTTCAGGTAAAGCAGATTTCGGAATTGTAATATGTGGTAGTGGTATAGGAATATCCATTGCTGCAAACAAAATTGAAGGAATACGTGCTGCATTATGTACATCGGTTGAACATGCAAAAATGAGTCGCAAACATAATAATGCAAATGTGTTGGCGTTGGGATCGCGAATGACAAATCTATCTTTGATAAAAGAAATTATAACTGAATGGTTGTCATCTAACTTTGAGGGTGGCAGACATGAATTGAGAATAAATAAATTAGAGAAACAAAAATGAAAAATCTAATCCAATCTGATTCAGAAATTTATGAATCTATTCAAAGCGAATTAAATCGGCAACAAAATACGTTGGAGCTTATTGCTTCAGAAAATTTTACTAGTCCAGCTGTTTTAGAAACGGTTGGTTCTGTTTTGACAAATAAGTATGCTGAAGGATACCCGGGCAAAAGATATTATGGTGGATGTGAAGAAGTAGATGTAGCGGAAAACATTGCTAGAGATAGAGCAAAAAAACTATTCAATGCAGAATATGCAAATGTGCAACCGCATTCTGGTTCACAAGCTAACATGGGTGTATATTTAACATTCCTAAATGCTGGCGATACGGTTATGGGACTAGATTTATCACATGGTGGTCATTTGACACACGGGAGTCATGTGAATTTCTCTGGTGTATTGTACAATTTTGTATCGTATGGTGTTTCTAAAGACACAGGCAGAGTTGATTTTGAAAATGTAAGAAAGTTAGCCAATGAACATAAACCCAAACTAATTGTTTGTGGTGGAAGTGCATACCCTCGTTTCATTGAATTTGCTCAATTTCGAGAAATTGCAGATGAAGTTGGTGCTTTTCTAATGGCTGATATTGCACATCCTTCGGGGTTAGTTGCATCAGGAATACACCCATCTCCATGGCCATATTGCCATGTTGCAACTACAACTACACATAAAACACTACGAGGTCCTCGGGGTGGTATGATTTTAGTAGGTAAAGATTTTGAAAATACATGGGGTAAAATTGCTCCAAAATCTGGCCGAGTAAAAATGGTATCAGAACTTATTGATGGTGCAGTTATGCCTGGCATGCAAGGTGGACCACTCATGCATGTTATTGCAGGTAAGGCAGTTGCATTTGGTGAAGCTCTCACACCTGAGTTTAAATCCTATTGTGAAAGAGTTGTAAGAAATGCCTCTACTTTAGCAGATGAATTGTTGCGATATGGGTATGATTTAGTTTCTGGTGGAACCGATACGCATGTAGTTTTAATTGATATTACCAAATCTGGAGTATCGGGGAAAAAAGCAGAAGTAACTCTTGAAAAAGCGGGAATTACAACGAATAAAAATATGGTTCCATTTGATGAACGTAGTCCAATGGTTACGAGTGGAATTCGTGTTGGTACACCAGCTATGACTACTCGTGGTATGGGTGAGAATGAAATGAAAACAATCGCTCGTTTAATGGATTCTGTTATTAAAAATGTGAGTGATGAAATTGTAATTTCAAATGTACGTTCAGAAGTTTCAGATCTATGTGATTCATTTCCATTATATAAGGATTTCTAATGAAGTGTCCGAAGTGCAATAAAGAAGAATCTAAAGTTGTTGACTCTCGAAGTATTCAAAGTGGTGCTAGCATTCGACGCAGACGTGAATGTGAATCATGTGCCTATCGTTACACTACCTATGAATACATTCAAGAAAACCCTATAATGGTAATAAAGAAATCGGGTAACAGAGAAGAGTATGATCGTAAAAAGCTAGAAAGCAGTCTGCATATTGCGTGCAAAAAAAGACCAATCCCCGAAAATGATATTCAAACTTTGTTAAACCATTTTGAAGAAAAGATTAGTGATATATCGAATGTTGAAATTTTATCGTCTAAAATTGGTGAAATGGTAATGGATGAATTACGAAAAATAGATAAAGTGGCATTTATACGTTTTGCATCTGTTTATAGAGAGTTTAAAGATATTGGTGAGTTTAAAGCTCAAATAGAAGACCTACAAGACTAGCTAATTATTCATTTTCAACAGTTTAACACTCAAAAACCTTACTTGCAACTTTTTGCTTGAAAGTGCTATAATCTATTATGCTCCGAATACTTTTTTATCCATTTGGTAAGGTAATCGCATTTTTTGAGGGAGTTGGAAAATACCTTCACTTGATGTCCAAAATGTTTCGGTCATATCGGTCATGGAATCTTTATCTTGGATTTACAGTTGATCATATGATTTCAATTGGTGCACAATCTATCCCCATAGTAATACTCACAAGTGTTTTTTCTGGAATGGTTACATCCGTTCAAGCTGCTTACCAATTTGAATCTGGGTTTGTACCCAATTGGTTTGTTGGTAGTGTTGTTGGTGAATCTATTCTTTTAGAATTAGGACCTATGTTAACTGGACTAGTTATGACAGGGCGAGTTGGTGCAACTATCTCAGCTGAAATTGGAACTATGAGAGTAACAGAACAAATTGATGCTTTAGAATCACTTTCATTTGACCCAGTTTCATTTCTCATTATGCCACGTATATTAGCTGCAACTATTATGTTTCCAGTTCTTGTGATTATTGCAGATATTTTTGGTATCACAGGTGGGTTAGTAGCTGCCATAAATTCTATGGATGTCAGTGTATTTGAATTTATGAAAGGATTGAAACATTGGTTTCGTCCGTGGGATGCTTGGTTTGGATTGATTAAAGGTGTCTTTTTTGGAATTGCAATAACTTCTATTGCTTGTTACCAAGGATTTTATACAAAAGGTGGCGCACAAGGGGTGGGTAAATCAACGACAATGACAGTTGTTGCATCTTGCATTGCGATAGTATTTCTAGATTTTATTCTTGCTGCAATATTATTATGATTTCCGTAAAAAATATCCATAAGTCATTTTCTGGGAAATTAGTTTTAAATGGAATAAGTATTGATATTAATGATGGTGAATCTGTTGCAATTATTGGAAAAAGTGGAATTGGAAAATCTGTTTTGTTAAAACATTTTATTGGTTTGTTATCTCCTGATTCTGGTGAAGTATGGGTTGACGATAATATGATTGATTCTTTGTCATTTAGAAAACTTCAAAAAGTTCGATCTCAAATGGGAATGGTTTTTCAATTTGGAGCACTATTTGACTCTATGTCTGTGGGTGAAAATATTAGTTTAGCCCTTCATAAATTAACAAAAATGAATGAAGATGAAATTACAGATAGAATTCATCAATCGTTAGCTGAAGTTGGGATGGAAAATTCAGAAAAATTGATGCCATCTGAGCTATCTGGTGGAATGAAAAAACGGGTGGGGATTGCACGAGCAATTGCAATAAAACCAAAATACATGTTATATGATGAACCAACAACTGGACTAGATCCAGTAATGACGGATAGCATAAATAGACTAATTACTAAATTTCAATCAGAGGAAAACATTACATCTATTATGGTTACCCATGAAATGCGTACTGTTGAGAATGTTGCATCTCGTGTTATTATGCTTCACGATGGACAGGTGGTTTTTGATGGAATACCCGGAAAAATTAAAGAATCAGACATTCCTGTCGTACAACAGTTTATTACAGGTGATTCAACAATAGGAGGAGATAAATGAAAATTTCAAAATTGTTTTGGATAGGTTTGCTAACAACGGTATCAATTGTTTCCTTTGTTATAGGAATTTTATACCTCCAAGATATTACTTTTGATAAATCAAATTATTCGTTTACAATTATATTTGATAATGTACAGGGATTAAATGAAGGTGATGATGTTAATATTTTAGGGAAACGAATTGGTAAAGTATCCAATATTAAAATTTTAGGCAAACAAGCTGCTGTTGAAGTGTCTATTGACAATTCATTTGCGTTAAGTATTCCAATTGATTCTAAACTAGAGGTTAAAAGTGAAGGATTGATGGGGTCTAAGTACATTGCAATTGTACCTGGATTAAATACGGATAAATCTATTTTAGCTGGTGAAACAGTTGAAGGGAAGCGGGAGTATGATTTTTCTGAAATTACTCCAGGTATCATACCGCTTACACAAGATTTAGGTGCATTTGCTCGAAGATTAAAAGCCACATTGGGCGAAGAACAAAAAGATCAAATTAGAACATTAATAAAAAATTTAGAATCCATAACAACTAATTTGGAAAGTTTTTCTGAAAATCATAAAGAAATTATAACATCTGAAGATAAAGAAAATATCCATGTATTTTTACGAAACTTAACGTCAACATCTGAAGAATTACAAAGTGGAATTAAAACGGATATTGAAAAACTAACCAAAATTTTAGATGACATCGAACATGTTTCACGAAAGTCTGGAGATTTATCTTCTACAATTGATAATTTTAAGAAAAGTAGCCAGTCACTTATGAAAACTACTGAATCACTGGGAACTTCTGCAGACAAGTTAAAAATAATTTTAGACAAAGCAGACATAGGTGATGGGACTCTTTCAAAGCTACTCAATGATGATTCTGCATACAATAATATGGATAGTCTGTTTATTGATATTCGCACAATTGTACAAGATTTTAAAGATAATCCTTCCAAGTATTTAAAAGCATACTTCAAGGCTAAAAAGTAATGGACTCAATACGGTTTAAAGATATTGTCTGTTGCCCATCCTGTAAAGAAGACTTAAATATGGTTGAAGATAAAAGCAATTTTGAGTGTATGAATTGCAAAGTTAGTTATAAGATTATAGATAATATTCCGGTTTTGCTTGAAGAAAAAAGGGAACCTCATACAAATTAGTACATTCATATAGAGCTATCAGTTGTATCTAAGGAACGACTGTTAGTAAATTTACGGGATAATTTTAGGAGAGTTTTTATAGACATTTGATAATAGGATTTGCTTTTGAGTTAACTCGGTGTTAACTCTAACATTGTGGTATATTTAATGATTTGCAATCCTATTGGAAAGTCTAAGTGTAGGCCGGACATTTTCAATGGATGTGTTCGGTTTTTTTATTAATTGAAAGGAAGAAATGAATATTTTATTTAAGATTTGTTTAAGTTTGTTATTTTTCACTCAATCATTCGCTGTGGGTGAAGCAGGAGC
>CAZCRK010000075.1:0-6220 GCA_964501035.1 uncultured bacterium
ACTGGTGGGTCATTTTGAGCTAAAACAGTTAAAGTAAATGACTCACTCGCCATATCTCTTTCTTGTTCATCATCTGCATAAATTGTAACAAGGATATCTCCAAAATAATTTTCATCTGGATATACAAATAGAGAGTCGCCATTCACTATTGGTGTTGCATTTCCATCTACAAACGCTGTAAATACAATTTCATCACCATCTACATCGTTTACTGAAAGTTCATACTCGAATGTTGAGTCTTCGAAAATACTTTGATCCTCAATTATGTCTATAATCGGTGCATCATTAACGGGAATGACTGTAATAACAAAATCATCTTGATCTATAAATTCTCCATCAGAGACACTTAAGTTAACTAAAATATCACCGTACCAGTTTTCATCAGGTGTAATTAATAAAATATTTTCACTAATTGAAAATGTTGAATTACCATCAACCCCACCAGAAATATTTAAATTTTCTGTATCTGGATCTTCAACAATAATTAGTTGGGAATATGTATGGTCTTCATCAATAGTTTGATTGCTAGTTGATTCAAGTACTGGAGGGTCATTGATAGAATTAACGATTAATGTAAACTCTTGAGAATCTTCTAAAAATCCATCTGAAACTACAACGGATACAATTATATCACCGTGGAAATTTTCATCTGGGTAGACGGAAAGAAGTGTCCCTTCAACATATGCATTTGCATTTCCATCTATTCCAGCAGAAAAAATTAAATCTTCCGAGTCAGGGTCAGTAGCAGACAACTCAACTTCATAAAATGTATCCTCATCAATATTTGCATCAATTATTGGTGCTAAAACTGGTGGGTCATTTCCTTCTAATATTGTTAAAACAAACTCATCTGAATCTTCAAATTCAGAATCAGTGACTGTTATTGAAACAAGTATATCTCCTGTAAAATCTTGATTTGGTGTTATTCGTAATAGCTGATCATCAATTTCAAAAAGGGCATTTCCATCTACCCCACCAGAAAACTCCAAATTAACATTATCAACATCTTGCGCTTCTAAAACATATTCAAATGGAATATCTTCAAATGATGTTTGATCTTCAATTTCAGTCAAAATTGGAGGATCATTTACTGCAGTTACATCAATCGACAACGAGTAAATCTCGCTTTCATTATTTTCATTTTCATTATCGTCGACCAATACATTTACAACAAGATCACCAAAATAGTTCAAATCTGGTGTAATATCTAAATCACTGAATGAATAATTATCACCTTCTAATACTAATAAATCATGTTCGTTTGGAAACACGTTATCTACGTCATTTACATCAAGATTTAATAAATTCAAACTGAGTGTATTATCCTCTAAAATACTTAACTCAACTTGTCCTTCGATAACTGGTGCATCATTTTGTGGATTTACTGTTAATGTAAACAAAGCTTCGTCTGTCAACTCGCTATCACTTACTGTAATTGAAACTTGAATTTCTCCATTCCAATCAATCAATGGAGTAAGTGTTAACACATTTTCTACAATATTTAATGTTGAGCTTTCATCTGTTTCAACTGAATATTCTAATTCATCTTCATCTATATCAAATGCTTCAATTACCCATGTAAAATCTTCATCTTCATTTATTTCTTGGTTTTCAATTTCTTCAATAATTGGAGCATCATTAATTGGTGTTACAGTTAATGATAAAAACACCGATTCACTTAAACTATTAATAGGTTGGCCATCATCTACCTGAATTTCAATTAACAATAATCCGTTATAGTTTTCATCTGGATACACTGTATTCTCGACAACGGAATAATTTTCACCCTCATTGATAACAAGTGTAAAATCATCAGGCCAATTATTATCCTCATCAACTACGGTTATATGAGATAATTCTAACAAAATGGATGAATCTTCATCAACATTTAAATTTTCAGTACTTACAATCTCTGGTTGAATATTATTACAGTTTCCAACCACTATAACTACTTCAGCTAATTCACTTTGTTGTGGGTCTAGTTGTCCATTAGTAAGTCCATCGTCCACAATGTAATATTTTATTGTGTCATTGCATATAAAATCGGTATCAGGAGAATAAGTAATATTGGGAGGACTTCCTAAAATGATCCCATTTTCTGTTAATTGCTGGATATGAAATGTGAGATTATCATTCTCTACATCTTCACCAAATAAAATTATATCAATCGAAGTGTTTAAGGGTGTCTCAACAACTTGACTTTGTGCAATTGGTGCATCATTCACTTGAACTACAGATATTTCAAATTCTAATGTATCAGGGGAGGCTCCATTTTCTCCCCCATCTTTAGCTAAAACTATAACTTCTCCTGATGTTGTAATACCTTCAGTTGGCGTCCAACTTAACAAACCAGTTTCAGTAACTACAAAATCTACTGGACCCTGTATAAGTTCATACAAAAATTCTGTATCATCCACATCTTCTACTACCAACTGATGGGTCCACTCAATATCTTCTGTAGCTTCAGTATCAGGTACAGATACAATAATTGGTGCATCATTTACAGGAAACACTAATATATCTAAACCAAATATTTCACTAGAGTTTGAACCATCACTTACAACAAGAGGAACTATCAAAGAGCCAAAATAATTGGATGCAGGTATCACCATATCTTCAGCAAGTGAGTAATTTTCTCCATCCATTAGTGTTAATACAAAATCCTCAGGATTACTATCTTCATCAACAATAGTTAAATCATCTAATGTAATTTCTCTATTTCCATCCTCAGCGATTGAAATATTAACTTGTCCTGTAACTTCAGGGGGTTGATTTATATTAGTTACAGAAATTACTACCACATCAGAATTTGAAATCCCATACGGGTCAGTTACAGTAAGCATACATGTAATATCGAGAACTTCATCATCCATTAATACATCTGGAGCTATAAATATAGGGTTTAAAATTGAATTATCATTATATTCTAAGCCTCCATAGTCTGACGTCCATTCAATTATTAGTACATCAATACTATCATCGTCTAAAACTTCACCATTTAATTGAACAGTAGCACCTTCTGATACTGATTGAAGAGTACCTGCATCGACTTGTGGAGTTTCATTTGGCTCATCTAATACGGTGATGACAATATCATCTGAATTGCTTCCACCAAAGGGGTCAGTTACAATGAGTGTAAAAGTATAATCACCACTTCCTTCTAAAGAATCCGTAAGGGATATTTCATTACTAACTAATTCATTATCATAATACCACTCATAGATTAAACCATCTCCATCAGGGTCAATACTAAGCTCTCCATTTAGAGTAAAATTTTCAGAAGTTATTGTTAATGGGTCGCTGTCATGGGGAATTTGAACCGATAAATCATCCCCTGCATTTGCAATAGGCTCCGTATTGCTTTCTTCAAGAACAGTTACAATAACTTCATCACTATTTGATGCCCCATAGGGATCAGTAACAACCAAAGTAAAAATGTAATCACCCACTCCAGATAATGTGCCAGTGTAAATTTGGTTAAGACTAATTGACTCACCATCAAAAAACCATTCATACTCGAGTGTATCATCTTCAGGGTCAGAACTATTTTCCCCACTCAAAATAAATTCTTCTGAATCCACGGTTTCTGGGTCACCATCATGAGGAATGCTTGCCTGGATGTCATTTCCAGCATTTGATATGGGGGTTCCATTTGGCTCTTCCAATACTATTACATCAACCTCATCACTATGATTGGAACCGTACATATCAGAAACATTAAGTACAATTGTATGCGTACCTGCCCCATCAAGTGTTCCAGAATAAATTGAATTATTTCCAATTATATTTTCGTCATACTTCCACTGATATGTTAACGCATCTCCATCTAAATCAGAACTACTATTCCCATTTAAAGAAAAATTATCAGAGGTAACTGTAAGCGGATCACCATCATGAGTTATATTAACTTGAATATCATTGCCAGCGTCTGCAGTCGGAATGGAAACAAAAATAGAATTAGACAATGCAGATTCTTCTGTATTTTGAGCGGATACTGCATATTCATACAACACTCCATTTATCAACCCGTTATCAGAATACATTTCTTGTGAAACATCTTGGGTAAATATTTCATTTCCATCTCTATACACACGAAACTGAATTACATCTGCTTCGGTATGAGCATTTTCCCATTGAATTGTAAAACCGTCTTCGGTACCGCTAAATATATTCAAATTAATTGGAGTATGGTTTGCATAACCAGGTGAACCAAATTCTTGCTCTCCGAAATCACCATCTTCCACAAGTGGACTATTATTAAATAAAATATCTGCTTGATGTTCACTAATTCCCCAGTTAGTTCCATCATCATTTAATTCAACGCTATTCTCTATGCTTGGATTTAATTTAAATTCAGTTGAATAGCCCCGTTCAGTGCAGAAATCAGTACAATCTTCACCGTTGGCTCCTTCATATTCTATTCTGTCAATAACTTGAGATTCAACATCTTGTAACTCAATAATCGCAGATGCATGACTTAAATTAGAAAAGTTTAACCAATAGGCATTTTCTAAAACTTCTGCAGATTCAAATCCTTCTAAATATTCATCATGGGATTCATCTCTTCGAGGGTCATTTTCTGGGAGATAAATTAGACCTTCACTATCTGAAAAATAACCAAATTCACCGATGAAAAATGCATACGATTTTGCAGAGATTATGAATGATGATTGAATTTGAAATTGTGCAGTGTGGCTTACTCTAAACATCCAATTTTGAAGATTTACATCATTTTCTGTAGTGTTAAATACTTCAATGTAATCCGGAAGTTCACCTTCAGAACGACCGAAAAATTCAGTAAACACAATATCTCCTGGAGATGTAGCAAAAACAAGTGATGAAAATACACCAAATAGAAAGTAAACCCATCTATTTGTTAATTTTTTAGTTAGTTGTGTGTAAATAGTTGCCATTATACCAAAGGATAATTTGCATTACCCTTTGGATTATATCAAAATGAACTCATCACAAAATTGATATTTTTTTCAAACTAATAATTAGGACTTTTAAAACTCGAGAGTTACACCACCAATAGGCATTGTTTTATACTGATATATTGCTTCTTTTGTCCCATTTTGATTATAGGATAAATCCCAAATATTATTTCTATCAAAAATATTGATAAAATCAATAAATGTAACAATGTTAAATGTTTCAAAATGATATCTTTGTAAAAGCATAATATCAAATCGCTTATATGAATCGTAACGGGAAGCATTCCAATCTGCTCCCTCATCAACCGTCCAATCAAATAACTCGGGGTGGTATGTTTTTTTTGTATATGGTTTTCCACCCATGTATGCATAACGTATAGTTATTTCAATTTCATCAGCTAATGGATTTAAAGGACCAAGTACATTTAACCACCACTTATCTCGAATGTCCCTATACCACTGTTTTTCCCATAAACGAGATTTCCAGCCTGCAATAAGTGTCAATTGATGTCCAAAATCATACTCGGAATCAATCCATATATTTGCCATAGAATTGTCATGAATTGAATGTGTATTGTTAAATGCATTTTGGACATTTTTGGTTTGACTTTTACTCCATGCATAACTCATAAGCCAATGCCAATTATTGGTTAGTTTTTTCTGTAAGAAAAACTCAATACCATAACTTCGTGCTTCACCTTCAGTTAGCCAATGATTTCTATGGCTTAATTCAACATCATTTTCATCGGGAGTGTACGTCCAATAATATTTAGATGGAATATTGCCATATTCTTTATAAAATGTTTCAATGGATCCTTTAAAATCATATGCAAACAAATATTCTATACCAATTACAGCTTGATCTGAATACTTGGCTTTCATATTCTTATTTCTTCCTTCATTATCAACATACAAGATTATATAATTTGGATACTGATAATGACGTCCTGCACCACCATGGATGGTCGTAACCTGGTTTATTTTAAATTCCCAGTTAAATCGAGGTGAAAAAACTATTTCATCAGTTACATCAAAATAATCTGCTCTAAACCCACTCGAAATTTTAGTTCGTTTTCCAACAGGAAATTGTAATTGGACATAATTTGATAACTTAATAGAACCTTCTTTAATCTGAAAATCTAAATCTTTTTCTTGAGCATATAAAATTGAATTAATTTCAGGAGTATCTATACTATCTGGAAAATCCCAATATTCACCATTCCAATATGTTGTATCATAAGAATAAATTGTATCTGCTTCAGCCCATTCGTCATAATTTGAGTTAT
>CAZCRK010000076.1:0-2449 GCA_964501035.1 uncultured bacterium
GAAAATTCCCAATCAATTGGATTACTTACTAATTTATGTTTTACTGGATTCAAATGAATATATATTGGCAAATGTGTGTAGTAATATTCATCATCTAATAATTTAATATGTGACCTTCCCTCAAAAATAGTGCCTTTTCTCCCAATTTGCTTATTCAATGCTTGAACATATGAATTATTTATGGTTTGGATAAACCTTGAAACCGAAATATTTGAATCTTGTACTACCATTAAATGAAAGTGGTTTGGTATTAAACAAAATGCAATTATTGAAATAGAATATTTTAGACTGTATTTTTGTAATAAACGCATAAAATATTGGTAATTTTCTTTTGTTAAAAAGATATTATTTTTATCAATCCCTCTATTGTATATATGAAATGTTTGACCTAGTTCTGTGGACATTACGCTAAACCTTTCTTTTACCCTTTCAAAACCCTTTCAAAGGTTTGAAACCTTTGAAAGGGTGTAATTCTACTTAATGCTGAAACAGTTTCTTAAAATATTTTTTGCAGATTCTAGTTTGTTTTGATCATTCCCAAAAACTCTGCAAATTTCTTCGCCCGTATCAACAGTATCACCACACTTTTTACTAAATTTTATTCCTGCAGAATTATCAATAGTATCAATTTGTGTTTTGCGACCACCACCCGCTTCAATGATGGCAAATCCAACCTGTTCAGTATTCATGGAGGTTATAGTTCCATCAGATTGTGCAGAAATAACCAATTCAAACGCGGGTGTATGCACACTGTTTTTTAATGAACCACCATGTGCCAATACCATTTTTTCGAAAACTTCATAGGCAGTGCCATCATCAATTACAGATTGCACTTTGGTTGCAGGCTGTTCAATTCCAGCTAATGATAACGCATCCATACATAATGTTTTTGTTAAGTCGATAACATCATTTGGTCCATTGCCTTGCAGTACATCTATGCTTTCTTGGACTTCACACCAAATTCCAGCTGTATTTCCAAGCACTTGATTCATATCTGAATAGTGAATTGCAATTTTCAATCCATATAATTCACCCACCTGCGATAATAAATTCCCCAAAGACTTGGCTTCATCCATGGTTTTCATGAATGCACCATTACCCACTTTAATATCCAAAACTAATCCTTGGATACCTTCCGCAATTTTTTTACTCATTATGCTTCCGCAAATAAGTGAGTTTGATGCAACAGTTGCGGTTACATCTCGCAGGGCATAAATTTTCTTATCTGCTGGACAAATATCATTTGTCTGCCCTATAATAGAAACACCACAATCTTTTACTATTTGTTTGAATTTTTGCAATGATATTGATGTTTTATACCCATGAATCGACTCCAATTTATCAAGAGTCCCTCCAGTATGTCCAAGTCCTCTTCCCGATAACATGGGCACATAACAACCACATGCAGAAAGAATTGGTCCTAAAATCAAAGATATTTTATCCCCCACCCCACCGGTACTATGTTTATCGACTATAAAACCGGGTAGGTGAGAAAAATCCAATTGAACACCAGAATGAATCATGGCATGCGTATATGCGAGGGTTTCTTGATGTGACATCCCATTTAAAAAGACTGCCATGAGCCAAGCAGACATTTGGTAATCTGGAATTTCTCCATTGGTAAATTGTTCGACTAAGGTGTGAATATCAGTATCAGTATGTTCACAACTTTTGGCCTTTTCCTGAATAATTTCATATGGGAGTTTCATGGGGTATGGTCTTCTTTAAATTTATTTGCAAAGTCAATATAATGTTGGGCATTTTTCACATTATCGTGAAACTCTGAATCACTCACATCCCGAACATATTTGGCTGGTACTCCCATCCACATGGTTCGGGGTGGAATAATTTTACTGGGTGGAACAACTGCACCCGCACCAATGATTGCACCCTCACCTACTAATGCATTATCCAAAACGACAGACCCCATTCCAATTAAACACCTGTTTTCGATAGTACAACCATGCACAATTGCGTTATGTCCGATAGTGACTTCATCGCCAATAATGGTGGGTCCGGTATCACTTGTTACATGGATTGTAGCATTGTCTTGAATATTGGTTCGTTTCCCAATGGTAATCAAATTCATATCACCTCGTATGACTGTGCCAAACCAAATATTGGATTCTGACTGAATACTAACATCACCAATAATACTGACATTTTCAGATACAAATACAGATGGGTGCAAACTGGGGGTATTCCCTTGAAAAGTTTTAATCATTTTCTACTTCATTTTTAGATTTAAAAATATGTAATAACTCAAATTGAAAGAACTGTTGTTCTCGTGAAATTGTGTAATACAAATATAGCCCTATTATTCCTAAAATTACATTGGGTAGCCACATTGAGGTTACCGGTGAGAGAAGCCCACGATCTGCAAATTCTTCACCCCCTATTAAAAATGCCCAATAAATAATGAAAAATCCCAAACTAAATGCCATGCTCA
>CAZCRK010000076.1:2549-6110 GCA_964501035.1 uncultured bacterium
CTCATAATGATCTAATTGAGTATTAATAATATCTTCAGATTTACGGTGTAAAATATTCAATTCTGCTTCACTGTTTAAGCGATTATCAATCCGTTCCCGCACATTTTCTATTTTATCTTCAAAGGATGCAATCTTTTTTCGTATCATTTCATAGGTCATTTCCCTATCACCTCGAATTTTACTATCACGCCGTTGCATTACCAAATTATCTACAGGAATGACCACATCATAATTGTCAAAGTAAATTTGCCTGTATTCATCATTTTGTCCTGCAAGCTCATGAATGACCCCTTTTTGCAAATGAAGTATAACTCCATCATCGATGGTTTCAATGGTTCCTGTTTCTGCAGTTATGGTATTTTTTGAAGATGTTTTGTCGGTGTTGAAAATGATAATATCTAAGAAAGTATCATTGTTTCGTCCACCTAGTAAAATGGTATGGTTGGGAAGTGCATCAATAAAATATCCAGAGTCAAATTCTAAATCGGGTCTTTTTCGACTAAAATCAGCAGATAATAATCGTGCTTTATGATTCATTTCGGGGAGATACCAATTGTTAAATACTGTCATTAACATCGTGATTACAATACCAAAAACGATAGCTGGAAAAATTAATTTTCCATAACCAACCCCTGATGCACGCATTGCACCAATTTCGTTATCTGCTGAAAGTCGTCCATATGCCATCATGGTGGCAACTAATACTGCCATGGGCACTGCAAGGGCTAAAATCCAGGCAAGGTTTAAGAAAATGTATTCAATTAAAAGTGAAAATTCTAATCCTTTGCCTAAAAATTTATCAATACTTCTCAATAAAAAATTTGCAAGTAGTACAAATAATAAGACAAACAACGCCATGATAAAAGGGGGCAAATGTTCTTTTAAAATATATCTACTTATCAATTTCATGTTTGGAATTTACCGAAAAGAGAACGTGTAAATAAAGTGTTTAACTTAATTAATGATTGATTCTACAATCAAAACAATATCAGCAATATTGATAATACCATCGGAATAAACATCGGCTAATATTATTTGATCAGATGTGAGTACCATATCAGAAGATAGAATATGATCAATCACCAAAATAATATCTTGAACATTTATAGTATAGTTTTGATTAACATCACCATATTCTACATCAGTTAACCTCATGATATTAAAAGAACCAGGTTGCCAATTATTGTTACCCTCAAGAATAATTAACGGTTTTGTATTGTTTGTTTGTGAATCTAAAATTTCAAATGTAACTGTATCTTCAATTTGACAATAATTTTCTGAATAGAATAAACCATCATCACCCATTGCAGGAACATCGGTATATTCACCATTCCAAAATCTATATCCAACTAAATTACCATTACAATATGCGCATATAACTTCATCTGAATTTAAATCTTGACCATTACTAATTGTATTTTCAATCATAAAAAAAGATTGTTGCGTGGATTGATTAACAATTAAATCATCGCGTGTTCTAACATTATTTATTGGAACGTGATTATCTCTTACAGAAGTAGGAGAATTAAACTCGAAACTAAACTCACTTTCAGACACAAACCAATACCCTTTACTTGGTTCAAATGTTTGTAAACTTCCATACCAATTGCCATCAATTTTTAACAATGCTATTCCTTCCGAATATATAGCAGATAAATTTTCAAATACCGTTTCATCAAGGACGTCAAAAATCAACTGATTTGAATTAAATGGATATGAAATTAAATTCCCAGAAAGGTGAAGATTATACATGGGTGATTGTAGGACAGAACCCTGTAGTGTAAAGTTAGTAGGTTCAGATAAAATGCACCAATAACCAGAAGTATTTGAAATATTTGTTAGCCTTCCCATCCAATTTCCACCATTCAAGTTGAGAGCAACCTCAGACTCACCTATTAACTGCATAATTGTATTATCAACTTCAGAAAAAACATCACTAATCAGTGAATTTTCAAGCACAATATTAAAACTTATCAAATTTGCACCTTCATCTAATTGAAAATTCAAAAATTGACAATCATTTAGGGGGTCATCATCGCATTCACCACATTCATCCGAATATCCACTTCCAAAGCAAACACCACACGCATCCATATCTGCATTATTTCCAAAACAAACACCGCAATTATCAGGCAATTCATCACCGCCCCAAACTCCATTGCAATCTTGGAATATTGGATTATTATTCCAAAACACTTCTAATTCATACGAATCATCGGGAAAATACTCAGAAATAAAAATTTCATACGCATTTAAAAAAGGATACATTTTTTCTAAATCACTAAAAGAAAATGATGCACCTATTGGATACAAGTTACTTGAGTTGAATCCTAAATTGTCTGGAATTATTGTATCCAAATCGATATCCAAATTCATATCTAAAATAATTTGATTAATATCAATTGATGGAACTATAACTGACCCATGATCTTGATTAACTTCAATTTCTACTTCATCACTGTATGGTGAAAAATATCCATTAAATGTTGGAATATCTACATTTGAAAAATTGTTTGAATTAATTACCCCTTCACAAAAACCAATCATTGAACCTATTGTAACATTGCCAAATGAATTATTATCTATCAATAAATTGCCATTTAGAACACCGAAAATACCTGCTGATACTTCATACTCTTGATATAAATCAATGTGTAACAAATTACTCCAATAATCTGCATCCCAATCCAATTCATTCATACCATCTAATTCTAAACTTAAAATATATTCTGCAAGGTCAGATGGTGAAAAAACAATATTGTATAAATCATGGATATTGTTTCCAGAAATTGTAACATTAGAAACAAATTCACTTATTGAAATTCCGAATAATCTTACATCATAGATTTCATTATTTAGAATAGAAATATCTGATGGAGTACCTTCTTGTGCAAACCCTGAACCATCTCCATAAATTAATATTCCATAACTTGCTGGCGAGGAGTTTGACGCATTGGGTAGTTTCATACCATGTATTACATTATTGGATAATGTTACAAAACGTGAACCTGGAGAACACGAAATTCCGTAAGAGGTTTGGTTATCACCAATTATCTCAAAACCATCTATCAATACATTTTGAGCAGAAATGTTAATTCCGCCATAAAACCCCGACGCATCCAAAAACGTTTCATCAGAAGCTAATAATGTCAATGGGGTATTGATTGAAATTGATTCAGCATACAGTCCACTTGAAACTAAAATACTATCATCAGAATTAGCATTTATAACGGCTTCACTAATTGTAGAATAGAACGTATTTTGTGTAATGTTTTGAACATGTTGAGCATTTAGACTAAATCCAAAAATTAGCACGCATGTAAATATCAGTTTAAGCTTCATTTTTTTGTATCCATTAACCCTAGCTAATTTACGATAAAACAACTCAAATTCAGCACTGTTTAATATCTCACTTTCGTTAATGTGATAAATATCACAACAAGAATAATTATTATTGGACTATATATTGTTTGCATACCAAAACTATATACCCCTAATTTTCTTAGCTATTTTTTAGATGATATTCGAGGTGTAGCGTAGTCCGGTTAGCGCACCTGCTTT
>CAZCRK010000077.1:0-6006 GCA_964501035.1 uncultured bacterium
CTTGGGAACTAGTTAGGGCTATTGATACAACATGGGGAGCACAATCCGGTATTTTCTACAAAGAATTATTCACTATTGCTCCAGGAGCTTTATAGATGTTTTCCTTCAGAGATGAACCAGATGTGTATAATAGTAAAATGCTAAGGGATTAAGGTGCCAAAACATTCGGTGTAATAGATGATGGAATCAAAAATTTAGATAACCTTGCGGTGGTTGTAGAACCTCTTAAAAAACTTGGATTATATCACAAAAAGAAAAACGTTGAACTAGTACATTATGATGTGGTTGGACAAGCTTTGATGAATACTCTTAAAATTGCTTTGGGAGATAAACTAACTCCAGAACTAAAGGAGTTATGGGGAGCGATTTATACTATTGTTATGGGTGTTATGACAGAAGGTCTTTACAATGAAGAGTGAAACTAAGAATGATAATTATTTACTTATTTCATATTTATGAATATTTAATTTCTTAAAATTTGGAAAATTTAATTAAAAAAAATATTTTTTACAATAATATTTTTTTATCTTAAATTTTTTGAAAATAAAATAAAATAATTTTTTTATAAAAATTTTACATTTTTACTAAGGATTTAAATAATTTTCATTTTAAATCAGAAAAAATTCAGAAAAATTTGAATTCTGGACCTAAAAATAGGTAAAAACAGTTGTAAAAGTGCGTTTATTTATTAAAATTAAACCAAATCAATTATAAATAATATATAAAACACACTAAATAAACAAACCAAAAATGATCTAAATAAAAAACATGAAATCTAAGTCCTTTAAATTGTCAAAATCGCCAATTTAATACCTAACTAGTTAGCTTATCAACACCCCATTCAAAACAAACACCGAAATTAAACACTCAAGAAGAAAATTAATTAAATCCATTAAGATGATTAATAATAAAAATGACCTAGGAATGAAGCTTCTTAAAGTTACATAAAATGCTATTAGAACTAAAAACTTAAATATTAAGAAAAGTCTGAAAGATCTAGAGGATGTTTCTTTTTCTAATAAAGATGTTAGACGTATCTTAAAATCAATTTTATTAAAAAGTCCAAGATTTCGAAAATAAAACGAAATCATGTATACCAGAAAATTCTTCTAGCATTTAAAAATTTTCAAAGACATGGAAAGATATTTAACAAAAGAACTCTGCAAAGATCTTTACAAAGAAATATAATACGAGGAGAAATAAGCTGGTGAGGTAGTATTTTACGAAGGTGATATAGGTTAAAAGTTCTATATAATTATCAATGGAATTGTAGAAGTTTTGGAATCTACTCCTGAAACTCTTGGTAAAATTAAGTATCTTAGAACATAATTCACTCAACGCTAATACTAAAACCCTGAAGAAGAATTCGACATCTTCGAAAACTCAAAGGTCATTAATACTCTAAAATCCAACGATTCCTTTGGTGAAATTGCACTAAGAAATAACGTTGCGAGAACCGCATCAATTAGATGTCAAACTAAAACTCATTTGGCTGTATTTTCTAAAGAATCCTACAATAAAATTATCAATAAATACTATGATTACCTCTACAAATAAGAAATCAGAAATTTCCAGAATTTTGCTGTCTTTGAAAATTCCAACAAAGAATTCATTGAAAAGATGTTTAAAAACATGAATAAAGTCATCACGTATAAGGATAGGCTCTTCAACAGGAGCATGGAGATCAAATTTCTTATTGATCCGATAACGCCCTACGGCACCAAGATCATATTTTTTAGTTGAGAAGAACATTTTTTCAATAAATTTTCGTGCAATATCTACTGTTGGGGCTTCTCCAGTTCGCAAATGTTGATATAAAAGCTGTAGTGCTTCATCCGAATTTTTTGTTGGATCTTTGCCCAACGTATTAGTCAACATTTCAACTTCCATTTGATTTGGATCTGCAATCACATGAAGTTCTTTAACTCCAGCTGCTTTTAGAGTTTCCAACAACTTATCAGAAATATTTACACCCTGCTCGGCAATTACTTCACCAGAATTCTTGTCAACTACATCTTCTAGAATATTCTTACCAACTAATTTTTTGGTGTTTGATATTTTAACTGCCTTTGTCATTCCAAATGCTTCAAAAATATCTCTATCAGTTGAAAATCCTAAAGCTCTTAATAGTAAAGTAGCAGGAAATTTTCTACGTCGATCAATAATTGCATAAATACAATCATAAATATCAGTGGTAAAATCAACCCAAGACCCCCTAAATGGTATTATTCTAGCTTGAAATATTTTAGTTCCATTGGGATGAAAGTTTTGATCGAAAAACACACCTGGCGATCGTTGCAACTGACTTACAATAACACGTTCAGCACCATTAATGATGAACGTACCACTTTCTGTCATAAAAGGTATATTACCAAAAAATACATCTTGTTCAATATTTTGAACGTATTTACTTCTATCATCTTCATCAGTGATATGCAATACAAACCTTACCTTGAGCGGTAAAGTATAAGATATTCTCCTTTCTAAACATTCCTTAACGGTATATTTTGGCAAACCTAAAAAGTAATGTTTATACTCAAGTACGTAATTCCTGCGTGTATCTTCAACAGGAAACATATTTCTGAAAACGGCTTCCAAACCTTTGTTCTCACGTTTTTCTGGAAGCACATCTTCTTGTAGAAATTCTTCGAAAGATGCAAGTTGTATATCCAATAAATCTGGAATAGACAATGTTGTATCAATCTTTGAAAAACTACTTCGATTGATAGAAGAAGTGGATGTTACACCCAAAGCGAGCGACCTCCTATTAAGTTATTAAACAGTTTATATGTGGTATTATTATGGATTGAAAAAGCGTCGGTTAATTACTTAAGAGTAACTGATGCACCTGCTTCTTCTAATTTCTTTTTAATTTCTTCAGCTTCGTCTTTAGAAGCAGCTTCTTTAACAACAGATGGAGCACCATCAGCCATAGCTTTAGCTTCTTTCAAACCAAGTGAAGTAATTTCACGAATCACTTTAATTACGTTTATTTTTTTCTCACCAACACCAGTCAGCTCAACATCAAATTCAGTCTTTTCTTCAGCAGCTTCAGCAACAGGAGCCGCACCACCAGCAACAGCAACAGGAGCTGCAGCAGTTACACCAAATTTATCTTCAATATCTTTAATTAAATCAGATATTTCCAACATGTTTGCATTTTCTAAATAGGTTAATACATCTTTTCTTTTTAATTCAGCCATTTTCTTTTTCTCCTGGAATTTATCTTAGGATTTAGTGTTCTTTAGACTATCAAGTGTCCCCGCAAGTTTACTCATAGCACCATTTAATGTACCAGCCAATGTCGTCATAGGTTGGTTCAATGCACTTGCGAACTTTGCTAACAAAACGTCCTTAGTAGGAAGATTTGCTAATTCTTTGTATTTTTCAGGATCAAACAACTCACCTTCAAAATATAAACCAACCACCTCAAAAGCTTTATTTTCTTTAACAAAGTCTTTTAACACCCTTGCAGGAGCAGTTGGATCTTCTTTTGCATAGGCAATTCCAATTTGTCCATCTAAAATTTTATCAAACACACCTTTTTCATACCCTGCATTATCAGCAGCAATTTTAGTTAATGTGTTTTTAGTAACTACGTATTCAATCGAATTGTCTTTGAATTTTCTTCTTAAATCAGTTGCTTGAGAAACATTCATTCCCGTGTATTTAGTGAAATAAATTCCAGAAGATTCTTTAAATCTTTTAGATGTTTCCTCAACAATTTGAATTTTTTGTGGTGTTGGCATATTAATCCCTTATTGAACTACACTTGATTTATCAAGTTTTAAACCTGGTCCCATCGTAGATGATAAAGTGATTTTCTTTAAATAAGTCCCCTTAACTGCTGTTGGCTTTGCTTTCATGATCGCATCCATAAATGCACGAACATTATCCACAATTTGATTTTCATCAAACGATATTTTTGCCAAACCAACATGAATACCACCATCCTTATCAACACGAAATTCTATCTTACCTGCCTTAACATCTTTTACGGCTTTAGCAACATCATTCGTCACTGTGCCTGATTTTGGATTCGGCATTAATCCACGTGGACCTAAAACACGACCCAATTTCCCTACTTCACCCATCATATCAGGAGTAGAAACGATTACATCGATTTCAGTCCAACCATCTTTAATTTTTGTAACATATTCATCAGAACCAACATAATCAGCACCTGCATCTTCAGCAATTTTAACATTTTCACCTTTTGCAAAAACAAGCACCTTAACATCTTTACCAGTTCCATGAGGCATCGACACCGTACCTCTAACAATTTGATCTGCATGCTTTGGGTCAACACCCAAATTAACTGACAAGTCAACTGTTTCATCAAATTTTGCACAATCCATTGATTTTACAATCGAAACTGCATTTTCAATATCATACTCTTTAAACCGGTCAACTTTTGCTAAATTATTATTATATCGTTTATTCATTTAAAACCTAACCTTCTACGACAATGCCCATGCTTCGAGCTGTTCCTTCAATCATTCTCATCGCAGCATCCACATCAAATGCATTTAAATCTGGCATTTTTAATTCAGCGATTTCTTTAACTTGAGATTTTGAAACTTTCCCAACTTTTTCTCTATTCGGCTCACCTGAACCTTTTTTCAAACCAGCAGCATCAATCAACAAAGCTGCAGCAGGTGGCGTTTTCGTAATAAAAGTAAATGACCTATCTCCAAATACCGTTATTTCAACAGGAATTATGTTTCCAGATTGCTCTTGTGTTTTAGCATTGAATGCTTTACAAAATTCCATAATATTAACACCATGCTGACCTAAAGCAGGACCAACAGGAGGTGCTGGATTTGCCTTCCCAGCTGGAATTTGAAGTTTAATAAAACCTACAACTTTTTTAGCCATTACTTATAATACCTATTTTTCTAGTTCAACTTGAAAATAATCTAATTCAACCGGTGTTGGTCTTCCAAAAATGGAAACAACCACTTTCACCTTTTGCTTATCATCATTTACTTCTTCTACAAAACCAGTAAAATCAATAAAAGGTCCAGCAATAACTTTTACTGGATCATCTTTCTTAAATGGAGTCTCTAGAACTTCTCGTCCCTCTTTACGTTCTACTTCTCCAAAAATTCTTTTAATTTCATCTTCCCTTAAGGGAACAGGCAAACCGCCTTTAGGACCAACAAAATTTATAACACCAGCTGCATTTTCCACAGCGTATTTTGTTTCCTTGTTCATATCCATATTTATCAAGATATAGCCAGGAAAAAACATTTTGTCGCGAATTCTTTTTTTATTATTTCGCATTTCAACGACTTTTTCATATGGAACAAATACTTCACCAACCAATGCACTCAATCCCATTTCTTCAACATCTCGTAAAATGTTTTCTTCTGTGTTTTTTTCTTTACCAGAAATAACTCTTAAAGAATACCATTCCATTATGGAATTATTTACCCCCTAAAACTCGAGAAACTATTTCTGTCAACCCAAAGTCAATAGCGAATAAAAATATAGCAATCACAATTGAAAAAACACCTACCACCACAGTTGATCCAAACATTTCATTTTTAGACAACCAAGTAACACGTTTCATTTCTGTTTGTACACTATTAAAATATTCTGATATTTTTGCAAACATATTATTCACACACTCCTAAAGTAGATTGCAGGTGAGGTAGGACTCGAACCCACAACTCCCGGCTTTGGAGGCCGATGCTCTACCAATTGAACTACTCACCTACTATTGAATAAAAAAACTATTTAGTTTCTTTATGCAGTACATGCTTTTTACACCATCGGCAGTACTTAGTAAACTCAACTCGTTCAGGATGCAATCGCTTATTTTTTGAAGTAGTATAATTCCTACGCTTACACTCTTCGCAAGCAAGAATCACATGATTTCTTTTACTATTTCCAGCCAATTACTATTTCCTTACTCAATAATTTCAGTTACAACACCAGCACCAACTGTATGACCACCTTCACGTATAGCAAAACGAAGCTCTTTCTCCATTGCTATTGGGG
>CAZCRK010000078.1:0-5984 GCA_964501035.1 uncultured bacterium
GGAATTGCGGGACCGAATTGCTGAACTGCGGCAAAAGACAGAAGGCAAAGGATAAGTCTATAAAATTTATTCCTAGGTCTCAGTATTGATCACTGATAAATCGTTGGTGTTTGTAGAAAATCCCTAGGCTAGGTTGTGGAGGGTGTCTGACTGTGAAGAAGAAGTGGAAATTATTCACAGGAGAAGATAGGTTGGTTTTTTAGTTTTCCAAAGTTTCTTTTATATAGGAATCTACTTCTTTATATGAAAGTTTGTTAATAGAATTAACTATCAATTTAAGCCAATAATTTCGAGTTAAAATAATAAAGAATTTTTGATTAAATCAGGAAAAAATTATAATGTTTTCAATTTTAAAAGAAGGTAAATTATTTGACTATTCAAAAAATACTATATCTATGGTAGTTGATATACTTATTGAAGTTATTGAAAAAAATGAAAATAATTCAATAAAAATTTTAGAATGCGGTTCAGGAACAGGTAATGTAACACATGAGATTGTTAAATATTTACGACCATTTGACTCAATCAATTGCGTTGAAATAAACAAGCAAAATGTATTAAAAGCTAGAAATAAATTTAAAAAAGACGGAAGAGTTACAATACATAGAATGGATTTTTGTGACTATAAACAACCATTATCATATGATTTTATATTAAATATGATACCTTGCAATCCTATAATTTATCCATTAGACGAAATATGGGAAAAAGTATTACATTTTAGTAAAGATCAAGGAAAAATAGTTACTTTGCCGTATTGTGGAAACATAATGAAATTAATCCCTGCAAATAAATATTATAATCAAATTTTGAAACGCTGGTTTTATTATAATAGTTTAATCAATAAATATAAGTTTTCAACTAGAACAAGTTTAATCAATATTCCCCCCTGTTATGTAATCTGTTTAAAAAAATGATTAAAGTGGGCTGGATCATGATTGCTTCAAATAATGAATGGCCCTAATCATTGACATTAGCAGTGTTTTCTTAGAATTGCGGGGTAAACAAGATTTCATGAACATTCAAAAAAAGATTTTCAAATCGATTTCTGACCAAATCAAATCCAGAATCTTGAAGTAGAAGATTCTTCTCTCCATACAAAAGGAGTAAGGAGGGAAGAATGAATAGATGTGTCATTTGGATTTCTAATTGGTTGATTTAGAAGAATCCAATATTTAATATCAATCTATTTTTTTGCAAGAATTTGTAATTTTACTTGTGAAGTGAATGATTGCAAAGAATTAGGTAGATTTACTTGCGAGAGATGATGGGACTGATTTTCAAACTTTTCAATTGAATTAGCTTACCTTTCAATTCAGATTCCACCATTTCCAGTAATTACTGAATTTAGAAAAAATTTGGATCATTTCCCATAAGATTCTAGCGGCAACTAACAATCCATAGACCATAAAACAAATCTGTTGTTCATATTTGAAAAATGACTGAAAGATCAGAAACAGGAAGAGCACATAAATAAAAAGGTCTGGTTTAGGAATCTCTGTATCAAGAAGATGAGATTTCATGGATTTGAGTATGAAATCAGACGAATAGACATTGATAGCAAGAAAGGCAACATACCAACTTATTTGATAATAAATGCAAAGAAAGAGTAATATAGACCCCATCAAAAGGTAATGGATGAAAGACTTAGGTATGTGTTGCAAACGCTTTATACTTCCAGCAACCGTATATATCACACCCAAAATCAACCCTAATAACAAAAATGCATAGACTGGCATGTCCATTATTGTGTATTCCAACCAAAATCTTTTTCCTTGAGATGTCAAAAAACTCAAAAGGATCAGGAGAATGATGACAACACCTTCCAGTGACCCTATTTTTCCAAAATACAATTCCTTTTTTATACTCTGCTCCAAATAGGTCACAGTAAAGGCAACAAGGTTGCTCCAAATGGCTAAATAAAAAATCCAGTCAAGCTCGATTTGAAGAATTCGAAAAAAAAGATAAATGATAATGGATCCGTTGAATACATCACTGTAATGGTCTAAAAATTCACCAAGGGGAGACCCCGTTCCAGTTATTTTTGCCTGTAGTCCATCAAAATGATCAAAAATAACATAGATGATTATTACAAAAAAAGCGATAATGATTTCAGTATCATTAGGAGTATCGATGCCTATGAAATATAAAAAACAAGACCAAATTACAACGATTGATACTAATGTTAAGTAGTTTGCAGGTACACCATAAGGAATATGACGATGAAGAACCGAAAAGACATTCTTATTTAAGAATGGCAACATTATTGACTCATCCAAACACCTGTATTTATATGGACTCATAAACAAAAAATAGTAAATTGAAGAAATTAAAATAAATCAAATTTATTTTCCAGGAAGTACTAAGATTTACCTAATCTTTAACTTAGTTTTGGAAACACTCAGGATCTCAATTATAATATATTGAGCTTTTATCTATCAACAAAAAATATAAATGTTTAAGACTATTCAAAATATAAAATATCCACTCTTAATTACCCTTACAATCCAAATCTTAGGGTTAATTCATTTTACTATCGACAAAGTCCATAATTTCTTGCCCGAGGGGAATAATGAATATCTAGATGCGATTTATCATAATCGAACTTCGATTGAGATTTTATCCATAACCATTTCTAGTGTTATGATCTTAAGTATTTTATTTAGAAAAGAAAACAAATACCTCTTAACATTTATATGTGTTGTTATGGGAATTTTTGTCTGGGTAGGACAAGTTTGGTGGTTAGTATTTTTATACCCGCTGTTGCTTTGTTTATTAGGTAAATCCAACAAAAGCTGTGGAATTGAAAAGAATATGTATCATAAAGTTACTGTACTTGAACTTTATCCTTTGTCGACACTTGCAATAGTAGTGTTTTTTTCAGGTTTCTTCTTAATGACGATACAAATTCCATTCCCTCATGTGAGTATAAAACATTACTTTTATATTCAAAGTTTGTCCTCTGTATTAATAATGACTGGGCTACTTTTCTTCTTCCCGTTTTTTTGTGGATTCCATTTTTTACTAAATAAAATCGTAAAGAATAGAAATATCTTTGAAGGTCTTTTTCTGTTTCTATTACTTTTAATTTTGTTTGCATTTTTCTATCTATACTTTGCTAGAACTTTTGCTTCCTTTATTATTCAACTAAAACTAATTTCGGTCCCATTTATGATTTCCGGATTACTGTGCAATATTTTGTTACTTATTATTGGAAGGATTCAACTCAGTGTTTCTTTTTTTTCTCAACTAAATTCATTACACAAAATCTTGACTCATAGTAAATTTTGGATCAAAGCTCCGATAATTATCTTTTTCTTCCGTGAACTTTATGGCTGGCTATACCAATCGGGTCAGAATCTATTAATTGAATTCATTTATGATATTTTGAATGTTATTTTCCCATTTTTTTGCTTTTGGTTGGTATTAGGGATTATTGTTAGATTTGTAAAGCGAATTGGTAACCCGGTTTTTTACAAATTAATAGCTACGATTTTAATAATTCTTGCTATAGTTCCAGGGGTATTTTTTTACAAAAAGAACTGGACTATTAATCTTGAATTAAACAGATTGACTTCAAGATTTTACACAAATCGAAGTAGAAATATTCTTAGTTCTATTGGACTAGATCTAGAGAGAGAACAGAGTGAAAAATTTCGGAATTTGAAAAAATCAATTAAAGAATTATCTCTTGAATCAAGACCTGATTTAAGAGATGTATTTAAAAATTTTTCAAAGAACGAACCCAACACAAAAGCCAATGATTATTATTTAAACCCCCCAAATATTTTTGTTATTCTTTCTGATGCAACATATGCTCGGCGTCTTTCAGTTTATGGTCACTCAAAAAATACTTCTCCTGTTCTAGAAAAATTTGCTAAAGAAGCTGTAATTTTCAAAAATTTTTATTCCACAAGTTCCGCTACTTTTCAAGGTGTAGCATCATTATTTACTGGAAAGTATGTAGGGAATTACCCAACCTTGTCGAGTGAGACTAGAGATACACTTTGTTTATCATTCAAGAAAAGGAATTATAAATTTTTGCTTTCTACTGTAATCAATACAGTTACTTTTTCGGATCAGGAATCTCACTGTCATCAAGAATCAGCATTGTCTTACCTCGGAACCAAGGATAGTGATTGGGAAAAAATCAAAGAAAATATAGAAGAATCGACCGACAGACCTATATTTGTTTATTTTCACCTACTTGGTGGCCATGATCCATTTGATTTACCGGAGGATGAGTTGATTTTCGGTAAGGAGGTAAAGGATATTTATGATACACTTCTTTTCAAGGCAGATAGAGAATTTGGGAATATTCTCGAGAGAATAAAAGAATTGGGTCTTTATGAAGATTCAATTATCATTTTTTCTTCAGATCATGGAGTAGGTTTGGATAAGCACCGTGGTCTAGCTTCATATTCCAGAACTGACAATGCCAATCTTCAAATACCATTTTTGATCAAATTGCCAGGAGTTAATACATCCGAAGTTTCAAACATTTATTCTCTTATCGACGTAAGGCCTTCCTTGGAAGAGTTATTAGGTATCGAACATGATGAAGTTTTACATGGGATCTCTTTTGTGAGTGAATTAAAATTAAAAGAACGATACAAAGATAGATGTATTTTTGGCATTGCGACCTATCAAGAATTTTTCTCAATGCAATGTTCAACAGGAGTCAAAATTATTTATCAAAGGGATTATGAATTTATTGATATCTTCAACTCATTTAATGATCCATGGGAATTGACTTCTTTGGTTAATGAATACAATGAAGAAAATTTTGAAATTTTAGCTCGTCCATTTGTAAAATTCATGGCTTATGGGAAGGATACCTATGCACTCACACCAGCAGGAATCCGATAAAAGTGAGTTGATTTAAATAGTGAAAATTCTTGTTTTTCATACCTGTCCCACAGGCAAAATTTCTAATAAATATTTATATAGTAATATCAATGAGATGGGCTCTCATTGTAAGATGTGGCGGAGAGGGAGTCATCCACATTTAGACATTAAACTATTGATATTATATTATAAATATTTTACTATATGTAAATATACCCCCATTTATACCCCCAAATGACACGCTCAATAGAATTATCATATTAGGGATTTCTGAGCTATTATTACGTCCATAATAATTGAGTCTTTTATCAAATAAGTAAATTGGATTTGGTCTTTGTTGGAATGTATCAAAGAACATGTGTTACCAAATAGTACTGAATTTCAGGGCTGATAGACACCTATATGGACACCGAAATCCCCGCTCAGGATTCCTGTGTAGGAAATGTTGGCTTCGTCAGCTCAATTAACCTTAGCTTCAATTATTTTTTCAACTTCATTCCAAACTGCATCAACGCTGACATTTGTGATACATGGGGCGGGCTCGCCTTTTTTCAGTGGATAAATACACTTTGCATGGCAACTAAAACATGGCATTGGATAAGAAACAGTTTTTAATACAAGTTCTTCTCCGGCTAACTCCGGATACGGGAGAAAACGTCCAAAATCAATTCCTCCCAAGATACAAACAACCGGAGTCCCTACAGCAGCCGCAATATAAACTGCACCTGTCTCACCGCTTACCAAAAACTTTGCATATTTCAGAAGTTCTGGTAATTCACCCAATCTTGTTCCAGCCCATTCCAGAGGTGCTTTTGACAGGTCTTGTATGGAATTTGCCAGACATTTTTCATTTGGCAGACCGTCTAAAACACCTGTTAGACCAGTTTTATCAAAAATTCGATTGGCTATTTCAGCGAAAAATTCAACTGGCCATCGCCTTAGAGTAGCACCGGCGCCGGGAAACAACACATAGTATTCTCTATTTTTCCAGGTGATTGAGGATACAATGCGAGGAAACTTCAGCTTAGGATAATCAACTTGATGTGATTTCCCCGATAATTGCTGAAAAAACTCAGCATTGCGTTCCAGTTCTGTCATCGGTTGGTCCAATGCAGGAATCAGTTCTGTGTGCCAGC
>CAZCRK010000079.1:0-5683 GCA_964501035.1 uncultured bacterium
CCGTAGAAGAGGTTAATATTTCAAAAGTATTACCCCATTTATCTTCAAGAACATTGTTGCTCTCATAATCTATATCGGTCATCACTTTGCCTTCGGGTTCGTTTTCATATGTAACCAGGATAGTTTTTGCAACATCTTCTTGATTTATAACGAACAACTCATCTGAGGTAACGATACCATCATTATTAAAGTCAGTGTAACTTTCAATACCATCCCAAATACCATTTCCAACATCCTCAGTTTCAGCAGCATCCCAAATTCCGTTACAGTTTCTATCTAAAAAAGATTCATTTAGGTCATAAATACCATCACCATTCATATCATCCCAAGGCTCAGCTGAATCTAACACACCATTACCTAGGTCAACAAATTCTTCACCTTCATCCCATATTCCATTGTCATTAGAATCGGTAAATGTTTCAGCAACTTCATCCCAAATACCATTATCATTACAATCTGTGTTTTCTCTGAAAAATAATTTATTATCACTTATTGAAACAACATCTTCAACTTCATATTCTGCTTCAAACACAAAATCAGTTTCTGAATATGTTTCAATCATATTTTCTTCCCAAACAGAAACATCAATAAACAGGGTGGAGTCCTGATAAGAATCAAAAAGAGCAGAATGAGAATAAGTAACAGTATAATCATCAACATAATCAATAGTTGTTTCTGGTGATAAAATCAATTGAGTAGATATATTATATCTAGATAAATTTGCATCTCCTTCCTCATTTGGAGTCCATGTTACTGTAGAAATAGTTTCTTGTGCAGATTTTCCCTCAGCAATAATAACTGTATCTTCAATTGAGAACTCTTCATCTTCCCCATTCCAAACCTCATTAAAGTTCATATCAGTGAAACTTTCATTTTCATCCCAGGTACCGTTTCCATTCAAATCAATATACGGTTCACCCTCTAAACGATCGGTAAAATCAGAATAATTACTAGAGTCTAAATAAATAACATGAAAGTCTGGAAAGGTTCTGAAATTTAATGTATCTTCTTCACCCCAAAGTAGAGGAGTCTCAATTTTTGCATTATTATATACATTATATCGAATATCAATATTGTCATCTAAATCATAAAAATAATCTTGCAATTCATCTGTATTGCCATTGCCAACATTAGAGGCATTCAATGTATTAATATTAACTGTTTGATTATTTTCAATTACTACAGGGTCTTCTTCACATCCAATAAAGATGAAAAATGAAATAAAAAGAAGCGAATATAAAGCTTTCAAAGTAAGTTCCTTTCAGAAAAAATTATGCGTTGCATTAATCAAAATATACTGCTTAGTGTTCAAAATGCATTTAAAATTCAGCTTTGAAAATACTTAACAAATAATATTGTGTTCAAGATAATAATATGTAATTATTTTTTACACTACTTCATTAAAATTATTTTGCGTGTGGTTTGGACTTTTTGAGTTAAAAGTTGAAGAAAATAAACACCACTTGGATAGTAATCAGCAACCCAAATCATTTTGTACTCTCCAGATGACAATTCCCCTGAATATATTTCATCGACAATTTTTCCATGGATGTTTAACACATTAACTTCAACATCTGCATGAATAGGAATTTGAACTGTAAAATATGTTGTTGGATTAAATGGATTTGGATATGCATTTGACAAACCAAACATTTCAGGCAATTCATCTAAATTTGATAACTCAGAATCAATAATAAGACGAATTGTATCTGATGCTTCACTGTTAAAAATATCTTCAGCAGAAAGAATAATATTTGTTTCGCCAAATACACCTTGGTTAAAATCGATTAAAAGTGTATCGTTGAATATACTAGGGGTTGCCAATGAAACATCTTCAATACTAACACTTATTGTTAATGCGTCATCATTCATAATAAATTCATCAACATCATGAAACACGTCTGATATGTCAAATTCCATTGAAGGTGAATTTTGATATACGAACACATCATCTACTGGATTTAACACGATAGGTGCATCATTTATGGATAGAACATCCAAAACAAATGTTGTTGTATCAGTTAATGTGTTTGATTCAAAATAAACGGTATCATCATAGGCAATAACTTGAATTTCAAACTCACCATGATAATTTGCATGTGGAATAACAGTTAACTCTGTACCGTCAACAAAACATGAAACTGGAGCATCATCATCAACAGGTCGAGAGAAAAATATAATACTATCATCATCAGGATCCGTAGCATTTAACTCAATTTCTAATTCAGTATCTTCATCAATAATTTGGTTTCCGATATCTGCAATTACAGGTGGGTTACCTAGTTCTTCAAATGTATTAATCGTTGCAAATTCAGAAGGATTAGATTCATATATTGAACCCAATATGTTGACGGCTGTAACTAAATATGAATATTCCATTTCAGTTTCGAGCGATGTGTCAATAAATTGTAAAGAACTAACATTTTCTTCTAAAATTACACCATTCCTATACACATTATACGTATCAGAGACCGATGCAATACTCACATATTCTAAACCAAGTCCTGAAAACGAAACTGTTGGTGATTCAATTGCTGTTACCACATTTTGAGTACTAGAAAGCCAAACTTTGAAAAATACATTATTCCCTTCTGTAAACCCATTTCCAGACCCATCATCTTTACTTGCTGAAATTTGTCCATTTGGTAAAGGATATGTACCTTTGCCAACACATAACTCACCATCATATACACCAATAACATCACCATCACTTAATGGTACATCTTCAAAAAATGCTTCCGTTATAATTATTGTCATTGGTTGATAGGGATTTCCCTGATATGCCAATTCAAACGGATCGGTTTCAAATTGTTCTGATTCCCATGCTACGTCAACTTGTCCATCAATAACATTATCAGTTCTACTAAACACTGTTAATTCTGCAGTAATATTTACAGGTGCGAATGGCGCAAGGATAGATGCTTGGCTTGTTGTGGTAGTGATATTAGAAATACCAGGCTCTGAAACTCCTAACTCATTAAAAGCACTAATAGAATAATAATACTCTGTGTCTTTTGCTAATCCAACATCTAAGAAAGACGTCGAGGAAGTCTCTCCAATATACACATTATCAAATCTATAAACTTGATATGTTAAAGGAGTAGAGCCGGACGAAGCATCCCAGGAAATTGACACCTGCTGGTTGCCTCCAGTAGCCAGTATGTTAGTAGGAGTAGAAGGTGCCTCTGAAATATGTGTTATTACGCAATAAATATCTGTTAACTCACCAGAAAGTCCCTCACTATTAACACCCGCAACCGCATAACAATACTGTGTCACATCTTCAAGATTTGAATCAGTGAATGATAGTCCACTAGAAGACCCAATAATATCACCCTCGTCAATATTGTTTGCATCGAAATCATCCGTAGTAATTCTATAAATATCATAACTAACTGCATCACCCCCAACAGGATATCCATAACCTTCTGATGCCTCCCAAGATAAATCCACACTATTTTGATTTGCTGTTAAAGCAAAAGATGGAGGGATTGGTGGAGCAATTTCACCGAAGGTTTCAACATTTTCTAAAACTGATGGAGCAGACTCCCCGTAATCATTTACAGCAACCACGTTGTACTGATACAATGTGCTATTTTCTAATCCCGTTTGAGTAAATGACAAATCTGTAATATCCTCAGCAATCAATAAGGCAGATTCATATACTCGATAAAAATCAGATCCTATCGTTGAACCCCATGATACAATTATATTGTTATCGGGTGGATCAATGGTTTGAATCGGTTCTAATTCCACATTTTCAACCACTTCCGGTACACCTGGATTTGGCGGTAAAGTAAACTCAAAAACGAGTTCAGATGGGTCCGAATATCCCGAAGAATTGTGAGCTGTAACAGAATATCCAAATTCAGTTGAATTTAACAAACCAATATCTGTAAAAAATTGTTCAATATAATTTTCTGATGTTAACTCTACATTGTAGGACTCGTCTCCAACCACCCAAATTCTATCTAATAAATAGTTAATTTCATCACCATCACCCGTTGGTTCAGGATCTTCCCAATCTATGTGAATTTGATTTTCACCTGCAGTTAATGTAATTATTGGCGTTCCAGGTTTAGTTAGAGCATTTTGGATATTAAAACCAGACTCTCCAACCACCGATACAGCTTGAATTTGATATGTATAAACAGTATTATTATCTAAACCTAAATCTAAATAGTTACTTGGCTCTACCACTGCAATTTCTATATCATCTCTTAAAATTTTGTAAGAAATAGCTGGTGTTGATTGACCATCTAAATATGTATTGTAATTTCCATCAAAAGAGCTATTCCAATTCAAACTTACTTGATTACTTCCACCTGTTGCAGAAAATGAACTAGGTGTTGATGGTGCTACAACTTCAATTTCCATATTAGGAATTAATAACGCTTCAAAAACAGCTGAAATATTTTGACCACCTTCATTTGTAAACGTAGTAATATCAGCATCAATATCTACTTGAGCAGACTCTCTCCAAACCCTTACTTTGACTGAGTTTCCTTCTGTAAATCCATTACCAGACCCATCATCTTTAGAAGTGACAATTTCAGCAGATGTAAATCCTCCATCAGGTACCGTATATGCACCTACACAAATATCACCATCGAATATTCCAATTTCATCACCTGATTCGAGTGGTTCGCCATCCCAATTTGCCGACCATACTTGAATAGGCATTGGTGAAAAAGGATTCCCTGACCAAACTGGTTCAAAATGTTCAGTTCTATTTTGATTGTTTTGAAACTCATGCGTAAATACAACATTTGACTCATTTATTGATAAAACTTCATCATCATACACATTTACGTAATAGCCTTCTCCAGGGAACATACCTCCAATTGAATTCAATCCTGTTTCTGGCACATACACTTGACCACCCTCGTTTATCACTTTAAATAATGAAACATTGTCCACCAATGATGAAAAAACATCTACAATATTTTGGCCATCTGTATTTTGGATTGGAAATGAAATGATATTCCATCCTGCTGATAATTGTATATCTAAGGGTAAATCTATAATTCCTTGAGATTGAATATTTAACACTTGGTCACCATCAATTTTTAATAAATAGCCCTCACTGTTAAACCATTGTCCAATATTATCAGCCCAGGTTTGGTCTGGGTTTGGAAAAATTGCTGACCCTGTTTCATCAATCACCAACAGCATTTGGTCATGAATTGGGGTTAATATATCAAATAATGTTTCATCTATTGGATTCACATTGAGTGAAATCATATTCCAACCCGATGTTAAATCAATATTTTGCTCTACATATTCACAACAATCATCACATGCAAAAATAGCTGTTGGGTCATAGTTGGAAGCATTAGGGTCTAAACAACCAGTACATGACGAGTTATCTCCATCACAAACATCACAATTATCAATAAAATTAGATTCACAATAAATGCTGTCATTTTCATCAGAACAATCTTCCAACCAACCTGTTTCAAGATATGCATCACAAACTTCTTGCTCAGTTAAAGGGTCACCATATTCGTCTAAGTCAGCATCATAACAAACTGTGATTATTTCAGCTGTTCCACCCCATTCACCAGTACAATCCTGCACACAATCATTTTCAGAATTATTATCACATGTTCCGCAATTATCTATATACGCATCACCGTCACATACTCCGTTACAGTCATGGTAATTTGAGAAACAATCATCA
>CAZCRK010000080.1:0-1935 GCA_964501035.1 uncultured bacterium
CATACACAGCCAATGCGGAGGAATAAACACAATAGGGTTTACACGAACGTTGGGCTTCATGCAAGTGAACCAATATCGAAAATTGTTAAAAACCTGATTGAAACTTTTAATGGCTAAAGTTACACAATAGAAAAATATGGATTATTTTTGTAGTATGAGTAAAAAATATACAGTGGCAAGTTTATTTTCTGGTTGCGGAGGTCTTGACTTAGGTTTCATTCAAGCAGGATTTGAGGTTGTTTGGGCTAATGACTTTTTTAAAGAAGCTGTTGAAACTTATAAAACAAATATTGGTAACCATATCATTTATGGTGATATAACAAAAATACCTAGTTCAGAAATACCTGATAACTTTGATATTTTACTTGGTGGTTTTCCTTGTCAAGGGTTTTCTGTTGCGAATACTAAAAGAAGTATGGAAGATGAAAGAAACTTCTTGTATTTGGAAATGATAAGATTGATTAGAGACAAACGTCCTAAATTTTTTGTTGCAGAAAACGTTAAAGGACTTTTGTCTATGCAGAAAGGTCAGGTAATGGACATGATACTGAATGATTTTAGAGAACTTGGTTATAATGTAGAATATCGCCTTTTAAAAGCATCAGAATATGGGGTGCCACAACACAGAGAAAGAGTTGTTATTATTGGAAATAGACTTGGAGTAAACAATCCTTTCCCAAAAAAAACACATGGAGAGGAATACAATTTATTTGATAATAATCTTAAACCTTTTGTATCTGTAAAAGATGTCGTTAATCATCTGACAGATGTTAGAACTCGTTTTTGTTCTTTTGACATAGATGGTGTAACTATTCATAATCATAATGCAAGAACAAATGTTGCTGATAAATTTTGGGGGAGAAAATACAAAGTTAATCAACATGACGTTTGTGATTATTTGAAATATTGGAGAAATAAGAGTGGATGGACTACTAAAAAAGTTGATGAGCATTTTGGATACGCACATACGGCTGGACATTGGTTTAGAAAAGATAATAATTCAGGAAGTATTCCTAATCCCAAAGACTGGTGGGAACTAAAGAAAATTCTCGGGTTTGACGATAAATTTGATAAACTTGTTACAGAAATGGAACTGAAAGAAATCAAATTTGAACAATCATTAAGAATAAATAATTGGGAAAAACCTAGTGACACAATTACTGCAACAGGACCTGAAATTCACCCTAATAAAGAGCGAAGAATGTCTGTTAGAGAGTGTGCTATTATTCAAACATTTCCTGATGACTTTGTATTTAAAGGTAGTATAGGAAATATGTATAAGCAAATTGGAAATGCTGTTCCAGTCTTATTAGCAAACAGAATTGCAGTAGAAATAAAAAATGAGCTGGAAGTATTTAAAACGAAATCTCAAAAAGAAATTAATTTAAATGGAACGAAAAGATATAGAGAAATTAGAACAAAAGTATCTTAACAAATACTATTATTTCTTAAAATTTGCAGAGGATGAACTCCTTCTTGGATTTAAATCTAAATATAAGATTAAAAATGACTGGTACCATAAATGGGATCCCAATGAAGAAGGTAAAGGAATATCTGACTTTGCAACTGGTGCTGAAAGAATCGTTTATTCACTTCTAAATGGGAAAGGTATTGGGCAACCAAATTCAGCACCCATAGGATCTGATTTGTTTTTTGAAGTAGATGACGCTTTTATCCACATTGATTTGAAAACAGTACAAACTAGAAACATTGGAGATTATACGGGTGATATTTTTGTTGGGAATAACCAAAATAGCTACAATGGAAAACTGTTAGTTAGTAATAGAGAAAAAATATATGAAGAAGCTGCTCTGCCCCATTTTTACACCTTAGATGATGGTTCCCAAAAAATTTGCTTAACATATTTTATAACTATTCTATATGAAGAACAAAACTTAGAGATTTTAAATATCAATATTCTAAGTATGCCTAACG
>CAZCRK010000080.1:1945-5547 GCA_964501035.1 uncultured bacterium
CGGAGCTTTATTCCCAATTTATGATAAAGATGTTTTAAAAGCAGGGAAAGTCTTATTTCCTGTGGGTAATCCTAAAAGAGACACCCACGCAAAATCTATTCGTTATAATTGGAAAAACAATTTAGATTACAAATTACTTGATAATAATACAAAAAGAATTAAGGTTGCTTATTTTAATGAAAATATGCCTGCTGAATTTAAAGAAAAACTAGGTTTAATTTCCGATTTGTATAAAGAACAATAAAGCACGAAAGCCCAACATTTTGTATAAGTAATGGCAGGTGATATACTAAATATCAAGGTTTGTAGCTCGTTCAAACAACTTAGCGGTTTGACGGGAAATTACCACGAAATCTGCCACTACTCATACAATTTTCCGTTATTCCCCTATCAACTCTCCATTTTTCATGACATTTAGGATTCGAGCTGAGTTAAGCCAATACGGTATCTCTTCAAGACAGTTAATTTCCCAAAATATCAAATCTGCTTTATATCCTTCTTGTATGAGTCCAGTATTAGATTCCAATTTTAGAGATTTGGCAGAATTATATGTTGATGCAATAAATGCTTCATCTACTGAAAGTCCGCAATATTGAGTTGCCAAAAACATAACCATTGGTATTGATTGTAGGGTACAAGAACCCGGATTAAAGTCAGTAGCAAGAGCTATATCACAACCAGCATCAATCATCTTTTTACCATTAGCATAAGTATCTTTACCCAAAAAGAATGTTGTTCCAGGCAATAAAGTAGCTATTACATTTTCCTGAGCTAAAGATTTTATTCCAATATCACTTACTGCCATTAAATGATCTGCAGAAACAGCACCAATTTCACCCGCAAGTTCTGCTGCTCCTGAATCGATAAATTCATCTGCATGAAGACGTGGTAGTAAGCCAAAAGATATTGCTGTTTCTAATATTCTTCGAGATTGTTTCACAGTAAAATATCCAATTTCACAAAACACATCACAAAAGACCGCCAATTTTTCTTCAGCAACTTGCGGAATCATTTCATTGCAAATTAAATCAATATAACCATTCGTATTATTTTTAAATTCGGGTGGAAAATCGTGCGCACCTAAAAATGTTGGAATGATATCTAATGAAGATGCTTCATTCATGCGTTTAATTACTCTTAGAGACTTTAACTCATCTTCAACGGTTAAACCATATCCAGATTTTGCTTCAATTGTAGTTGTTCCATGTCCCAAAAAGAAATTTACTCTTTCGATGGATTCATCAAAAAGTTGATCTTCAGTAGCATTTCTCACTCCATTTATGGATGAAACAATTCCACCACCAGCATCTGCAATTTCTTCGTATGTTTTACCAGAAACTCGCATTTTAAACTCACTTGCTCGGTTTCCATAAAAAACTGGATGTGTATGTGAATCTACAAAACCAGGAGTGAGTAATGCACCATCAGAATTGATTTCAATTTCAGCATCGTTTACACTTGGAGAAATCTCAATTATATGACCATCATCAATTAGAATTTCAGCATCAGAAATCGATTGCACTTCTTTAGTTTGAGGTGAATAAGTTACAATTGAACCAATATTAGTAATTTTAGTTTTCATTTTTTCATTGGAATATTAAGAATTCTATCTTTAGCAACATTAATTGCTCTTTCATATCCTGCATCAGCATGACGTGCTACTCCCATACCAGGGTCATTGGTTAACACACGATTTAATCGCTCTTTCATCTCTTGAGTTCCATCAGCTACAATAACAACACCTGAGTGAATTGCAAGTCCCATTCCTACACCACCGCCATGATGAAGGGATGTCCAACTTGTTCCGCCTGTTGTACTCAACAGTGCATTTAAAATAGGCCAGTCAGCAACTGCATCAGAACCATCTTTCATTGCTTCAGTTTCACGATTAGGTGACGCTACTGACCCTGCATCAAGATGATCACGTCCAATAACTATTGGAGCTTTCAACTCTCCGGAGGCAACCATATCGTTAATTGCTTCGCCAAACAGATTTCGTTCTCTGTATCCCAACCAACAAATACGAGATGGTAATCCTTGAAATTGTACTTTTTCTTGTGCCATGTTAATCCATCTATGAAGTGCTTTATCTTCAGGAAACAACTCAAGTACTTTTGCATCGGTTTTATAAATATCTTCTGGGTCTCCAGATAATGCTACCCACCTAAATGGACCTTTGCCATCGCAAAATAAGGGGCGAATATATGCTGGAACAAACCCGGGAAAATCAAACGCATTTTCTATTCCTCCATGTTCTTTAGCTTGGCCACGTAAATTATTTCCATAATCAAAAACGACGGATCCCATCTTTTGCAAATCCAACATTGCCTGACAATGTACAGCCATTGATTTATATGACATTTCAATATATTTATCTGGATTTGATACACGTAATTGTGTTGCTTCTTCAAATGAAATTCCATGAGGTATATACCCAACAAGCTCATCATGAGCTGATGTTTGATCTGTTACAATATCTGGTACAATTCCACGTTTTACAAATTCAGGGAGAACATCCGCGGTATTACCTAACAAACCAATTGATAATGCTTCACCTTTTGCTTTTGCATCAAAAGCTAACTTTATTGCTTCATCGATGTCATTGGTGGATCTATCTAAGTAACGTGTTTCTAAGCGTCTTTTAATGCTGTGAGGGTCAATTTCGACAGTTATATTCACACCTTCATTCATTGTAACAGCCAAAGGTTGTGCGCCACCCATTCCACCCAATCCACCTGTTAAAGTGAGTGTACCTTTTAAGGAACCATTAAAATTTTGCTGAGCAACTTCAGCCAACGTTTCATACGTGCCTTGAAGAATTCCTTGAGTGCCAATATAAATCCATGAACCTGCTGTCATTTGACCGTACATCATCAACCCTTTTTTATCTAATTCCCGGAAATGATTCCAGTTTGCCCAATTTGGCACTAACATTGAATTAGAGATGAGTACACGAGGAGAATGTTCATGGGTTTTGAATACTGCGACTGGTTTCCCTGATTGGATTAAAAGCGTTTCATCATTTTCTAATGTTTTTAATGTTTCTAAAATTGAATCAAAACAATCCCAATTTCGAGCTGCTTTTCCTAGCCCACCATACACAATGAGTTCATTTGGGTTTTCTGCCACATCAGGATCTAAATTATTTTGAATCATTCTATAGGCAGCTTCTTGATGCCATCCTTTACAATGTAATGTGCTCCCAGTTGGAGCTTTCACGATTCGTGAATTAGCCATGTTGGTTCCTCAATTAATAATAAATAGAAAAAATGTAATCTCTGATAATTTACAGGGTTTTAGACTTTTGGGACTATATTAATATTCGAAAGGATAACCCAGTGCATCATTCACGGGTTGAAACCAATCTAAGTTATATTTATGTGAATCATATGAAAAAATACTCACTCCTCTAAATCCATTAAGGCGAGTTAATAATACTTTATCTGCTGAAGATTGAGCATCTTGATTATATGTTGCAATTCCCATAATGATTTTATCTTTATCTTCAGGTGATAAATTGTTTTTCATTAAATCAATACATGTATTGAAATAATTAATATCTTTGAAATAATTCATAGGCACTGCAAAATCAAGTAACCCTG
>CAZCRK010000081.1:0-3525 GCA_964501035.1 uncultured bacterium
CCATCTCCATACTTCATTTCGTATGTAATATTGACATCTGCTTGCGCAAGCAAACAGGAAATAGCAATTAAACCAAACAAAATTCTATTTTTCAATAGGTGAATCCTCAACTTTTCCTTCAAGTTTATTCAATCCTAAAATCTCAACAATTTCTTTTTCTAATCCTATTTCATCCCCAGGGTTATATCCAACATGGCGTTTCAAAATAGTACCTTTAGAATCTACAATTAATATATACGGCATCACATTTCCACCCACTTTTCTAAATGCAGATGACTTAGGGTCAGACAATACAGTAAATGAATATTTCTGAGATTTTACGTATGCTTTCACTTTGGACATACTTCTTGGAGTATCCATGTTTATACTAACAATCTGAAATCCATTTTCAGCATATTTTTCAGCAAATTTGTTCAAATGTTTCATTTCTTTTTTGCACGGTTCACATGACAATGTCCAAAAATTTAACAAAATAGGTCCTTTGGAATAAAAATCTGCCAGTTCAACTCGTTTTTTATTCAAATCCTTTAATTTTAAAGTGGGTAATTTTGAATCTTCTGCAATCAAACTTGTAGTAAGAAACATTGCAATAATAAGTAAAATTTTCTTCATTTCAATTCCTTTAACATATTTTAATAGGGGTAAAATTACGCAATTATAGGTGTTTTTATTTGTTACTAAGTGTAACAGTTAAGTAAGTATCTAAATCTGATTCGTGAAAGAATTTGACTGTCATTTTAGTATAGTCTTCTAGGGTAGGTAAATCCATATTTAGAGAATAATCTGCTAAAATTGTTGACGTATCAATTGTTACTTGAATATTGTCTGGTCCGGGAGTAATTGCCAATAAAGGTGTAAACTTATGTTGGCGAGAAAATGAAACATTATGGGGAGTTAAATAGTCATATTTTTTCTCCCACGAATCCAAAATTATGGATTGAAGGGCTCCACTTTTGGAAGAAAACATAATAAGCGGAATCACTTGATATTCCATGAGAGATAATTTATCTAATAGTATGTCATCAAACAAAAATTCTTCATTTGAAAATTGAAGGATAACGACTCCATTTTTGTTATCAAATTTTGAATGGGGTAAAGTCGTTAATAAATCTTGAATTAAATTACTTTTTACCGAATATTCTACGGGAACATTCAACTGTGCCATTGTATCATCAAACGGATCAAGTTCGGCTTCTAACTCGCCAATTTCAACATTATAAGGATTTACAAGAATTTGATTTAATAAAGTGATTAACTGTTCTGTATTTTTTTCAATAGATGGGTAAGTTGGTTCAACCAAATCTTTTACATCAAAATCTCTATAATATCTATCTCCATATTGACCCCTGTCATTGGATGGATGGTTAATTGAAATATGAAAGTCAGCTTCAGCGGCCAAATTATCCAAAGCATGTACAATTGTTTGACGAGGTAAATTAGGTTCAATTTCTGTTTCGGTTGGTTGCGTTTCACGCTTGCTTATTCCCGAAGATTGGTCATCTCCGTCATCTATTAAATACGGATTCAAACTCTCTTCAATGGAAAACACCATAGCGTTATGGATACATATTAAATCTTTATCCTGGCATGAGTACGATCGTTTCTCTAAAACGTCCCATGTATTGATATCTAATATTTCATACAAAACAATAATTTCAGTACCATCAACTGTGAACTGACCATTAACTAAAAGTCCGCTGATTTTTTCTGTCTTGGGAGATTTAAAAAATGGAAAAAGTTCGCCAGCATACGAAATAGTGATATCCTGTCTGAATGCAAAATTTTCCTTTATGAGGTCTGGTAAAGATTGCTGGAGATGACTAAACTCACTATTATTACTCACGTTTTCAAATTCCATCAATAATAAATTGGAATAGGATTTCCCAAACAAGGTTCCAAAATTGAGTAAAATTACTGAAATAAGTGTAAAATGCCGTAAAAACATTGGTGAGAATCTAAAACATATTCAGCATTTTTTCAGCAGATTTTTTGTAAAAATAATGACGGGCTAAACAGCCCGTCATTATTACAATTATTAAACATTTCAATTTTGTTTATTTTAATAACATTATCTTTTGAATCTGCATTGAACTCGCAGATTGTAATCGAACAAAATAAATTCCACTTGGTTGCAGTTTTGCATCCCACATCATTTCATAGTAGCCAGCGTCCACTAATCCATCTACCAGAGTTTCTACAAGTTGACCCTGTACATTGTAAATTTGAAGTGATACACGACTTTGTGTTTCAGTTGAATAATGTATTGTCGTTACTGGGTTAAATGGATTTGGATACACAGAATTTAAATTAACATCATATGGTAAGGTGTTGGCTTCATCTGTCAAACTATTAACAAACAATACTGTGTTATTTTCCCAAGAAGGTACATTACCTACTAAATCAATGAGTTCACCTGTAGTTTCTTTAATAAGTTTGAAAGATGGAGTTTCTCCTTCTGTACAATACCCTACTGAATAAAATTGATTATCTGAACCCATTGAAGGAACATCAGTATTATTTCCATTCCACTCTCTTATACCTACAATTACATCACCATTATATGCTACAATCCAATCCCCCTCTTCAGCAATATCAATTGATTCAATCATGTAAAACGCACATTTTGAGGATTGTGCAACTTCAAATCCAGAAGGAACTGTTTTTTCCACCTTAGAACGTGAAAAACTGGGTGCATTATAACTAAATGAAATATCTTCATTTGATTTAAACCAATATCCATTTCCTGGAATAAAATGTGTTAAGCTACCAACCCAGTCACCATCTATCAGAATAGAAACTTCATTTTGTGACATCACACTATATATTGTTCCAACTACATCAGATGGAAGTGCATCTTGAATAGCAGAAGAAACATTGAATGGATATGAAAGTAAATTAGCTCCATATTGCAATTCATACTCTCCAGGATCAGTTGGATTTCCTTCAATAGTTAAAACATCACTTTCATTGAGTAATAACCAATAACCCGACCATTGATCTACAGATGTTAAACTACCAATCCACAGCCCATCATCAGTATATTGAGTTGCATTACTTTCTCCAATAACACTGAATACATTTCCAGCAATTGGTTCTAAAATGTTAACAATTGTAGGCTCTTCAGGTAAAACATTGAAGCTTACCAAATTGGCTGCCATATCTAATGCTAATTCTTGAGTAAATGTGTAATCACAGCAATCATCACATGATATTATTGCTTCAGGGTCAAAGTTAACTGCTTCGGGATCTGTACAACCAGTACATGTGGAATTATCACCTTCACAAATCCCACAGTCGTCAAGTTCTGCAGAGCCACCCCAGTCTCCATTACAATCTTGAATACAGTCGTTATCAGGGTCATCATCACAAACTCCACAGTTATCAGTGTATCCAGAACCAAAACAAACTCCACATTCATCCATGTCTGAATTATTTCCATCACATACACCGCAATCATCTATTTCGGCATCACCAAAACAAACTCCTGCACAATCCATGTCAGCATTTCCACCTTCACAGACTCCA
>CAZCRK010000081.1:3625-5466 GCA_964501035.1 uncultured bacterium
TGTCAGCATTTCCACCTTCACAGACTCCACAGTCGTCAAGTTCTGCAGAGCCACCAAGTTCGCCAAAACAATCTGGATAAACATTGAGTGTTTCAGCTACATATTGAGTGTTTTCTGACCACGGATACTCTTCTGAGGCAATTGCATTGTAAAACTCATTTTCTGAAGCATCATAAACTATAAATGTAGGAATATCGCCGTCGTTCATATATCCTTCTGAATACAATTCACCATCATCACCCATTACTGGAACTTCGCACACATTTCCTTCACATTGTGAGGTATCCCATTTTCGTGAACCTACACATATATCACCATTAAATGCACCAACCCAATCATCGCCTGAAAGTGGTGTTCCATCAATACTGGCAATATTAAAAAAGTAAAATGCTTGTTGGGTAGATTGAGTATATTGAAACAACTCTGGTGGTGAATCTTCTTCATATATGCAAGATCCATCATCAATAGTGGCTTCATTATCAAAGTTAATTGCAGTTGGGTCAGTACAACCAAAGCAGTCATTTTCACCAAAGCAAACACCGCATTCATCTATATCTGCATTGTTGCCATCACATACCCCACATTCATCTAGTTCAGACGAACCTCCGCATTCACCATTACAATCAATTTCTACGATACAGTTTCCATCACAATCATAATTTTCTTCAGGGTATTCACAACAATTATCACATTCTGCAGTTGCATCAGCATCGTAATTACATGCAGAATCATCAACACAACCCTCAGCTCCACCCCATGAATCATCTTCAATAAAAAATTCAAATGGAGTAAAGGCATTTCCAACTGTCATATCTGAAACAAAATCCAATGTTTCATTTAAGCAATACACTTGATCTGTATTTGCATGGTAATATTTGAAAGTAATGGTTTCTCCAGATGGTTCATTACTAAAAAGCATTAAGTTAAATACATAATAATTAGTTGGTGGAAACAATAATCCATTTTGTACACCTCTTAATTCATCACCAACGAATCCAGCAAGCAAATCCTCTGAACCACCCACCATATTGTCGTTTATATACACAGCTGCAGTCACTGAGCCATTATTTTCAAAATCGGGTGGATTTATCACCCATGTACTTGGATCAGATTCACATTCTGAAGGTTCACAAGATGAACCATCACCTCCACAAACACCGCATTCATCATCAGTATTTCCATAACAATCACAATCGCCTTCGGGAATATCTTCACATCCACATTCATATACAGCACCTGGACCCTCACAAATACCACATTCATCCACTATAGCAGATCCACCACATTCACCACTACAATCTATTTCAACAATGCAATTACCATCACAATCATAATTGAATTCTGCGAATTCACATGTTCCATCATCTATTGTTGCCGTATCATCGTAGTTACATGCGTCTAAGTCTGTACATCCGAACACTTCATTTGACCCGCCTGATGAAACACCATGTAATTCAAGCGGTGCAAAACCATTACCAATTGTCATATCTGATATAAACTCATGTGTTTCATCTAAATCAATAATTTCAGATCCATTAAAATATTTAAAGTTAAGAGTCTCTCCACTTGTAGCATTTGAATACACCATAATTGGAAAATAATAGTTTCCAGCTGGAGGAAAAAATATGGCTTCTTGTACTCCCCTAATCTCTTCTCCTACAAATGCTGATAGTGTTCCATCTGAAACCACTGCATCATCTATATACACATGTGCGGTTATTGAACCGTTGTACTGATAATCTGGTGGGTTAACAATCCAATCAGATATATCATCTGTACCACCATTTCCACCACTCACACCATGTAATTCAAGCGGTGCAAAACCATTACCAATTGTCATA
>CAZCRK010000082.1:0-5276 GCA_964501035.1 uncultured bacterium
CATGAGTATATTTTTGATTGATAATAGTATCAATTGCAATAGCCGTTTTACCAGTCTGTCTATCACCAATAATTAATTCACGCTGACCACGACCAATAGGAATCATAGCATCTACAGCTTTTAATCCAGTTTGCAGAGGTTCGGTAACAGGTTTACGTGATAGTACACCCGTTGCTTTTCGTTCAATTGGTAATGTTTGGCTACTCTTAATATCACCTTTACCATCTACTGCGTGACCAAGAGGATTCACAACACGACCAAGCATTTCTTTTCCAACACTTATTTCAAGAACTCGGCCTGTACGTTTAACAATATCACCTTCTTTAATAAGTCGGCTATCACCAAACAATACAATACCCACATTATCTTCTTCAAGGTTCATCGCCATTCCAAAAACACCGTTTGGAAGCTCAACCATTTCAGATGACATTACATTTTCTAAACCATGTACACGAGCAACACCGTCACCCACCATTGTAACTTCACCTACTTCAGCTACATCAATGTCAACTTTAAAATCACTTAGTTGTTGTTTCAGTAACGATGCTATTTCGTCAGTTTTAATTTCCATTAACACTCCATTTTACAATTAAGTTCGGGTTAACGAACTTCTGAGTTTTTCAAGTTTTGTAGAAACTGAGCCATCCACAATTGTATTTCCAATTCTAAATTTTGCACCACCTAAAATTTTAGAATCAACAATAGTTTCAGTTTCAATATCCTTGTTTAATTTTGATCCAATTTGTTCTTTAATTGAATTCAGGTCATCTGCAGAAATTGCGGAAGCAGTTGTTACAGATACCTTGACTTTATCTGATTCAGAATCACATACAAAATGAAACCGTTTCACAATATCTTCAAAAGAGGTTACATCGCCATTTTCAATGAGGATTGCAAGAAATTCTCTTTCAAATTCTGTCGTTACAGATGCTAATACAGTATTGATAATTGACAATTTATCAGCCTCTGTAACTCGTTTGGTTAACAATAGTAAACGAAACTCAGGAACATGCTTCATAATATCTAGAATTGAATTTAATCTAGTATCAAGTTCATGTAGCTGATTTGTTTCTACTGCAGTTGAATATAACGCTTGGGCATATCGCTTAATATTGCGAACATTTTTCATTACGCTTTTCCTATGCCTTCAATTGTATCATCAACTAGTTTACGATTATCTGAAGAATCCAAGTTTCTTTCAATAATTTTGGAAGCCGCTGATAATGAAATATCAACAACTACCGATTGAATATCTTGAATTGCTTTTGTACGTTCTGCATCAATTTGCTCTTTTGCTTTGACAATCATTTCATCGGCGTTTGCTTTAGCGGATGCTTCAATATCTGCTTTCATCCGTTCACCAGCAGCCTTCCCTTCAGCAACAATTTGTTGGGCCTCATGTTGAGCTTTTTGAACTTTCTCTTCATAATCTTGAGAAACTTTCTCAGCTTCTTCACGCGCCTTTTCTGCAGCATCTAAAGATTCACGAATATCAGATTCTCTCTTATCTAGCGTAGCAATTAATGGTGCCCAGGCTTTTGCTTTCAAAATAATGAGGACAATCAGAAATGTAACTATTGTCCAAAGAAAAATCCCTGGATTTGGTATAATCCAACTGTCTAACCAATTTACCTCATGATGTATAGGTTCTGATGCACCGAATAGAATTGTATTAAATGAGACAATCATCGTGAGAAATAAATATCTCATAATCATTAATTTTCTCCTCAATTAAAGAACAACTGCCAAAATACAAACTACGAGTGCAATAATTGCAACTCCCTCCAGTAAAAATAGGGGTAGATTTACTGTAGAACGGATTTCATTTGCTGCTTCAGGTTGGCGAGCGGTTGATTCAGCCGCAGAGGAAAATACATTTCCAATTCCAATACCTGCTCCAATCACTGCTAATCCTGCTCCAATTGCTGCACCAAGAAATTTTAATCCTTCCATTTCCATATTATTTATCTCCTTTTATTTAAAATATTGCAGTATTCAATTAAAGAACAACTGCCAAAATACAAACTACGAGTGCAATAATTGCAACTCCCTCCAGTAAAAATAGGGGTAGATTTACTGTAGAACGGATTTCATTTGCTGCTTCAGGTTGGCGAGCGGTTGATTCAGCCGCAGAGGAAAATACATTTCCAATTCCAATACCTGCTCCAATCACTGCTAATCCTGCTCCAATTGCTGCACCAAGAAATTTTAATCCTTCCATTTCCATATTATTTATCTCCTTTTATTTATATTATTTTCAAATTAATGTTCAGCATTAATTGCCAAACCAATAAAAACTGATGATAACAAAGTGAACACGTACGCTTGAACTAAGCTGATAATAATTTCCAAAAAATATATTGCAGTATTCAATATAACAGAAACAATACCAACTCCAGCAGAATGTAATAAAATAGGTAAACCAAAAATCGCTACCATACCAATATGTCCGGCTGTCATATTTGCACCAAGCCTTAAGGTTAATGCCAAAGGTCTAATAAACATACCCATAATTTCGATGGGAATCAAAATCAACAGTACGGGTGCGGGGACATTAGATGGAATCATATGTTTCCAATACCCAATAAAACCATGTTTCATTGATCCTGCCACTATAATTGCAAAAAAAGTAATGGTTGCTAATGCTACTGTAACTGCGAAATTCCCGGTTATAGTTGAGCTTCCTCCAGGGATTAGTTCAAAGATTGGAATTAATCCTAATATATTTGCTGTTAAAATAAATATGAAATAAGTGGTTATAAGTGGCAACCAGAAATTTCCATATTTATCACCGATATTCGGTCTGATAATATCATTCCTAATAAATTCCATTAACAATTCATACAGATGAGACAATCCTTTAGGAGTTGCATCAATGTTCCTTCGATATCTTTGAGTCCCATAAAGTGCTAGGCATATAGTCAATCCACCAACAATCCAAAGCATAATGACATGTTTTGTAATTGAGATATCTATCCCAAATAAATGTAGTGGTACAAATATATGGGTTAAATCATTGGTGACATGATGCAAAATAATATCACCAAAGGATTCACTTTGATTAGCTGACATGATTTATTTCTTTTAGTTTCAAAATTTTCATAGAATGAAATGCTTCCCAAAAATGGAAAATTAATAGCGTTGTCATTCCTGTTAATATTATTCCCAACTTCATTTCCGTATAAACCAAACACGTAACTAAAATACAAAGGCATCCAATGCTTAGCTTTATAAAGAAAAATTGAAAATGATTCCTGAAAAATTCTCCAGATTTATTATTAATCCAATTAAAGTAAATTCGATATGATATTATCAATAAACTAATTAATGTTATATTTTCAATTAAAAATATGATTTTTTTAAAATAATTTTCCAAAGTTCGTACATACTCACTGTAACTCCCAGAAGTGCTCCAAATACACTACCCCATGGTTCAATTTCAAAAGACTGTCCTATTTTCATCCCTATCCACCAAAAAATAAATAATGTTAATACCATTTGAATTCCAATACCGGAGTATTGCAACCAATCTGATTTATTATTGCTCTTCATCTATGTTAAACAACTATTCGGTAATAGATGAACTTTTATCGATTTTACTTTTCCCTGTAACCATATGACATGCTCCGTCAAATTGAGCACCTTCTTCAATGGTTAAAATTGCTGCTTTTAAATTGCCTGATAAATGGGATGAGTTACCTAGAGTAACTTTTGCTTCTACTTCAACATCGCCCTCAACATCACCACTGACAATCGCATCTCGCGCATGAATGTTCCCTTTGACCAATGACCCTTTAGCTGTCCTCACTGAACCTTTAGATTCAATATTGCCATACACTTTGCCATAAATCAACAGACTACCCGTTGCTTTCACATCACCGTGAATTTCTAATTCCGGCCCAAGTATCGAGCTAACTTTATTATCACTTTTGTCTGATTGAAACATCTTTACCTTTATACTCTTTTATGACCTCTCTTGGATCGAGAACTCGATCTTGTTTCCAAATTTCAAAATGTAAATGAGGTCCTCCACTAACTCCAGAAGCACCCACACTTGCAATAGTTTGACCTTGGGAAACTTGGTCACGCATTGATACAAAATTTGTATCATTATGTCCAAAAACTGTAAAAAACTCATCACCATGATATAGAATTAACATATTTCCAAAATCAGTTGTTTCACCCGAAAACACAACCAACCCATTGGCAGGGGCTACAATATCATCACCAAATTGTGCGGCAATATCAACCCCAGGATGATATTCATCACCCTCTCCTATCAATCCTTTAGTAATATAGCCCATTACTGGGGGTGTCTGTGGATAACCCGAAAATTGTTTCTTTTCAAGGAATCTCTCTATGGAATGACTGGAATCAAGCACACCTGCAACATCTAAATCTTCAATAAGCTCTAACATTCTTGCATTACGTGATTTAAGTTGCATGGTTTGAATTAAACCACCATCGTTATTCATAGCAAACACACCAAAAATGGCGAGAAAAATGATTGCTATTCCAAAAAACAGAGCCACTTTAATACCTAATGAAGATACATGAAGCATTTTTGTATGATCATTATTGTTTGTGGTAATTAGTATTGTGTAATTTTTATTTTTCACACCAAGTACAGGCCCGAAAATTAGGCATATATTTTAAGTGATACCAAATATTTTTTCTATAATTAAATATTTTTTTTCTATAATTTTTGGTAACTTAATAATATATTAAAATTTATATTATTCCAGTGAAGTGAGCAACTCTGTTAATCGTTCAAGCTCCTCTTGGGAATGGAAGTTTATTTGGATACTACCTTTTCCACCTCTTGTTTTTTTGACTACCACTTTTGTTTGCAAAGAATCCCTTAATTCACCTTCAAGTTGTGTTAATATTTGATTCTTTTTAGGAACTATTGTTGTTTTGGTTTTTGTGCTGGGGTCAGCATTCATTTTTTTGATAATTTCTTCAATTTGCCGAACCGATAATTTTTGGTTCAAAATTTTGTGAAAAAGCATCAACATTTGTGTGGACTTTTTTAATCCTGCTAAAGAGCGAGCATGGCCAGCTGAAATTTCACCACTTTTTAAACTGGTTTTTATTACTGGAGGAAGTTTTAATAAACGCAATTTATTGGAGATTTCTGGACGACTCTTTGATACCTTTTGAGCAATCTGATCATGCGACATTCCAAACTTGCCACTCAAAATAGCAAAACCCTCTGCTTCTTCAATTGGATTCAAATCGACCCGTTGCACATTTTCAATGAGTGCAAGTTCCAT
>CAZCRK010000083.1:0-1956 GCA_964501035.1 uncultured bacterium
CAATTAGATAATAAATATTTTCTGGACTAGTTATTAAGCAGGCATCAAAATTATACTCTTCCATTTTAGAACGAACATTGTTAAGTCTATTTTCATGCTCCTCAGGTGGAAAATAACAAAAACCCCGCATAAATTAATTATAAATTTTAACTAATAATCTCTAAAAAGAGTTCCATAACCATCAATTTTATCATCTATTCCAGCCATTCGTAGACAGTTCCACATCATAGATTGATTACTGGTTACAACAGGCTTGCCTGCTGATTGTTCAATTTCTTCAATAACATCTAAAGTACGTAAAGCCCCGCAACTTATAAATATTGCTTGAGCATCAGGATGGTCTACAGCTTTTGCAAATTTGGATATGAAACTTGGTTTTACACTAGTTATTTGACTATCATATGTTAGATTTAATCCTTGCACATTTAATAATTCAAATCCTTTATCTTCAAGATATCTTGTTTCAATAGTATTTATGTCATCCGTATAAGGAGTGGCCATAACTATGCGCTTAACTGAAAGAGTTTGTAAAGCTCGTATAGCGCCAGTAATCAGCGTTGTAGGTTTTCTATTTGGATTTCCCTTAAGAAGTTCTTTTTCTACGTTTTCTTCTCCAATAACTACACTCCCCGAAGTACAAGCATAGCAAACAACTTTTAGATCAAATTCAGGCATAAATTCTTTTGAAGTTTCTGCTAAACTACTTTGCATAGAAGCTAAGTTTTCTACTGTACACCCAACGGGCATTTTTGATCTTACAAAATGTGTTTCAACTCCTTCGGGGGCCAGTCTGGTCATATCTCCTTCAATTATTGTTTCATTCTGTATAAGTATGAAACCAATTCTCGCACGCCAAGCTCTACTTTCATCAAATTCTGTATCCCATTTTTTTGATTTAATAAAAAATTCGTTATTTTTTTTTGCAGTTAAATTCATAATATTATTCCACTATTTTTCTTTATTGCAGCCTATAATATATTATATTAAAACACAAGCTGTGTGTATAACATGAAGTTTTACTTCTGCATTTTACAATGAAAAATATTGATAGGCTTATAAAATGTTAATACCTTGTCCGTGGTGTGGTTACAGAGATGACGCAGAGTTTTCATATGGAGGAGAAGCTCATCTAGAAAGACCTAAGGATTCGTGTTCAGATAAAGAGTGGAATGAGTATATCTTTATGCGAAAAAATATTAAAGGTGAATATAAGGAACGCTGGAATCATAGCAATGGATGCCGACAATGGTTTAATGCAATTCGCGATACAACAACAAACACTTTTCTGAAAATAAGCAAACCTGGAGAGAATTACACTAATATAGAAAATGATAATTGAAAGAATGACTAATTTATCCAATGGCATAAGCCCTTTAAGAAACTTAACTAATAAGTATCAAGATTCAACAAAACCAGATCCTTCTGCATTTTTAATGAAAGAAAAATTATTTCTTGGTAAAATTTCTTTATTTGGAAAAGAGGATTTTTTTTTTGAAAAAATATCAAATAAATTTAATATTGCCCTGCCTACATTGCCAAACACAACTACAACTAATGATAAAATAACAGCATTATGGCTATCTCAAAAAGAGTGGCTCATAGTTGTAAATCCTTCAATAAATAATGAAGAAGTTGAATCATTGCAAAATGAAATCAGTAATACTCATTCTCTTGCAATAGATGTAAGTGATCGCTGGACAACAATTAATATATCAGGAAATAAAGTCATAGACGTTTTATCTAAAGGAACTTTTGTTGATTTGGATAATTCAGTTTTTGGAGCAGGGGCATGTGTTCAGACTACATTATGGACTGCCAATGTTATTATTTATAAAATTGATTCAAAACCATCTTTTGATTTATTTGTTGATAGTACTATGGCAACATTTCTCTGGCAATGGTTAGAACATTCTTCAAAGGAATATATATGAGTGAAATATTTAAGAAAAGAACATT
>CAZCRK010000083.1:2056-5187 GCA_964501035.1 uncultured bacterium
GACCCTGTATTTTTGTGTTTTTGTGCAATTTGTCATTTTAAACAATTAAAAATTGGATACGATCGTCAATATTACGTAGGTGAAATATCTGATGAGCATGCTCGAATTTATGAAATTGCTGTTGAAGCACAACAAGCATCTATAAAAGAAATGAAGCCTGGAGTTACTGCTGAACAAGTTAATGCTGCTTCGGATGAAGTATACAAAAGTCATGATATGGGTTTTTGTTATCGTACAGGGCGGGCTGTTGGATATTCATCACTTGAAAAACCAGAATTAAAGAAAGGTGATAAAACAATCTTATCCGCTGGTATGGTTTTTGCAGTAGATGGCGGAGTAACTATTCCAGATAAATTTGGAGCTCGAATAGGAGATACAATTTTAGTAACTGAAAATGGATCAGAATGTATTACTGAATATCCAAGGAATGAACCAGTAATTAAAGGATAAAAAACTTAATATGCGTTATTCAATAACAAGTCTTGTTCGCAACGCATTTTACAATCACAATAAATGGCCTCTAGCCTGGCGGAGTCCAGAACCAAAATCAAGTTACGATGTAATTGTTGTTGGAGGTGGAGGTCATGGATTGGCAACAGCTTACTATCTTGCAAAGAATCACGGTATTAACAATGTTGCAGTTCTAGAAAAAGGCTGGCTTGGCGGAGGAAATACTGGAAGGAATACTACAAATATAAGATCAGATTATTTAACTCCTGAAGCAACTGGTTTTTATGGCTTCTCAGTTGACTTGTGGGAAACATTATCTCAAGATTTAAACTTCAACCAAATGTGGTCTAAACGAGGCGTTGTTAAGATAGCTCATGGTCGAGCGGAATATCGTCAATTGGTAAGAAGGGCGAATGCACTACATATGGCTAATTTGGATTATGAAATGTTGACCCCAAATCAGTTGAAAAAAATGATTCCAATACTTGATACTTCTTCTCGACCACGATTTCCAATTATTGGAGGAGTTATTCAAAGAAAAGCTGGTATTGCTAGACACGATGCAGTTGCTTGGGGCTTCGCACGAGCAGGCAACTCTTTGGGCGTAGATATTATACAAAATTGTGAAGTATTAGGTTTTAAAATTAATAACAACAGTATTGAAGGAGTTGAAACAAATAAAGGATTTATTCAATCAAAAAAAGTTGCAATAGTTGTAGCAGGTCAATCAAGTCATTTAGCTGATATGCTTGGTGTCAGATTGCCAATTACTACATTTCCTCTCCAAGCATGGGTTTCAGAACCTCTAAAACCTTGCCTACCTTCAATGGTGGCATCAATGGATTATCAATTTTATGTTAATCAATCAGATAAAGGGGAGTTAGTTATAGGGGCTGATCGAGATGTTTATACATCTTTTCAGGCAAGAGGCTCTATTAGACATCTTAAAAATGGTCTAGCTGGAATGATTGAATTATTTCCAATATTTAGCAGACTTAAAATGTTACGCCAATGGGCTGGAAACATAGACGATACACCTGATCATAGTCCACTAATGACTAAACTACCTATAAACGGAGTCTATTTAAATGGAGGATGGGGTACAGGTGGTTTTAAAGCAACACCTGGTTCAGGTTTTGTATTTGCAGACACTATTGCACATGATCGACCCCACCCACTTGCAGAGCCTTTTAGTTTAAATCGTTTTGAAAAAGCCCGTCTGGTAGGCGAGCATTTGGCCGCTGGTGGCTATTCATCATGAAAAAACAAATATTTCGTAACTCAACAGGAGGTCATATTGATCGTGAAAATATAATTTCTTTTTCTTTTAATGAGCTAAAACTTAATGGTTATGAAGGGGATACACTTGCATCAGCTTTAATAGCCAATGGTATTCATTTAACTAGTCGTAGTTTTAAATATCATAGACCCAGAGGTATTTTTTCTTCAGGACCAGAGGAACCTAATGCATATTTACAGGTTAAAGCTGGTAATTTTGAAGAGCCCAATGTTGCGGCATCTTTAATTGAGATTTTCAATGGATTAGAAGCTAGGAGTTCCAATTGCTGGCCTAGTGTTAATTTTGATTTAGGCGCAATAAACAATATTCTATCCCCGATTTTTATTGCTGGTTTTTATTATAAAACTTTTATGCATCCTCGTCGGTTGTGGCCTTTTTATGAAAAATTAATTCGCAAAATGGCAGGCGTTGGAACTATACCAGCTGAAAATGATACTGAGAAATATGAAGAATATAATACGCATGTCGATATAATTATTATTGGTGGTGGCCCATCAGGCTTGACAGCAGCTCTTTCGGCTTCAAGAAATGGTTTAAAAATTCTTTTAGTTGAAGCAAATAAAGATTTAGGCGGTATGTTGTTGAGCGATAGTGATCAAGAAATTGAGGGTAAATTATCTAAAGATTGGATTGCAGAAACAATTAAAGAATTAAAAGAAAATAATAAAGTACGCATACTTAATCGAACTTCTATATTTGGATATTATGATCACAATTTATTACTTGGGTTAGAAAAATGTAATGATCATTTACCAATTGAAAAAAGAAAAGGTTGTGGACAAAGATTATGGCAAATTAGAGCTAAGCAAGTAGTAATAGCAACTGGATCTCATGAGAGATCTTTAGTATTTGCAAATAATGATCGACCTGGGATTATGTTAGCATCAGCTGCAAGAACTTACGTTAATAAGTTTGCGGCTCGACCAGGCAAAAATAGTGTAATTTTTACCAATAATGATTCAGCTTATTATACAGCTGAAGATCTTTTGAAAAATGGTGTAAACGTAATAGCAATTGTCGATACAAGGAACAAGAAAGGTTACATAGCAGATACTTTAAAGAATAAAGGAGTTGAAATTATTCATAACTCAGTAGTTGTTGATGTGAAGGGATCAAAACATATATCGGGAGTAATGATTTCTAAATATGATCCTACTATAGAGAAATTGAATTCGAAAGAAAAATTTAGAAATATAGATTGTGACTTATTATGTGTTTCAGGAGGGTGGAATCCAGTAATTCATTTACATTCTCAATCTGGAGGCAAACTGAAGTATAACGAAGAGTATGCATGTTTAGTTCCAAAATCTTCATTACAAAAATCACAAGTTATTGGATCAGCCAATGGATCATTTGCTTTACAAGATTGTCTTCAAGAAGG
>CAZCRK010000084.1:0-5059 GCA_964501035.1 uncultured bacterium
ATGACAATTGATAGATAATTCAACCAGAATCGATTCATTATAACTCTCATTTTATTTTGTTCTTTGTTGATTAGTTAAAAAAGAATAGATGTTATTTAATAATCTGATCATCAATTCTTCATCTAATTTGGATTTATACATTTCCTCATAATCTATTATAGTGTTTCCATAACCAGTTAAGTTTGCTTCAGATTCATTTGTACCCCGGACTATTTTTTCAAGTAATAACGATTCACCTCTATTAAAGTAATCCTTAACCCAGTTTCTATTCTCCAAATAATCATTTATATCGGTTTGTGAAATCGCCAATCTGAAAACGAATGGTCTCTTTTTAATACTAACAATTGAGCCAATTTGTTTACGATCATAAACAAGTGTGACATACCGAGAGCCTGATTTCTTATATTCTAACTGATTATTTCTATACAATTCCGATTGCATAAACACATTTTTTAAAAAATCATTACGTACTTTTTTATTTGGTTCACCATTATTGTTTTGAAACAATGTTTCAACCAAATATTCTCTTGGCCTTTGTGTTGTGCTCACATTTGTCATTTTGGCAAGTTCCATCATCGTAAGAACAGGCTCCATTTCTTTGGAGCTTATTTGGCCATCGCTATTTTTATCCAATAAAGAAAAAAGAGTGTCAAAAAATGTAGAGATATTGTTCTTTACGGCATCTTCATCAGGAACTCTTTCAAATAACCTTTTTGCTTCTGGTAAAGAATTAAGATAATCCCAGCTCTCTAATTCAGAAACTGTATCTGCAGTAGGGTTTTTTGCTAGATAGGAAAATAGTTCAGGCCAGGCAATCTGCATACAAATCAATGCATAAAGTACAAGCATATCATTTTTTTCAGGAGTTTTTGAAGAGAACTTTGTTCTGATATCATCCAGAAGTTTTGCATAATTCATAACTCTTTTAATACTTCTTGGATTTCTACCCACTGTACAAACTGTAATATTCCTAAAAAATCCAATATCTCCATCAATTAATCCGGACTGTTTTTCCCTGAATTGACCTTCTGACTTAAATTGGGTATAATTAATTTTGGTAATCAAATGCATTAAATATTGATCAATATCATAACTTGAATTTGGCATTTCAAATGGCAACTGAATAATTTTATCAAAGAATGATTTACCACTTGTTTTTTGAAGATCAACACCAAGTTTTTCTGCCATTCCCATTTGAACAACCTCATAATCAACAGCTAATACAAAAACGCAACCAGGGATATCCATAAAATTTTTAATGGACTCTAACAACTCCAAAGATTTAATTGGTTTTACTCTATCTAAATCATCAATAAAGATGACAACCCTATTTTTTGGCTCTTTTTTCTCTGTCCATAACTTCACTAATGCCTCAAACTGTTTTTTAAACTGAAACATTTGGTCTGCTAGATCTTCATATACTTTATGTTCTTTACCTTGAATCTTATCTGCTACCTCACCAACATTTACGTTAACCCCTGGTACTTTGACAGTTACTGATTGTATTACATTCCATAGGGTTGAACTTGCATTGTCAAATTTTTCTTTTAAACTATCATTCTTTTTCCCTATAGCCGGTCTGTCTTCCAGACCATCTTTCACTTTTTTTGTGAGAGCTTCAATACACGCAAGTCCTAAATATTCATCCTGACCAAATTGAGAATATGACCAAGTATTAAAATCAATCTTTATACAATCAGAATGGGTGAGAATACCCTTAATTAGATTCATTAAACTTGTCTTACCAATCCCCCAATCACCTTGCAAACCAATAGTCATTGGCGTATCACAATCCTCGATGAAAGTAGCTAAAGCTTGTGCATAAGGGAGGATACCAATAGTATCTTCATCGATTTCTTTTGCTCCTTTTAATCCCTTTATCCTTTCAGGGGTTTGTACTGGTATATCTTGTAGTGATGCTTTAATTGCCATTTTATTGATCACGTTTATTTTGGTTAACAATTGTAATTATCGATTCGTTTTTCAAATTATTTCAACTCAAACAAAACTATTATCCCTTTATTTCACATTCATTTTAACCAGAGGCGTTTCATTTTATAACCTGCATTATAGCTTTGTCTTACATTAATAATAAAAATACTGCTGCGGCTGCACCAGACATTCTGCCCCCTTCAACAGTAGCTATGACAGTACCATAAGAACCACTGCCTTCACGAACTTTATTTCCGTCAACAGTAGCTATGACATTGCCATAAGAGCCACTGCCTTCACGAACTTTTTTTCCATCAACAGTAGCGATGACATTACCATAAGAACCACTACCTTTACGAATTTTTTGACCATCAAAAGTCATAATGACATTGCCATAAGAACCACTGCCTTTTCTTACTTTTTTACCATCAACGGTTAAGATTACGTTACCATAAGAGCCACTACCTTCACGAATTTTCATCTTTATTCTCCTTTATTTAACCTAGAGGCGTTTCATTTTATCAATACCATTTTCTTTGTCTTAACACGCTCACCAGCCAGTATAGTCATATTTTCCAATAACATCTGATAGCCCTCTTAAATCAAATATAGCAATAATGGGACTGTCACCGTATGGTGTTACTTTAAATACTGCCTTTTCTGCTGCTTTTAACTTTGAAATAAATTCTATATTGTTTTTTGGATAGAATGTAGCCTTACTATCCGTTGACATTGACCATTTTGAAGTGAATGCTTTTTCACTTCCAATTCGCATTAAAACCATTGCTTCGCTTCCAAGATAATCGTCCCAATTAATAAAAACTTGTGACTTGCCACTTTGGTAGCGAAGAAACAATGTAATGGGTTTGCCCCAAGTACTTTTACCGCTTTCTGATCTAAGAATTGCATAAAATGTTTTCGTATCATCTATGGGGTTAATTTCTTCATTTACTATCCAGCCATACGTTTCATCCCAATTTTTATCGTTTGAATCCTCCTCGCTTGAATTAAAGTTTTTTGCTAATTCGTCGTAGCAAACTAATCTTGCTAAATCACTTTTTAATTCGGCACATTCACCAAGTTTTGATGTTAGGTTTGAATCATCCTGAGAAAACCCAATATGAAAAATGGAAAAAATAATCATCATCAATTTTCTCATAATGAACTCCTAATGTGAATGAATAAAGGATGTGAAATATTTTGGATGCACTGCCCCTGACAGGGAATTTCTTCTCTGTGAATCCGAGGAGAACTATATGTGAATGTATATTCCATAAGCATCGACCAAATCTTTTTAGTATATGCTCTGCTAATTGATTTTAATTCAGATGGTTAGCTTAATGCAATAAAAAGGATGGGACTATCTGCTTAAAGGCGATATGTAAAAAAGTGTGAGCCTCTACTGGGTATGCACCCCTGTACCGATATAAAGTACCTAATCATGGATGCGGGGGTCTATACTGCAACTAAATAGATCCTACTAAACCAAATTGGAATCGACTTAACCGGAAATAATAAACCCCCAATTCTCGAATAAAAATGAGGGTTTATGGATAGTAGCGGGGGAAGGATTGCCTCATCCCTAAGGGGATTTCACCGGTCTACGTCCCGATGCTATCGGGACTCCGGCTTGAACTCGGTTCTCATCCATTAACCCCATAAATCAAAAATGGCCTCTTTCGAGACCATTTTCGCTTTAGTAGCGGGGGACGGATTTGCACTATTTTTTACCTACCCCTGAAAGCATATCTTTAATTCCACCAATTGAACTCAATACACCTGTCGCTTCGTATGGTAAATACACAACTTTATTATTTTGACCTGAAACCATTTCTCTTAATGTTTCTATATAACGAACGGCAATCAGATAATTTGCAGGGTCACCTTTTGTAGCTGAAATTGCTTCTGTTATTCTATCAATTGCTTCTTTTTCGGCAGTTGCTACTTTAATCCGTGCTTCTGCTTCTCCTTCTGCAATTAAAATTGCCGCTTTTTTCTCACCTTCTGCTTTGTTTATTTCAGATTCCTTAACTCCTTCGGCTTCCAGAATAGCTGATTTTTTCTTTCCTTCTGCTTCCAAAATTGCTGCACGCCGATCCCGTTCAGCACGCATTTGCTGTTCCATCGCTTTTTGTATTTCAGGCGGAGGGGTTATATCCTGAAGTTCTACGCGATTCACTTTTACGCCCCATTTGTCCGTGGCTTCGTCAAGTATACCACGGAGTTTCGTATTGATGACATCACGAGATACAAGACATTCATCTAAATCCAATTCACCAATTACATTACGAAGAGTAGTTTGTGTCAATTTTTCAATTGCATTAGGGAGATTTGCAATTTCATATGTTGATTTAACCGGATCAGTAATTTGGAAATATAGCATTGCATCAATTTCAATTGTTACATTATCCTTTGTGATCACATTTTGCCTTGGGAAATCAAATACTTGTTCACGGAGATCAATTTTATTTGTCATTTTTTGAGTCACGATATCTGCACCAGCTATATCTGTTGTCCTGTATCGCCAAAAAATGCTTCTGGACTTATCAAAAATGGGGATGATGATGTTTATCCCGCTTTCAAGAGTTCGGTTATATTTACCCAATCTTTCAATTACCATTGTTTCGGCTTGTTGAATGATTTTAAATCCACTCGCTACAAAAATAATTACAAAAAGTGTAGCGACAATAATAATGACTAACATTGCATCCATTTTATGCTCCTTTATTTTCTGTTGAGGAAACGAATAGGGTAGATCCTTCTACCTTGTTTACTTTGATTAAATCACCTGTTTCAAATAATTCATCATTTTCCGAACGTGCTCGCCAACTTTCGCTACCTATTTGCACCCTACCTGTATTTTCAGAATTATTTATATTTTCGGTTACTTTATAATTATTGCCGATGAAAGCATTTACACCTGTTTCTCGTTGATCATCTAATTTGTGAAAATACTTATTATAAAATGGTCGAATTCCGAAGAAGACAACCATACTGACGACTGAAAAAGCGAATAACTGAACTTTAAACTCATAGTCCCAATAGGCAAAAAGGCTTCCGCCAAAAGCACCAATCCCAAAACTCGCTAAAAGAAAGCCAGGTGTAAATATTTCAGCTATCATTAAAA
>CAZCRK010000085.1:0-3114 GCA_964501035.1 uncultured bacterium
GAAACGATTGCAAATGCAATTGAAATTGAACCGGGTTCGTCCACTAATTATTATCGATTTATTACTCATTTTGATAAAGTAAATAAGCTCATTTCAACGTTGCGAGAAACGCCTGAAAATGAATGGACTGCTACCGATTCTTCACTTAGCATCTTGTTGCAACGGTTAAACTACATAAATGCAGATAGATTTTCTCAATCTGTAAAATTAATTCCAGAGATGACTTTAACGGATACAGAAGAATGGCTTTCTTTATGGGAATTGATGGACGGGCGCATGTTATCAGATTCCCAAAAAAAATTAATTGAGTCACTTGAACAGTATATTTCTGCCCGTTTAGATAATAATACCCTTGCAATGCAATTAGCTCTCAACAATTATCAATCAACAATTGTTGATTTACCTCATGCAATTCCTGAAAAAGAAATATTACAAAAAGAAGTATGGAATAATGAAGCAAACCTGTTTTACAACAGTTTGGCATTCTATTTATTAGCATTTATCATATTGGCTATTAGTTGGTTAACCAAGCCAGTTTTGTTACGTAAAATTGCATTTGGTTCATTAGTTATTGGGCTTCTACTTCAAACGTATGGATTATATCTACGTATGATTATTATGGGTCGTCCACCCGTATCAACACTGTATGAAACCATTGTTTTTGTAGGTTTTATCGGAGTTATTTGTGCTGTGATGATTGAATACTATAGAAAAGATGGCTTGGGGATTTTTGTTGGAGTTGTTGTTGGATCAATTTTTCACTATGTATCTTTTGGGTATGCAGCTGATGGAGATACGCTTGGAATGTTGGTTGCAGTATTGGATTCAAATTTTTGGCTTGCAACACATGTTACTACAATAACAATTGGATATGGAGCTTCGATTGTTGCTGGTCTAATGGGACATATATATTTGGTACTAGCAATTGCTAAATCTGAAAATACAACTAAACTGAAAGAAATTTACAACAATACGTTTGGAATCACCATATTAGCTCTTTTCTTTACTCTGTTCGGTACAATCCTCGGTGGTATTTGGGCAGACCAATCGTGGGGTCGTTTTTGGGGATGGGATCCCAAAGAAAATGGTGCTTTGTTAATCTGTATGTGGCAATTACTTATGATTCATATGCGGTTAACAGGGTTGGTTAGGGCACCTGGTTTTGCATTAGGCATGGTATTAAATAATATTGTAGTAGTTATTGCCTGGTTTGGAGTCAACCTTCTTAATGTTGGGCTTCATAGTTACGGTTTTGCTAGTGGAGTTGCAATGAATTTAACCATCTTTATTACATTTGAAATTGTAACCGGCTTCGCAACCTATTATTGGGCAAAATCTAAATTACGTTTTTAATTGTTAGGATAAAGTAGGTGCACCTACTCAAAAAAATCAATCATTGCTCTAAACCTATAACTTCTGTAATTTCACCCCTTATAATTCATGGAATAAATATATGACACTAGATGATTTATTGCGTAAAACGGTAGAATTAGAAGCCAGTGATTTACATATTACAGTTGGAAGTCCACCTCGAATACGTAAAAGTGGGAAATTGCTCTCAGTTGATTTACCACCACTTACAGCGCAGGAAGCAGAAACTCTTATTTTTTCGCAAATGAAAAAGTCTATTCAAGACGAACTCAAATCTGGACATGAAGTTGATTACTCTGTTGGTATTCCTGGATTAAGTCGTTTTAGAGTGAATGCATATTATCAACGGGGTGTTTTGGCATCTGCATATAGAAGATTGCCTTATGAAGTTCCAGAAATAGACACATTAGGGTTACCAGAATCAGTTGTGAATTTAACGGATCACCGTAAAGGTCTTGTGCTTGTTACAGGAGCAACCGGAAGCGGAAAATCAACTACACTGGCAGCCATGGTCAAGCAAATTGCCTCGGAAGTTGAAGGGCATATTATAACAATTGAAGACCCCATTGAGTATTTATATCAACATGATTCTGCTTTAATAAATCAGAGGGAAGTGGGGTTAGATACAGACTCCTTTGCATCAGGTTTACGTTCTGCTTTGCGACAAGATCCAGATGTTGTTGTAGTTGGTGAACTACGTGATATGGAATCAATGCAGGCTGCACTTACTATTGCAGAAACAGGTCATTTGGTTTTAGGCACTTTGCATACCAATACTGCATCAGGAGCAATTACTCGATTAGTTGATGCATTTCCACCTAATAAGCAAGATGTAATTCGTATGAATTTATCACTTACCTTACTTGCTGTAGTAACTCAACAGTTGGTTCCAAATTCCAATGGTGGTCGATCTTTAGCATGTGAAGTTCTTATTGCAACTCCAGCAGTTAAATCTGTAATTCGCGAGAATAATATTCATCAGATTGATAATTATATTTTAAGTGGAGCAAAAGATGGAATGATTCGCATGGATGATGCATTAAAACATTTATTCCAAGATGGACAGATATCACGCGATGATGCATTACATTTTGCAATTAACCCCAATCAACTAGACGAACATATTTAACTTTAAGGATAGAATTTGACTGCACTCCAATTAGTTCGCACCATTTTCATCGGTGTCATCACAATAATTGTAATATATTTGATGAATACAAAACTTGACAGTATTCCACCACTCGGGAAATTTTTAGACCCATTTCATGGTTATTTAGCATTAGTGGGAAGCGACACACTCCCAACCAAATTTCCAATGTTTGATGAGTTACAATCGCCAGTTGATGTTGTCTGGGATGAATATAGAATTCCACATATTTTTGCAGAAAATGATAACGATTTATATTTTGTACAGGGATATGTCATGGCAATGGATAGATTATGGCAGATGGAATTTCAAACCCATGCTGCAGGTGGAAGAATGTCAGAAATTGTGGGCGAAAAGGCCATAAAGTTTGATAAGTTTCAACGACGAATTGGAATGCGTAGCTCTGCACAAGCTCAACTTGATTTAGCGATGCAAGATTCTGAAATCACTATGATGACAACATCTTTCTCAAATGGTGTAAATGCATATATTGAATCTTTAGACGCTGATAATTATCCCATTGAATATAAAATTTTAGATTATGCACCCGAAGTATGGACACCCCTTAAAACATGTTTGCTTTTGAAGAGTATGGC
>CAZCRK010000085.1:3214-5002 GCA_964501035.1 uncultured bacterium
ATGAGAGTAAATCAGAATATTTGTTTGATGGAGAATGGATTCAAACTACATCTATGATTGAAGAAATTAAAGTACGTGATGAGGAAACTATTTACGATACGGTAATATATACCCATCATGGTCCAGTAGTTTGGGAAGAAATAGATCAAACATTGGCTATGGGAAAATATAGTTTAAAAAATAATGTTTGTCAAACATCCATTGGTCGAGCATTGCGTTGGTTAGCCCATACACCTGCAAATGAAATGCGTACATTTTACGAGTTAAATAGAGCAAAAGATTATAATGATTTTACTAAAGCCCTTCGTCACTTTACATGCCCAGGGCAAAATTTTGTGTATGCGGATATTAAAGGCAATATTGCGATTTGGCACACAGGTAATAATCCTGCAAAATGGGAAAAACAGGGTATGTTTATTAGTGATGGGACCAATTCAAAATACGATTGGCAAGCCACTATTCCACATGAGCAAAAACCCCATATTAAAAACCCAGACAGAGGGTTTGTGAGTTCTGCAAATCAACATCCTACGGATGAAAACTATCCTTACTTTTTAGCAGAATTCTTTTGGCCATCATTTAGAGGACATCGCATCAATGAACGGTTGAGTGAGATGCAAAGTGGAAATATATTTGAAGTCCTTTCAGTTCAGATGGATAATACAAACATTATGGCAAGGCGAGTAACTCCACATCTTATTGAATCTCTTTCAAATTTTGAGTTAAATGATGCTGAAACAAATGTGTTAAAACATATAACAACTTGGGATTACAGCTTTGATCATAGCTCTATTGGTGCAACTATTTTCCAGCAATGGTTTGATGCTTTAGAAGTATTGGTTTGGAAAGATAATTTTGGCCTAGATGATGAACAATATATTTGGCCATATTCCAATAAACTTGCTGAACTTATTCAGTTTGAACCAAATTCTAAATGGTTTGATATTGATACAACCGATGCAATTGAATCCTTTAGTGATTTGTCTCAATTAGCATTTACTCAAGCAGTGCAAGAATTAACAAACAAGTTTGGGGAGATTGATGATTCATGGCAATGGCAGTATGCTCGAGGAACTGATATTCGCCATCTTGCTAAAATTCCTGGTTTTGGAGACATTGGAGTTCCTACTGCAGGGGGTTCATTGGTACCTAATGCTACAGGAAAATACTTTGGTCCATCATGGCGATATGCTGTTGAAATGACCGAAACCCCCAAAGCATACGGAATTTATCCAGGGGGACAATCGGGATACCCAGGAAGTAAGTATTATGATAATATGGTTGATGATTGGAGTATCGGAAAATCGTACCCACTCATTTTTAGTAATTCTGCATCTGATATTCAAGGTCATATAAGTCGATTTGGAGGAAATAAGTGAAATACGGAATTATAGGTTTAATTTTATTTGGAGTGGCTCTATTATGTCCATGGTGGACACTTGGTATTGTGATGTTCGTTGTTGGATATCAAAGCAAAACCAATCAAGAAGCAATGATTGTAGGAATTTCACTTCCTCCCCTCATTTGGTTAATTATGTTTGGTATTAGATATGTGTCAGGAGGAGAGTTAATACTACAACGAGTTGCGGATATGTTCAATTTACACTCGGCTATTTGGCTAGTTTTAGCTAGCTTAATTGTACCAGCACTAACCGGTTTTTTAAGTACTTTGTTTGGATATCAGTTGCGAAAATTATAAAAGGGAATTATTATGAAAAAATGGTCCGGATGGCGACCTGAATACGCAAATGAAAAATATGATGTTATTATTATAGGCTCTGGAATGAG
>CAZCRK010000086.1:0-4845 GCA_964501035.1 uncultured bacterium
TTAAGGGAGTGTGTCTTATGTACAATATTATCCTAACCGCAATATTCACTATAATCCTAAACTTAAACTATTTACATGCAACCGATGGACCAGCCCGAAATAAACAACAGGTGGACAAACCTGAAAATAATAGTTCAAATATTTCAAGGGATACTGGCCTATTATCGAATGGTGGCCTAATATCAAATAGTTCAGTAAGCAATAACGACTTCTCTTTCATAAGAGAGAATACACAACAAGCAAATACAAGGCCTGCCAGCATTACCAGCAACACGGTTAATGATTATGTTAGCAGTATTGATAACGATGATCAATTAAGTTGGGATAACCCCCATAATATAAGCCAACGCGATTTGCTAGCTTCTGGAAGCGATCCTCAGATTGCCCAAGATGAAGATGGTAATCTTTATGCTACATTTATTCATGATATTGGCGGGTCTTACAGTGAGCCGGATGGTTATACAGATATGGTCGTTTATAAGTCAGTAGATAATGGCACGACCTGGGATTATCAGTTCTATATTTACAATAGTTCAGGCAATCATATAACTGAACCTGATATAGAGACCATCGATGATCGATTGTTATTCCTGTATGTTCGAGGCGCTGCTATAAGATTATTCTGGTCCATGCTTGATGATTCTGATTATGGCAGTACGGTGTTAACACTTCCTGATGGTTTTGATACGTTTGATTGGGGATCTATGATGGCTGATAAATTTTATTATCCCATAGAGAGCACCTGGATATACGTAACCTATAGTGTTTGGAACTCAGAGACTGGTGACGGAGGTATATATTACACACGCTCCACTGATTTCGGTCTCAGTTTTGATAACCTTACTGAAATGTGGGTTGAGAGTTCTTACACAACTGACACAGCGGCAGATTTTTATAATTATCGAGGAGGCTTAGCGATTGCCTATTCAACCGCAGAACCGGGAGGTGATGTTGATTATGTCTGGACTACCTTATCAATGAATGGCGATGTACATACATCCCAGATTGATGTATATACAAATACAGTCACAAACACTATTGTTATGGCTGCAGATGATTATAATTCTCATGTTGCATCCTCTATATCAGCCTATTATGAAAACATTGGAGTTTTTGCAACAACACACTGGAATGATGAGTTAGCGCAGCCAGATGTTGGTATGACCTTTAGCTATGATGAAGGAACAAACTGGGGCGATGATTATGACTGGTATTACTGGATTGATGATAATGATTATTGGGATTATGCAACCGCTCCAAATTTTGCACCAGATGGGGTTCTAGGTTTTGCATACGCATCATATTTATCCGACCAAAATAATGAAGTGAATTTTAGAACAAATGTATCTGGGAATTTTTTGAATGGATGGAATCCTGTCACAACAGTTGAATCTGGGGCAGGGGATGTATTCAAAATCGGTTCGGTTATACAAAACAATTATTTTTCAATGGTTTACGATGATGAACAAGATAATGAAGTGAATTTTTCAAGTTATGTTATAGAAACAATACAATATGGTAGCGTATCCGGTGTGGTTACCAGTGCGGTAACCGGTTCGCCTATACAAAATGCAATAGTTCAAATTGTGAGTCAGGTTGTTTATACCGACGCGAGCGGGAACTACTTTATTGATGATGTCTCTCCTGCTGTATTAGAAGCCAATTTTTTCGCCCAGCCGCTTGAAGGGAATGCACCGCTGGAAGTTCAATTTTACAATAATACATCAACTGATGAAAATTCAATTACAGTAACCAAAGAAGGATATGCAACCTATTTTGATAATACACTTGAAGTTATTGTAGGCCAAACAACTAATTATAATGTTTCGCTTTCACCCTTGGATGATAACTGGATGAGATTTGTGTTAAATTGGGATGATGATCCACCTGATCTTGATATCCATTTGATAACAGAGACATCTCACATTTATTGGAATAATGTGGGAGCAGCCGACCAATATCCATATGCTACGCTAGATGTAGATGTAACTGATGGGTATGGTCCTGAAACAATAACAATATCAGAATCATCTCCTGAGCCTTATATACTGTATATACATAATTACTCGACAGATCCTTCAATCACTCAATCTAATGCAGTGGTGCAATGCTACAGTAATGGAGAACCTATATTCACGGTTTCAGTTCCTGCTACGGGAAATGGTGAATACTGGCACGTTGCTGATATAAATGGACAGACAAACTCATATACACTTGTAAATACGCTTCAGTCTGGTGCTCCAGAGATTGAAAGTGGTGGCGGAGATCATGTGATCGGAATTGACATAATGACTGATAACTATCCAAGCGAAACAACGTGGGATATTGAAGATTATTTTTCAGGAGATGTAATAGCATCAGGCGGACCACTCGCTGACCAAAATACCTTGCATCAATGGGATATAGATGTGCCAACTAGTGATTATATATTTACAATATATGATGTTTATGGTGACGGCATTTGCTGCGCTTATGGCGATGGGTATTATACAATATATGTTGATGGAAGTGAGTTACAGACCAGTAATTTTAGTGAAGCAGAAGAATCTGTCTATATAGACCTTACTGGTGGGAGAGGGAATGGTGGAACATTTCAGACATCACGTGCAAGCTACGTTGATTCTGTCCCATTTGAAAAAGGCACTACTCTTAGCGATGAATTTGTTGAATCTTGGCCAATAAATGAGCACATGGTAATTAACCAAGGAAATTTTGGAGAAGGTCCTGAATTGCCCGAACCCAAACCGGTAAATCATACGCGCGACATAACCTATACTTGGGATTTTGGAGATGGATATACAAGTACATCAGACATTCCTACACACACATATAATGCTGCTGGAGTATACACCGTCACCCTGACTGCGACTGATGGAGCAAATATAAGTTTTTTTCAAAGGACAAATTATATTAACGTCAGCACTGGTGGAGAAAATACTGCCCCAGTAGTAGTGGATAATATTGAAGATCAAATATTTAATCCCGGAGAGGATATCAGTGTAAATCTAAACAGCGTATTCAGCGACGCAGATGGCGATGTGTTATCGTACGACGTGGTAAACTCTAATGCATCTATTGTGAATGCCAGCATATCAGGAACCTACCTAAATCTGGTTGCAATTTCAGCAGGTAACGCAACAATTACGATAACAGCAACGGATCAGTATGGGGACTTCGCAACTGATGAGTTCGATGTGCAGGTAAATGCTGGCAACAGTCCTCCTGTGGTATTTAATGAAATACCTAACGTTGGAGTTCTAATAGGAGAAGCACTAGAAGTTGACCTTATTAGTTCTCAAGTATTTATTGATTCAGATGGGGATAATCTATCATTCACAGTCACTTCTACAAACTCATCTATCGCATCTGCAAATATTACAGTTTCAATATTAACTGTTGAAGGGATTACTGCGGGTGTTGCTGATATCGTTGTAATTGCTGATGATGGTAATGGAGGTAGTGCATCTACACAATTTACCGTAACTGTTTCAACACCTGGTGTATTTTATGGCCCAGAACTTGACGAATTTCCTACAATAACACTTGATGAGGATGGGACATCTGAAGCTTTGAATCTTGATGAGTATGTGAGTGATCCTGATACAGAACTGGAGGATCTATTTTGGTTTGCTTCATTGGCAGGAGCACCTGGAATTTTGGTTCAAATAGATCCGCTTACTCATATTTTAACGGTTCATGGTATAAATGATTGGAATGGCCAGGCACAGTTTACAATTCTTGTCAGTGATGGTGCAAACCTCGCAATGGCTGTGATTGACGTGGTGGTTAATCCTATAAATGACCCACCAATTATCCTACCCATATCCGGAATCGCATTCATGGAAGATGAGAATATGATTCTACCCATTAACCAGTATGTAGTAGATATAGACAATGCTTTTTCATCATTGGTATTGTCTACTGAGGGCAATATCAATGTTCAATCCATAGTAAGTAATCAATCCATAACTTTTAGCGCCACAGCCGACTGGTTTGGACAAGAGCAGTTAACTTTAGATGTTTCCGATGGCGAATTTAGTACAACAACAACATTAAATGTTGTTGTTGTACCAGTTAATGACGCACCCACTGCGGCATCTCTTGTAAGTCCAGTAGACGGTTCCACATTATCATCTGGGAGTGTTGATTTTGAGTGGGATGCCGCAATGGATGTGGATATAAATGACCAATTGAACTATGTGCTAATGGTGGCTACCGATCAAAATATTGAAAACGTAGTCAATGAGACAGAAGGTGTTGATCTATTAAGTGCAATGCTCAATATCGATCAGGCAGGGATTTATTATTGGTTAGTGAAAGTGAGCGATCTTGAAGGTGAAGTATCTTCATCTGAAATTAGATCATTCACATTGGAAGCATTATCTGTCGATTCCCAAAGTGGGTTTCCGGATGAATATGCTTTAGTGCAGAATTATCCAAATCCATTTAATCCCAGTACGTTTATTCCATACAATTTGCCACAAAGTTCTTTTACAAGCATTTCGGTCTTTGATCTAAAAGGAAATAAAATAAATACAATATTAAATCAACAGATGAATGCAGGTTTCCATAGTGTTATTTGGGATGCAAGAAATGATTTAGGCAAAAAAGTTTCTGCAGGCGTTTATATATATACCATACAAGCGGGAGAGTTCAGGCAGACTAAGAAAATGGTACTGCTTAAATAGATTTACCTTTTACAAATAAGGATCTAAAAAAAGAACTTAATAAAAAGGCTTTCTCATGAATCGATCTTTCTTGACCGCAATATTATTTATAAGTATAAACTTTCCAAATAAAGTCATAGCTGGGTGGACAGAGACCTTCGAAACAGCTGCCACTCCA
>CAZCRK010000087.1:0-4819 GCA_964501035.1 uncultured bacterium
GTTGTTGTAGCATCAACACTGCCAACATTAGTATAACCTCCACCTGAAGTTGTAGATCTATAAACTTCATAGGCTAATAACTCTCTTGGCATATTTGAAGCTTCATCTATTAAACTAGAGAATGCACCATGTACATGCTGAACTTTAGGACCTGACACACTAGAAAATTGGCCACCACAGTCACCACCATCATTATCATAGCAAGTCAAATCACAGCCATATTGCTGATCTTCACAATCTGGGTATCCATCACCAATCCATGATTCTGGGCAACAATCATCATCAGCACAATCATCAACCATGCCTGGTAGGTCAGAACAATCTTGCTCTTCATTACAAGCTGCGGTTGCTTCATACCAAGCAGAAGTACCATCATCAAAACTCATTGTAAAGGTTTCCTGTGCACTAAGAGGGAATCCATAAAAATAAAAACCTTCAGTAAATCCATATGCACTAAGGTCAAGGTCACCGCCACTATAATTAATATTAGTTGCTAAACAACCACCTTCCCAGTAAAAATAAAAATAACCTGATCCATCAGTCCAGCAATCTCCATATGCACCGTTTGGATCATAACCATAAGCAATAAATGAACTTGAACAAACACCATCATCACCGCCGCCGCCGCCACCACCGCTAGGAGAAGACCAATTTAAAGTCACACTTTGATCACCCGCTGATGCAGATAAATTTGTAGGGGCATCAAGTTCCTCATAAGAACAACTGCCATCATCAATTGTTGCATCAGGATCATAGTTTGTTGCATCAGGATCCATACAACCCCAACAAGAATAATCGCAGCTACCATCATCATAGGTAGCATCAGAATCATAGTTACATCCATAATCATCAGTACAACCAAATGAACCATCACCAATAACAAATGGGTCACCTAAATCAACATCAATGGCAACTCCACCTGCATCCGATAGTGTTACATCTGTTAGATCAAAATATCCATCACTTCCAGAAAAAGCTGCATCTAAAACAGTAAGAACGCCTTGACCAGCAGGAATTGTTGCTCCTGTAAATGAGAACCCTAGGACTATACCATCTGGACTAGTTGACACTGTAAATCCAGCATCAGCTGCAGTACCTCCAGAAGCACCAGATAAAGCAAAGTCAGCAAAACTAGAAGTTGCTGTAAACTGGAATCCTGCAACAGGAACATCATTAAATAAATTTATAGTAACAGTACCATCACCAGCATCGCTTATCCATAATGTTGTATTTTCAAGTGGAGTATCAGGACAATCAGAAACATCACACACCTGTGATCCATCCCAACAATCTGTGTAATCACTGCAACCATCATCACAAGCATAAATAGCACCTGGGCCATCACACACACCACATTCATCTACAACTGCACTACCGCCACACTCACCTGCACAATCTTCATCTATTGTACAGTTACCTTCACAATCAAAATTTTCTGGGGGATATTCACATGAGCCATCATCCCATACAGCATCAGCATCATAATTACATGCTTCCATATCCATACAACCCTCAACTGGACCAGCATAATATTCAAATTCTAATGCATCACCATTTGGATCAGACACAACTATACCTGAAAGTCCTGTCCAATCACCTTCAAGAGTGAGAGATGTTAATAATCCACATCCAGCAGGAATGACCGCGCCCGTAAATGAGAATCCAAGTACAACATTCCCTCCCACAGAAACTGTAAAGCCTGCATCTGCTGCTGCACCACCTTGTGCTGCTGTTGCTGTACCTCCATCAATATTAAATTGGAATCCAGCAATATCTGAATCGGAATTAAACAAAACAAAAGTATTACTTACACCCCCTTGTCCACCATATAAATACAAATTATTCATTGGGAGATCACACCCATCTGTAATATCAGGAGGACCACATTCATCATCACTTGTTGCATCGCCGCCACATTCACCACATATATCTTCTACATTACCATCACAGTCACATGCACCATCAGCAATACCACCACCGCCACATTCACCGCATTCATCTACAACTGCTGCGCCACCACATTCACCTGCGCAATCTTCAATAGCTGTACCACCACATGCACCTGCACAATCTGTTGTTTCATCTCCACAACAACCATCATCATTTAAACCTGAACCATCACAAACGCCACATTCATCAACTTCTGCTGTTCCACCACAATCACCTGCGCAATCTTCAACAGCTGTACCATCGCACACACCGTCACAATCATAAACACCACTTTCACAATCATCACCACCGCCATCATAATAACTAAAATCAATTGCGTTTGCACTTGGATCTGACATAACAATACCAGAAAGGCCTGTAGCTTCACCACTAAGAGCAAGGGAGGTAAGAGTACCACATCCAGCTGGGATAAAAGCTCCAGTAAATGAGAATCCAAGAACCGTTGAACCGCCTGCTGATACTGTAAAGCCAGCATCTGCCGCTGCACCACCTGATGCACCAGTAGCCGTAGCTCCATCAATATTAAATTGGAATCCACCAATATTTGTATCTGAATTAAATAAAACATCACCATTAGACCACAATAATAAATTATTTGTTGGAAGATCACAACCATTTGTGATATCATCTCCACCGCCACCACCATTATCAACCCAATAACTAAAATCAATTGCGTTTGCACTTGGATCTGATATAACAATACCAGAAAGGCCTGTAGCATCACCACTAAGAGCAAGGGTGGTAAGTGTACCACATCCAGCTGGGATAGAAGCTCCAGTAAATGAAAATCCAAGAACCGTTGAACCACCTGCTGATACTGTAAAGCCAGCATCTGCTGCTGCACCACCTGATGCACCAGTAGCCGTAGCTCCATCTACATTGAATTGGAAGCCACCAATAGCTGTATCTGATTTAAATAAAACATCTCCATTGGATGTTAAAAATAGTTGGTTTGTATCCAGTTCACACCCATCTGTAGGGTCTGCAAAGATAAAACCAGTTAAAAATAAAATTGAAATTAATGTTGACATAAACATTTTGTGAGTTCGATTTAACATTGATCGATTCCTTTCTTTTCAGTTTTTAAAACAAATTTTTTATTTCCGCACTGTAACTTTACTTATCATGCACACGTTAATAATAGCAATTTTTTGTGTCAAATTGTTACAATTTATGTATGGGACAAGAGAGAGAATATACATAATTCTGTAGAATTACAGAACATTTATTTTTTTTTGGATTATTAAGATAAAAAGGGTTTCAATTAACTTTCTATTAACTGCCATCCATCCTCAATAAATTGAGGCACTTTTTTGTACTTAATAGTTTTTGTTTCACTACCTTTTTTTATAGTGACCTTATCATTGCGCCCTATTTTTTTATCTGCCTTAAGAGGTTCTCTTTTTTGATTTGGGACAATAGGTTTACTAGGTGTATTTAGAAAATTAGGTTGGGCTGAGGACTGATTTTGTTGAACTGGAGGCCTATTTATATTTGCTAAAATATTTTGATCTCTTTTGGTTTGAATATTTTTTGGCTGCTGAGTATGATGCATAGGTCTTTGACTAAGATTAGAAATATCTGTTCTAAAGATTCTTTTTAATGTTTCTGCATTTGTGCTTTTCATCATTGATTCAAACATAGCAAAACCTTCATGCTTATATTCTACTAAAGGATTTTTTTGGCCATAAGCTCGCAATCCTATCCCTTCACGAAGTTGATCCATCATATATAAATGGTCCTGCCACTGCTTATCTATCGTTCTAAGAATTATAAATCTCTGAAATTGTTCAAACATTTTTTCATCAAAATATTCTTTCTTAAACTCAATAATTTTAGCAGTTCCCTCAATGATAATATTTTTTAAACTGTTAACATCTCCAACTGAAGAGTCTGATTTAATATCTAGGGAGAATGTATTTAAAACTTCATTATTGATATGTAGAAAATCCCAATTTTCTATATTATTATCACTGCAGCATTCATCAATTAAATCATCTATATATTCTTGAAGTATTTGATTGAGTTCAATAGAAATATCTTCTTCATGTAGTGAAAAATTTCTTCTGTTATAGACAACTTCTCTTTGATAGTTCATAACATCATCATACTCAATAATATTTTTTCTTGAAGCAAAATTCATTGCTTCAATTTTTTTCTGAGCTCTTTCAATAGATTTTGTTATCATTGCATGCGTGATGACTTCTCCCTCTTTAATACCTAAAGTATCCATAACTTTTGCTATACGCTCTGAACCGAATAAACGCATTAAATCATCTTCTAAACTCAGATAAAATTCTGAATCTCCCTTATCTCCCTGCCTACCTGCTCTACCTCTTAACTGTAAGTCGATTCTTCTTGATTCATGCCTGCCTGTCCCTAAAATAAACAAACCCCCTAAATCTTTTACGCCTTCCCCTAATTTTATATCAGTTCCTCTTCCAGCCATATTTGTAGAGATTGTTATTGAATTTTTTAAACCTGCTCTTGTGACAATCTCAGCTTCCCTTTGATGTTGCTTTGCATTTAAAACATTATGAGGCAATTTAGCAGTTTTTAATAATCTTGAAAGCACCTCTGATTCATCAACAGATGTTGTCCCAACTAAGATAGGTTGACCTTCATTATATAAATCATGGATTTTATCAATAATTGCTTTATATTTTTCTTTTTTTGTTTTATAAATCAAATCTTCATGATCATTCCTTTCAATAGAAGCATTTGTAGGAATTTCTATAACATCTAACTTATAGATCTGCATAAATTCTGAAGCTTCAGTAAGAGCTGTACCAGTCATTCCAGATAATTTTTCATACATTCTGAAATAATTTTGAATTGTAATTGTTGCGACAGTTTGTGTCTCCCTTTG
>CAZCRK010000088.1:0-4695 GCA_964501035.1 uncultured bacterium
CATCATAAAGCAATACACCTAAATATCGAATTCGTCCAACACATGAGTGGAAACACGCTGGTGCTTGACCAGTTTCAATCCGTGGGAAGCAGAGAATACATTTTTCAGATTTTCCTGTACTCCAGTTGTAATACGTCTTTTTGTATGGACATGCTGAAACACATGATCTCCAAGACCTGCATCGTTCTTGATCAAGTAATACAATACCATCTTCACCACGTTTATACAACGCTCCAGATGGACAGGAAGCAACGCATGCTGGATTTAAACAATGATTACAAATTCGTGGAAAATAAAAGAATACCAATCGTTCAATTGCAAACAACTGTTTTTTTTGTTCTGCAGAAAGTGCATCTAGGTTAGGGTCATTTTTTGCATATAATGAAGAACCACCCAAATCATCATCCCAGTTTGGACCTGCTTCAACATCAATATATTCACCCGTAACCATTGACTTTGGCATTGCAGTTGGTTGATCATCACCAGCTGGTGCATTAAATAAATTTTGATAATCATACGTCCATGGTTCATAATAATCATCCATAGTAGGCATATGTGGATTATGAAAAATATTTGGAACAATCTTTGATTTGCTTGTTGATTTTAGCTCAAGATTTCCATTATTAACTTCCCAACCACCTTTATATTTGTCTTGGTCTTCCCATTTTGTTGGAAATCCAGTACCCGGTTTGGTTTCTACGTTATTCCACCACATATATTCTGTACCTTTACGGTCAGTCCAAATGTTTTTACACGCGATACTACAGGTATGACATCCAATACATTTGTCTAAATGAAACACCATTGATATTTGACTACGAATATCCATCTTCAAAATCCTTTTCTAATTACCATTTAAGTTCTGGAAGTTTTCTGACCAGAATATGTGTATCTCTATTGTTTCCAACTGGTCCCCAATAATTAAAGTGATATGTAAATTGACCATATCCACCTACCATTAAGTTTGGCTTTAACCGAGTTCGTGTTAAACTATTATGCCCACCACCTCGTCGATTTCCACGCATTGGTGACTTTGGCACAGAATAGGTTCGTTCAGGAGAGTGATATTGAATACAAATTCCACCAGGAATTCTAGCACTCACACATGCACGAGTTACGACAACACCGTTATCATTATACACCTCAACCCAATCATTATCAACAATACCAATATCTTCGGCATCTTTATCATTCATCCAAAGAGGTTCTACACCACGTGACAATGTTGTCATTCTATGATTATCACCATAGGTTGAGTGAATATGCCATTTTCCGTGAGGTGTTAAGTAATTCAATTGTTTGGTTTCTGATACTTCTTTACTAAAACTCAAATCAGAGAATTGCTGTACACCTGGCTTTGGTTTATATGTTGGAAAATGTTCACCAAATTGAATGTACCCTGGGTGATCTAAATAGAAATGTTGTCTTCCAGTAAGTGTTCGCCATGGTACCAATTTTTCTTTGTTGTACGTAAATGGTGAATATGCACGTCCATCAGTGACCAAACCTGACCACATTGGGCTGTTAACAAATCGTCTTGGTTGTGCTTGTAAATCATCAAAGCTTACTCTAAAATCTCTATTTTTTTCAACCAAGTCAGCTAGTGGAAGTCCAACTTTCTTTTCCATATTTTTGTATGATCTATACGCCAGCTCACCGTTTGTAACCGATGCAAGATTTAATATGGTATTACAGACATGCTTATCTTTGAATAAAGATGGATATTTTTGCCCATCAAATTCAGTAGTTGGATGGGTTTCGAGCATTTTATCATAAAAATCATCAATTGCATAGCTGGTACCATGTGCACCAATACCCTTGTCTCTTGCATCTCTACCTAGAGAAATAAATTGATTATACAAATTCTTATAATCACGTTTCACAATTTTTAGGCCTGGCATTGTTTTTCCAGGAATTGCTTCAATTTCTTCATTAATCCAGTCTTTCATAGCTGGTTGAGCTATTTCTGCAGGAGTATCGTGAGGTAGTGCACCTGCCACAACGTCCGTAACTGTATCTGGGAAATGTTTTTCTGCTAATTCTGAAAACTTATGCGAAATAACTTTGAAAATATCCCAATCCGATTTTGATTCCCATGATGGAGGTACTGCTTCAGATAGCGGATGAATAAAACTATGCATATCTGTTGAATTTAAATCATTTTTTTCATACCATGTTGCTGCAGGAAGAACAATGTCTGAATACAAAGCAGATGTGTCCATTCTAAAGTTAAGGTCAACAACTAAGTCCATTTTCCCTTGAGGTACTTTGTCATGCCAGGTAACTTCTTTAACTGAATCTTTAGCAAAATTACTATCTCCCACATGATTTTTATGTGTACCCAAGTAATGATCAAGGAAATATTCATGTCCTTTTGCACTAGACATTAAGGCGTTCCCTCTCCAAATAAACCAAACGCGTGGCCAGTTATCTTCACAATCAGGGTCTTCTACTGAAAATTGAAGTTCTTTCTTTTTCAATTGATCAACAATATATGCTTTCAGTTTCGTCTCATCATCTGAACCTGTTGCCTTTTTGGCTTCTTCAATTAAATTTAGTGGGTTTTTGTTAAACTGAGGATAGAACGGCAACCAACCATTTCGAACCGCTTTAATTTGCGTGTCAATTGCATGACCTTGGGCAAACGTGTTTTCCTTATTGCCCTTTGGTACTGTGTGATAATCAGTAAATTCTTTTTCATATCTCCACTGATCGGTGTGCACATAATGCCAACTTGGTGCATTTTGAAGTCGTTGACCATCAATCCAATCTTTTCCAAGTGCAATTGAACCCCAAGATTCACCTGGTGCTAATTTTTCTTGACCAACATAGTGTGCTAAACCACCACCATTTACACCAACACAACCTGTTAACATAAGAGCATGAATACCTGCTCTATACATTAAGTTTCCATGATACCAATGGTTTATTCCAGCACCAATAATAATCGTACATTTACCATTTGTATGTTCGGCAGTTGAACCCCATTCACGTGCAAACTTGATTAAATTATCACGTGAAAGGCCTGTATATTTTTCTGACCAAGCTGGTGTATATGGCAACGTGTCATCATTATAATCTGCAGGATATTCTCCCTCCAAACCACGATTCACACCATATTGAGCCATTAATAAATCGTAAATAGTTGCTACAACAACTTCAGAGCCATCTGCTGATTTGATTTTTTTTGTAGGTACACCTCTAAACCTGTTAGCGTCTCCACCGAAATCATCGAATCGAACTTGCACAACACCATCATTATTATCTAATGTAGTCAGAACTGGATTTATGTCACTATTATCAATTCCATCTTTCAGTTCGAGATTCCAATCACCTTGTTTTTCATCCCATCTATGCCCAACAGAACCTTTTGGCATTTTCACTGAATTAGTTTCAGCATCCCACATTAAGAATTTCCAATCACCATTGGTTATATCTTTATATGGAGTTGTTCGATTTGCCCGTAACAACTGTCCTGCTTCAAAATGATCACCATCTTGTGTTAATTCAACTAATAGAGGTGAGTCTGTGAATTGTTTTGTATAATCAATAAAATAAGGAGTCTGTTTTTGATGATGGTGTTCGGTTAATAAAACATGATTCACAGCCATCCACCACGCACCATCTTGGCCTGCATTTATTGACATCCACTCGTCTGCATATTTTGCTACTTGGTTGAAATCTGGAGCAAAAACATACATTTTAGTACCATTATGTCTAGCTTCTGCAGCAAAATGAGTATCTGGTGTACGAGTCATGTTTAAGTTTGATCCCATAACAGCCAACATTTTTGCATTGTACCAATCTGCAGATTCATTTACATCTGTCTGTTCACCCCATGCTTCAGGGGAAGCGTTTGGTAAATCACAATACCAATCATAAAATGATAATGAAACACCACCCATTAATTGTAGCATACGAGAACCAGCAGCATAGCTCACCATTGACATTGCAGGAATTGGAGAGAAACCGGTAATTCTATCTGGGCCATGTTTTTGAATTGTATACACATTTGCAGCTGCAATGATTTCTAATACAGTATCCCAACTTGCTCTTCGGAAACCACCCTTACCTCGCGCTTTTTGCCAGCCTTTTCGAAGTGTAGGATTTTCCACCATTGATTTCCAAGCATCTACGGGGTCATCATGATTCGCTTTAGCTTCGTTCCATGTATCAATTAATGTACCACGTACATAGGGATATTTAACTCGAAGTGGGCTATATAAATACCATGAATAGGATATACCCCGTTGACAACCACGAGGTTCATAAGCAGGAAGTCCATGTTCTAATTTCGGATAATCCAATCCTTGCATTTCCCATGTAACAATACCATCCTTAACATGGATATTCCATGTACACGAACCAGTACAGTTTACACCATGTGTACTTCTTACAATTTTGTCATACTGCCAACGGTTTCGATAAAATTCTTCCCACTGCCTTTGCTGTGGTACCACATCGTCTCTAACCCAGTTATTCTTTGTTATATCACTCATGAATTATCCTTATTAATGTTTGAGTAAATAATTATTTGCCAACTATTGGTCGTCTAACAGCTCTAAATCTAAAGCCCCATAATAGACCAATTAATATTAACATTGCCAATGTTCCAACAAACCCACGAATTAAAAATGCACTGTATGACACAGGTGCTATTTCAGTGTGTGTTTCATTTTCATTATTTAGAAATGC
>CAZCRK010000089.1:0-4413 GCA_964501035.1 uncultured bacterium
AATGTTTTAGATGTCGTCCAAATAGTGAATATAATTATTGGGATGTAGAAACCAAGTTAAATCCATAGTATTTTTACTAGTACTTTTGGCAACCAATTCTCACTATATTTATCATTCAACAAATTAAATATAAGGGGATATTTGAAGTGAGATGGTGGTTTATATTATTATTTTCGTCATTTGTTATATTACAAAATAACTCCCCCATTGAAGTTGGTCTTGGTGAAACACGAGATGTTCCTTTATTTGGTTTTAATGGTAACACTGTTCGGGGACCTTCGTGGATAAATGCAGAGTTTACTGATTCAGTCGCAACGATGAAACCCCACGTTTTACGTTACCCTGCAGGACTGGGAAGTTATTGGGATTGGAGTACAGGTTGGTTTTTGGAAAATCCAATAGTAAATGATTCTATTATTATTGATCCATTGCCTAATAATTGGAGCAACCTTGACTCTATTGATATCCGCCCAATTCAATTTCAAAATGCATGTAATGAAATTGGTGCAAATGGTATATTTGTTATCAACATGTTAACTTCAGACTATGTTACAATGACGACATCTGTTCAGGAAGCAATACAGGATGGTGTAACTATTAACTTGATTGAGTTGGACAGTGAAATGAATCATGATAATGATTATAAAATAGCCAAATACCCAACGGCTGGAGATTATGCACGAGATTGTCAAGTATATATAAATTCACTTAGAACTATCATTCCTAATGCACAGTTTTCACTTGTTGCAGGAAATCGTAGTAGTAGCACCGATGGTAGAGCTACACATTGGAATGATAGTCTATATGCTTTTGTAGATAATGATTCGTTTGATGCGCTTGTATGGCATCAATATCTATATATGAATGATTCAACGCATGCAGAATATTCTGATAGAAAATTTATTTCATATCCATTTTTTGACATACCACGCTATGAAAACTGGAAAGGATTTCAAGAAACAGAACCCCAAATTCAAAACCATGAAATTTGGGTAACTGAATATAATTTGCATGATAAATCAGAAGACCATATTTACCAAAACACATGGTTGCATGCTTTGTTTTTGTCAACATTTACAGAGGTCTTGTTAAATAATAATTTGATAACCATGCTCCTTGCTCATAATGTTGGTGGTCCAACAGGATTTGATGGTATTGACAATGATGAAAATTCCCATTTCCCCAAAAAAGCAACTGGTTTCTTTGGAATGTTAATTAATTTGGTTTCTCATAATATGGATTATATGCAAAAATTTTCATTCCCAAGTAGTTTAACAGACACAATTACATATACATCTAGCAATAATAACAACCATTTCATAGATTGTCCTCGATTATTTGGATGGAAATTCAACAATATTTCAAATGAAACTGGGATTATTTCTAACGTATCAGACAGTTCCATTGTCATTTCTGTTGACAATATATTCGATACAGAGTTATTATGGACACATTGGACAGCTGATACATTGCGTGGAGAAATTCAAGGTTATGAATCCACCAATCGAGTGTATGATATTGGTCATGAAAATATTCTTATTCCTCCTTTTTCACTAAACACAGCTGAAACGGTAATCTTGGGTGACGTTAACCAAGATTCTATTTTAAATATACTCGATATAATTGAAGTAGTAGATTTTATTTTGGGCAATTCAAATTTCACAGAAAAACAAATGCTTATTGGAGATGTATTGCAAGATGGAACAATAAATGTTTCTGATATTTTAATAATCATTGAAAATATTTTAAGCTAAAATTGTATGTACTTGACATTTTATATTTGGAAAGTATTTTTGTTTATTTTATAAATTATTGCTGTGAAAAAGTATTTCATTTTCTTAAATATAATATTATTACTTGTTGGAAATGGTTTGTTTTCCAGCATTCATCATTTACAAGAACATCATAGTCATTCTGGGCTACATGTTGAGCAGGAATGTCAAGAATGTGTAATTGGTGATAATCAAAAGAATTTGGTAGTGACACACCAAATCTTACCTGTTGTATCCAAAAATTTTAGTATTTTAGAAGTTACAAACTACAGTCCGAAAACGTGGTATATTGAGTCAAAACAACTTCCAAGAGCTCCACCACTTCTAAACTAAATTTTATCTAACTTTTTATTTTTATTGATTAGATTTGTTGAAGTCTAATCGTTTACTATTTATATATTTTATGGAGAATTTTATTATGTTTAGAATAAATCTAAAACAATTATTTATACTTATTTTTGCTGGCTTTTTAATCACATCATGTGACAATAGTAACCCCGTCACCCAAGAAGAGCATACCGATGCGGACGGGTTTATTTTAGAGGATGCAAACGGTACTGAAATTTACACAGAGTTTCAAGGTGAATCTGATGACCCCCCTATAACAATAGGTGTTGGTGAAGAACTCGAACTTTCTGTGCATTTTCTTGACCATGAAGGAAATGAAATTGAACATGATGGTGAAGGAGAAGATCATGATGATGAGTTAAGAATTTCAGAAAATGATACTGCAATTGCAATCATTGAGGTTGAAGAACATTGTGATGAAATAACTGTTCAAGCCGATTGTGAGGCTTCTGACCATTGTGAGTGGCATGCAGATGATAATGCTTGTGAGGATGGAGATCATGATGACCATGACCATGAGGATGAAGAACACGGAAGCAATATTCATATTGTGGGTGTAAGTGTTGGAAATACCAGCTTTAAACTAGAACTTATGCATGGTGATCATGCAGATTATACTTCAACAAATAATGTACCCGTTACAGTTGAATAAAATTAAAAGATTTCAACTTTTAATTGTTTTAATTATATGTCTGGGAAATTTATTTTCCCAGACATATAATATTACTGGAACAGTTTTAGAAGATGGTTTAAAAACTCCTCTTTCCAATGTAAATGTTTATATAGAGAATTCAGATTTAGGAACAATAACAAATCAAGATGGGTCGTTCCATTTAATCATAAAGTATCCATTCAGCCAGCATGTTTATTTACATTTTAAAATGATTGGATTTTCCGAAAAAGTTATTCCCTTAAAATTAACTAAATCAATTGTTGAATTAGGCGAAATACACTTGATAGCTGAATCACTTGAGCTTGAATCTATTCACGTTCATTCACATCAGCATAAACAACATCATGTTTCAGATATAACGTTAAGCGGGCAAGAACTTAATGATAATTTGAGTGGCACGTTAGCGACAACATTAACCCACCAAACTAATATTGGAATTAGTTCTTTTGGTGTAGTTACGTCTAAACCTGTGCTTAGGGGATTCTCAGGAGATAGATTTTTACTCACAAAAGACGGAAATGTGATGGGCGATTTATCACAAACATCCATTGACCATGCAATTACTTTAGAAATGACTGAGGTAAATGAAATTGAGATTGTAAGAGGACCAAAAGCCTTGACATTTGGTTCAAATGCAATTGGTGGTGTGATAAATACCAATGTGAGTGGGGATCCGAGAGTGAGGTTTGAGAGTTTTCACACAAAAATAAATGTTGGTGGAGAATCATTTAATAATGGTATGTTTGGTAATATCTTTTTTTATATACCAATCAAAAACAATCAAATCAATGTATCAATGAATAAAAGAAACACACAAAATCAAACAAGTCCTATGGGTGAGTTGGAAAACACACAATCACATTCATCAAATTTTAAACTCGGGTTTACCAATTACTATTCACATAGTTATTTGAACGTTCTAATAGAAAATTATAATATGCAATATGGTATTCCACCAAGTGAAGAAGGACATATCAGTGGAGTGGATTTGGAGTTGGTAAAAAACACACTTCAATTGAATTATCATCGTGATATTTCCTGGTTCAATCTGAATCAATTGGATGTAAAATATAGTTTTATCGATTATGAGCATGGGGAATTCGAAAGCAACTCTGATTATCGTGCAGTAGGACTCTTAAAAAATACACATTTTACTAAAATTGAATTCAAATCAAATCAGTCTATTATTGGCTCAGATATACAGAATAAACAGTTTTCATCTGAAGGATTTTATTGGACACCCGCAACAAATGAATTAGATTTTTCAATATATGGTTTTTTTGAAGATGAGTTTAAATATCTTGATGTTTTAGGGTCATTTAGGGTAGGATTTTTAGCAATTCAGCCCAAAAAACCATTTGGGAGTTTTTCTAATTTAGAAATAGGTGAAGTGAAAAATAGAAATTTTAATTATTTTTCATCATCAATTGGAGTGAAACGAAAGATTGAATTAATTGAATTAGATGGCTGGTTTATGAGTACTATGAGAGCACCATCATTAGAAGAACTGTATTCAGATGGACCTCATCTAGGTACCTATTCATATGAAATTGGAACACCAAACTTAGATTTGGAAAAAATATTTGGAATTGAATCCTCAATCAAATATAAAACTTTGCC
>CAZCRK010000090.1:0-4338 GCA_964501035.1 uncultured bacterium
GTTGTTGATAAAATATCACCACTAAATTCAGCATATATTTTATGAGATCCTAAAACATTATCATCGAAGTAATCCGTTTCTGCGACACCTTGTGAATTAGTTGTCACAACGCCACTAGAGAAAGATCCAGTAGAATTCTTTGTTGTATCATTATTGATTGAATAGAAATTAATATTTCGACCAGAAGTTGGAATACCCGAATCAAGTTCTTCTAACTTTGCTATAACTCTGATTGAATCAGAAAAATGAGCAAAACTCATTTCATTATCTAGAGAAATAGAGAGTTCATGTGAAATATTATTTTCAGTTGGTTTTCTTTCATCACAAGCTAAAAATAGTAATATACTGCCAAATAATAATGTAAGTAATAGTCTTGATTTTAGGTTAATACTCATTTTCATTCTCCTTATTCAGAATCTGTTTTTGAGTTCAAAATACGTGATTCAGCTGCTTTATGATGTTCTGTTTTATCAATACCAGAATAATTATCTTTAATAACATGTGGAGTAATTTGAATAACTAAATCGGTCTTCTTTTCGACTTTTGAAGTATGTGTAAAGAATTTTTTACCAATAAATGGTATTCTCCATAGTAATGGAAATTTATCTTGTGTATCTATCATTTCTGAAGAAAGTAAACCAGCAATAACAATTGATTCACCATCTTTAACTCGGATAGTTGTTGTGGATTGCCGTTTCTTTGTCCATGGATACCCTTGTGGTGTCCAATTTATAATTGAGCTGACTTCAGGGGTAACATCTGTAGTAATAAATCCATCAGAATTAACAGTGGGTAATATATGAAGTTTGATACCTACTTCTTCTTGTTGGACCTGCATTTGGCCACCTACACCACCACTTTGTGCTAAATATGGTATGACATCAACCATTGATATTGTTGCTTCATGACCATTCAGAGTAACAACTTCAGAATTTGTTAAAATATCTGCTTGATTATTTTGAAGCATAAAATCGAGAGTTAAATCAAACGCAGTTAATTGGCGTGAAAAGGGTTGAATTCCGCTGCCTCGAGTAAAATACATACTTTCAGGTACGCCAGTATTTTCAGGGTCAATGGTTTCTAAAACTGCATCCATTATACCATCACCATCTGTGTCTGTTAAATTTGCAGAGAATCCTGGAATTAGCGAACCTGTTTCAAAATCTTGCCCTAAACTAACTGGTGAACCTGCCTCAGCAAATACAACAGAAAGTTCTGCTAGTTTTGCCCAATCAATACCCATTTTATCAGCATCTGTAGTAGAAACTTCGATTAATCGTGCTTCAAGTTTAATTTGGATAGCAGGTGTATCAACTTCCTTAACAATTGCTTCTACTTCAGCAATTTTCTTTGGACTCGCAGTCACTAGAAGTCTATTACCCGTTTTATCAATAGTAACATGTTCTGTGATATCTACAAGTAGTTCAGCAATTTCTTCAGCATTTGCATAGTTTAACCCAATCACGTGAGGTTTAATTCCAATATCTTCCTTCATGCGTGATTTATTTGCAACTAGAATAGAGTTGCCAACAATCTCATAACTCAATCCAGCAGCTCGAATGACCAAATTTATTGCTTGATCAATAGGTACGTCATCAAGATGAATTGTCAGTCTATCCTGAGTTTGAACTTGTGGGCCAGTAACAATGTTATATCCACTCTCATCAGCTAGAATAGCTAATATAGAGGGGAGATGTGTATCTTCTGCATGAATTGAAACCAATGGTTTTTCATCATTATTTGCATCGTCAGCAAAATTGATTGCGGTAAAACAAAGCAATATGCTCATAAGTTGTATAAATTTAAATTTCATTCTTTTCCTTCTCAGTTACTGTTTATCTACTTTTAATTAAGCCTAGTTCAAAGATAGTTGTTACATCATCTTTCTCAAAAATTACATCGGTTGTGGAAATTCTACTAATAACACCACCTGCAATTGAATCACCTACAGTGAGTTCATAATTTACATTTTTAAATTGGACTAATGCTTTAGGTTCAGACCCTGTAACTATGCCTGTTACCCATAAATTTCTACGTCTATGACTATATCCGGAACCATCCATTATAATTACATTGCTAAGATCAACTGGATTGTTTTTCACTCTAAATTTAAACGCATCACGTTCAGCTAGGGTGTTTTCTAGAGCACTCACTTTGTCTTGTAAATCTTGATCAGTACCAATTTGCTCGTTTTCATAATTATATTGAGCTTCTTTACTTAACTGGTCAATTTGGTACAGTTGATATCCTACACCACCTGCACTTAAGACTGATAGTCCAATAAGAATATCCCATAATAGTTTTGTTCTCATATTCATACAATATTACCCGCGATTTTTATTTAATGTTACCGTGTAAATTCGCATTTTTATCAATTGATTCTGTAATTGATCTTTTGAACGAGATGAGTTCAAGCGTTCGATTCCATTTTTCATTGTGAATTCGTCAATAATTATTATCCGTTCATTACTTTCTAATTCAGTAACAAATTTACCCAATTTAGTAAAATCACACTCAAATTCTAAATCATAGGGGATTCGAGTATATTTTCCTTTTTTCTCTTTTTTATCTGGTTTAATTTCTAAAACTTTAAGTTCTAAACGATTCATTACATCTGTTAAACTATTCAAAAATGGCATAGAAGCAGTTTCATTTTTGGAATCACTTGCTTTTGAAGCCATGTTTTTATCAAACAAATCATACACTCTGTTTAAACTTTGAGACAAAATTTGAGCAGTTATATATTTTTCATTTACCTGTTTTTGTTCGTATTCTAAATCAATAATTGCATCAGGTTTTGATTCATAAATTATGGATGTTGTCAACCAATATGAAGTTATAAAAATGATGATTAATGCAAATAAAAATATATTTCGTTTCATATCCTGCCTATTTTAAGTATGCTTCAATTTTGAATGACAATATTTCTTGAGAGTTTGCTCGATCTCTTTCTGAACTTTTAAATTTTATGGATTTAAAATCTTCATTAAAGTATGGGTCAGCTTCTAAAAGAGCAATAAATTTATCAATAACTGTAAATTCTTTTTGCTCAGGCTCAAGTCTTGCAATTGCAGAGATAGTTAATCTGTTTTTGCCGTAGTCTAATTCGGTGATTGCCATATCTTCTGGGGTGAATTCTGTCAAAGCCATTAGTTTTTCAGCCCAAAACACTCTACTTTCTTCTAACTTAAAGAGAGAAACAATATCTTTTTTTGATAAATTGATTTGCCCCTCTTTTTTGAGTGCATTAGTTTTTGATTTAATATCCGCAATAGTATTTTCTCTATTAGCAATCAAGTTATCAATATCAAGATTAAGGGAATAGAACCAGTAACCTAGCCCAAGAAAAATTACAAAGATTAAAGAAAATACACCCCATTTCTTTCGCTCTTCTTTAATTTCAGCAAGTTGAGCCCTGCTTACAGTTTGATTTAAATTTATATGTATATATTTACTCATTACTCTTTTTCATTTCCTGTTATAGCCAAGCCCATTGCAACTGCATATTGAGCTGGATTTGATACTTCTTTATCGCTTGAAACATTTTCAAATGGGTTAAACAATTCTATTTCAACTTTAAGCAAATCTGCTAAGAATGGTTTCAAACCAGGTACTGTTGCTGATCCACCAGAGATGTAAAATTTGTTAAAAAATGCCTGAGAATTAGTTTTTATATAATAACGAAGTGTTTTTCTAATTTCATCTGCTAGACCTGTAAAGACAGTTTTTTCAGCAACTTTTATACTAAGAACTCCATCATCTTCATTTGAATTATCTGAGTTTAATGCTTCAATTCCTTTTTCAAGTTTAACTGTTTCAGCGGTTGCGTAGTCAACACCTTGAGCTTTTGCAATTGCTTTTGTAAACTCATGCCCTGCAATTTGTAGCTCACGAGTAAATAATGGCATGTCTTTACCCCAAACAATTACCGATGTATGTTGATTCCCAATATTAAGCAATACATCCACACCTTCTTTAGGCAATCCTTTGTTTTCTAAATAGGTGTTAATCAATGCAACTGGATCAGAATTAAAAACACCAGGTTTAAATCCTGCGTCTTTTACAATTTCTGCATGAGCATTAATTGTATTGCGCGTTGTGGCTACTAATAATACATTAATTTTATCAATTTCTTTTGGATTATTGCCTAAAATATGATAATCAAGGATAGCTTCAGTTCCATCAAGTGGAATATGTTTTTTGGCTTCAAATTCTAATGATGCTGAAAGTTCATTATTTTCCATTTCTAAAGTTGCTATTTCTCGAATATTCACTTTTGAACCAGAAAGAGATGTTACTACATTTTTAACTTTCTTCGGATTTATACCAAGCGCTTTA
>CAZCRK010000091.1:0-4287 GCA_964501035.1 uncultured bacterium
TCACCTCCAACTAAAGGGAATTGCATCGAGTTCGTAATATAAGCAACCTCTGCCCCCGTAGCATTGCCACCATTTGGAATGAACTCAACAAAAAAGTCGCTAGGTTCTGCAGGAGCATTGGATTCCCAGTCGCCGTAAACACCTTCTGTAAGCGTAAAAATGACATAGGTGTTATCGCTGGAGATAGAAGCACTTCTTGGTATAAACTTAGGTGGGAACATGTCCGGTAGAGAAATCCGTTCGCTTACTGTAGTGTGAGGCATTGAGTTGCCGGCAGTATCAAAGATTGCGGTAGATGAAGCTGGACTAATTGTAATTTCTTCCGTGCCGCTGGTTGGTCCTCCAATAGGATCCCAAGCAAATTTTACTGTTCGTTCTCCTCCGTATAAAATAGTGTCCATGTTATTATTGTAAATATCAGTGAACTGAATACCTGCTGCAGTAGAGTCAGACTCGTTATTTTTATAGAACTCATAACTAAAATCAGTTGTATTGATTCCCAATGAACCAATATTGTACATGTCTTCACTTGCCGTAAGGGATATAATATTATCAGGGGCTATGTTCACTGCAGTAATCGTAGGATCCAGTTGATCAAATAAAGAAATCGTGTTAGTAGTACCATCTGAAACGGATAATCTATTGCCAAGAAAATTGGATATAGAGATGGCATTGTATGGTGTAATTACAATTTCTTCCGCTCCACTGGCTGGTGGATTACTAATTGAAATTATTGCTCTAATCGTTTCTTCGCCACCAGACAACGGTGCACCATTAGTCTTTGTAAGAGTACTAATTGCTACATCAGTAGCATGCCCGCTGTCAGTTGGAGTAAAATTTATTTCGAAATATCCTGTTCCAACTGCACTGGACGTATCAATGGCACTAAAAACTCCTTCGCTAAAAGTTAAGTCCACGTAGCCATTATCTTCGGCTAGCGAAAATTCTCTTAACCATGGTTCCTTATTCAGGTTTATAGGTAGGGGGGGTACCAAAGGTCGAATCATGGGGTTATTATAACTATCATATATTTCATTAGTATTTGGCAAGATAATAATTGTTTCGGTTCCATCTGGAGGGCCGGTAACATTTAAGTAAACCCAAATGCTGTCTTCATTACCATTTAATGCCCCTGATGCACCAGGTCGTTGGAGACCCACTATTACTACTGTATCTGCATTACCACCGTTATTAAAAAATTGCAACTCGAAATCCGATATTTCAAGACCACCGGAGCCATTAATATCTGTATAAACACCTTCTGAAAATGATAAAATGATAAAAGCATTACTGGTGCTGATTGAGCTTAAATTTTCATTGATTTCTGGTGAGGTAGTATCAGCAATATGGAAACTAGCATTTGTTTGATAGATTAGGTTACCGATTTCATCTTGCAAAACATTTGCATTAACTGTTAATAATACGTTTCTTTTTTCAATAAATGTCGGTATTGGAACAATGGTAATAATAAGATCATTAGCATCAATAGATGCGTCAAAGTCTATGGATTCAGGATTGGATCCTCCATATGAGAGTTCAAAGAAACTATCTATATTGTCAGATTCAGGGTTAGCTCCATCAATTAGATAAATTCTTTCGCTAAAGGTAATTTCTATATTATCAGTTGGTAAAATGGTATCTCCAACATCGGGATTAAAAGATAGGCTGGGCGGAGTTTGGTCAGGCAAATTTATACTTTCCGCCTCTAAAACCAATAATGGTACACCTATATCGTTAAAAACTGAACTCTCAGATGCAGTGGATATTATTGCAACTTCGGTACCGCTTGGCGGTTCAGAATACTCTATATTTAACCTTATATCCTCTTCGCCACCCGTAAGTGGATTATTCAATAAGTTTGTAATAGAATGGAACCAAGCCGAATCGGTATTTCCTCCATTGCTTTCAATAGTTATGCTGAAATCAGATATTTCCAGACCTGAACCATCTCCAGCATAAACATCCGGGTAATCTCCACCATACACTTCTTGGTTAAAATAATATTCTATACTGTTAAAGTTTTCTGAAATACTTGTTGAATCAACGAGCAATGAATACCCAATCCATGTTCCAACAGTTGTACCTCTATCTTCTATAGGATTTTGCCGGTCATCAACTACCACATAATAATCACCAGCTTCCAGATCTATCCGAGGTATCATATTTGCAAGAAAAGGCCTTGATTCAAGTCCCGAAATGCATTGGAATTGATATTCTTCCCAGGTCCCATCGGGGTAAACAATAAACCAGTTCGAGTCATCTTGAAAAAAAATCCAACTTGACATATCACAACTAGCGGTAAAAATTGCAATTTGGACGTCTAAGTTCGTTGAATCATCACAAGTGGTAACATAAATTGTTTTTGGTTCTGTTAAGGTTAGTTTATATGTATAATCATTTCCGTCCATTTGGTTTATACCTCCCTGGCTATTATCGATAAACTCGGGATCATCGGGTATTCCTGGAAAACTAAAGAAATCCCAATTATTATTGGCAATGCTCATGTCAGATACACCTTTAAAGGGAAAATCTGCTTCAGTCAATTCTTGATCAAAGCATTCACCTGGTGCATTCAGTGTGATTACACCTGTCGTCGACGTATCTGCCATTGGCGATCCACCACCATCGTAAATTGAGGTGCTGGTAGCGGGTTTTATTTCAAAGGTTTCAACTCCAGTTGCTAGGTTTGGGTTCAGGCTTAGCCGCACAGTAAGTTCGCCGCCCTGTAGTTCTCCTCCGTCGGTATTATTAATGGAATTAAAAACCGGCTCAGATGCCACACCTCCATTTTCTTGGAAATTTGATACAACAAAACTGTTTATGTTTAATTCTAAAACAACATCAGTTTCCCACGGTGTTGATGAACTATAAGTGTTTTCATTCAGAGCTATGTCAACATAATTATTATCTTCTTGCAGGGTGTAACCAGTTATATAGGGAGGAACAGTATATTCCACATTTATTTCATAATCACCTGGAGCATTATAACAGTCCACAACAATATAATAATCAGCTGCTGTAGTGCCATTTTCCTCCCTGGTTGATCCACCATTAATAATTCCATTATTATTATTAGAACTAACATCTTGAACAGTAGTCTCTGATTCGTCAGGTTGCCATGGTGTAACCATATTAAAACGCCAATACGCAACCAAGCTGGATGATGAACTATAAGAACCCACATCAATATTTGCATTTCTGGAAATACCATTATTATAAAGTTCTGCTATTTCTGCTGCTGACAATTCTGTATTCCAGAGCGCTATTTCGTCAATTTTTCCATCCATTCTTTCATTTACACCAATGTTTTCACTGATTGCTCCTATCCATAATGGTGCGGTATTACTGGTAATTGCATCAATAATTCCATCGTCAGTAATGTCTACACCATCTAAATAAATATTTGCTGATGTTCCATTGAAAGTAGCAACTATATATATCCAATCAGTTGATGGAGTAAAGGGAGCATCTGCGTAGTTACCACTACCTGCTAGAAAAATAATAACTTGTGTTTCAGCGCTATATTCCAGCCCGTAGCCAGCTATATCGTTCCAATTATTTTTTTTCGAAATTATTCTTCTAAAAGTATTTGATGTTATATCATCCAATTTAATGCGTGCCATGATCGTTCCTTCATCGCCATTATTTTCACTGATATTCAGCGAATTGTTATGTGGTACGTCCACATAATCGTCCACGCCGTCAAATACTAAGACCTTATTTACTTCTGGAGTTAATGTATATCCGTAGATGATACTTTTATAATTAGATCCAACACCACCACTACCACCAATAGCTTCTGTACAAGCAAATGTATCTTCACCAAAACAGTCTGTTTCAGAAAAGCCTTCTCCAGATTCGGGGAAGAGGCATACTAAGTTTGAATCAACATAGGTTGCATCAGGCGTTTTCCTAAAGACACCAAGCATCGTATCAAAATTAGTGGTTGGGTTACATAAAGAAATATCAATCGTAATAGTATCAACAACGTTCAGTGTAAAAGCATAGTCTTCGCTTTGACCAGCTACACTAGCAACATAAGGAACAAAATCCCAATCGTTAGTTTCATCATTTAAGACATCCGTATGGGTAAATGGTATTTCCATGATAACCATATCACCATAGCCCTGGCCACCGCCCTGGCCATGCAACTGATTGAGAATAGCTATCAGAATTAATATGCGGGAAATACGTTTATTCATATAATTCTGATAATTCCTGTAAAATATTAGTTAACATTGATCTTTGCTATCCCATAAGTTTTAATTGTAATGGGTTGGTTATCAG
>CAZCRK010000092.1:0-3968 GCA_964501035.1 uncultured bacterium
ACGCCTTTTGGAAATGGCTGAAGGTTTGCTTGGGAATTTGGATGCTTCCCACGTTCAAATTGTTGTTCCTTTGAATCTTCTTCTTTTTCAATGTTACCAGTGAATGTTTCATCTATTTTTTCTGTTAACTGGTCGTGGGCGTCCTGCATATAGGCTCCTATTTCTCTTTGGGTTTTGTGTCAATATCAGCAGTGAGTTTGTGTAACTCTTGTAAGAATATTCTGAAATTAAACTCATTGCCAAATAATCCCGTATGTTGTGCCAAGAACTCAAGTATGTCCAACTTCTCGGATGGTGGAGTGTCATCGTGGTCTACCTTGTACTTTAAGTATTTTAATTTCTCCCTTGTACTGTATTTCTTCATTTGGTTTTCCTTTAATTACTATATCCTTTATGTTTGTCTATTTGTCCATTTGAGTCGTGATATGGACATATGGACAACCATTTGGTACACACGCCTATTCTTCAATGTTAAGAGTCTTGATTTGCTCATATTTCAACTGGTAATGGTTGTGCCTTTTCTTTTTGATAAATCCAAACTCATCCATTTTATTCAGCCATCGAGTTGTTTTTTTGGTTACATTAGCTGGAGTATCATCTGGGAATGAGCCTTCCATAAATAAACTAATCTTATGTCTGTCAAAATCTGGTTCATCTGGATTACGTTCAGCGAACTCAATCAAGATTTTGTATTCCCATCTTTTTTTAACTTGCTCACAATGTAGACTCTCATTCCAAATTGTACCTTCATAATCAAATGTGCAAGTGGATGGATCAAATACTAAGCGTATTGGTTCATTGAGTAGATCGGTGTAGCCATCTCGCATCTTAGTAATCTTACCACGCCTTACATCAGCACCCATTGATGAGTTACCGATTTGAAATACATTACTTACATAGTTGGTCAATGTTTTACCGCCAGTAATGATGTTCTTTCCAAGTATAGGTTCTTTGTCGCCCTCATATTTGTTATGATGTGCAACAAGGATAAAAGCATTACGACTAACATTTTTTATTTGGTTAAGTATCTTAAGTAATGGCTTTAATTCTTGATTCTTAGATACATCTTTATCGGTACTGGTGTATAGATTGTCCACAATGACGACACCATCAGTAAAATCATTATCTTCAAGAGTCTTAGCAATCTTAAGCCAAGCATCTGTGAAAATGAGGTCTTCATCAGAAAGTACACTTGAGTGTAAACGATTTTCTGTACCATTCAGATCGTATTTACCAAGCCTATTAGCTAATTGCTCTGAGCTTAATTCAAATTGAATCAGTAAAACTGGTCTTTGGTTTACTTCCCATCCAATGAAGTTTCTTCCAGATGCAATACAGACCGCCATCTGCAAAATAAACCAAGTCTTACCAACTCCATCTGTTCCTGACACAATGGTAACACCCTCTTCAACTAATAGATTTTGAATTATTGTTTTAGGCGGATCGGTATATGTTTTAATTAGTTCATTTGGCTCCATTAGTGAAAATCCTTTCGTATCATTTTTAGTTTTTTGTTTTACTGGCAGCGTGTATTCTTCTGCACCTACTACCGCTTTATCAAATTCACCAAAGATGTCATCCTTTGTAGCATCATCACAAACATCATATCCTTTGGGTAATGATTCATCCCATTGTGCAATCTTTACGATAGTATCTGGTGATTCTTTTTTTATTCTTTCAGCAAGTTTCTCTGCGCCCTGTTTTCCCGGTACATCATTGTCATAGATTATGATGATGGTAGGGAAGACCAGTATCGAAGAAATATCATCTGGTATCTTTCCACAACCACCTGAAAACGTAATGCCCTGAACTGAACTTATAGACCAATCCTTTTCGCCTTCATAGATTATGAGTGGTCTTTCCTTATTGTATCTCTGGATAGAATCTTCAGCAAAGATTTGACAATGTGCACCAATGACCTTTTCATCCTTGTCCTTTTGTCCTTCCCACCAAGGCATTTTCCCATCCTTACTTTTATGGTGCTTAATTGCTTCAGGATAGATAAAAACAGTTCTGCCATCATCATCTAATCCGAGGTACTTATGTTTCCATTCTGCTATATCTGATGAGATTTCATTTACCTGATTTCTGTACCTATTTTTCAGTTTTTCCAACTCTACCATTTTATCGACCTCAAGTACCTGCTTATTTTCCATTTTAAGCGTGGTATTAGACTTATAACCATTAGTTCTGCCATTCTTTGAGTCTACTATCGATTCTTCTATGTACTGCGTAGGATTAGGCAAATTCAAGCGTTCTGCGAACTGGTAAGTATTGCCACTTCCACACCCTGAAAAACAAGTCCATAAGCCATTTTCGATAGACCATGAAAGGGATGGATTTTGGTCATCATGGAAAGGGCATAATCCCTGTCCTTGATTTCCTCGATACCTGATTTTTTGTATACCGAAATCGAACTCAAAGATTCTTTGATAGTCCATTATCCTTGTAGCCAATTATCTACATCTACTTTGCGAAATAATTTCTTCCCATCATCTTTAAATGGTTTTAGAGTAGACCTCATTACTGCCCTTCTGATGGTTGGCTCAGATAATCGGGCGTAGTTGACTATATCCTTAATGGTCATAAGATTTGGATTATCTGATTTGGTAATTAGAGACTCAATCCTATCCAGTCTTTCAAAGATTGGGAGTAAGAGTTCTGATATGTGTGTCATTGAAGACTCCTGTGTTAGTTACCTAACAGGAGTTGGTTACGCTGTGGAAAAAATAACTTCTTAACTTTCGATATATCTGCTTTTATTACTTCCGTAACCGAGCGTAACCAGTTACAGGAAATGATAAATCATTACTCATCTTTTTTACTGTTTTTTCACATTACCGCTTGTGTTTTCTACACCCCATTTTGTAATGTCAAGTAGGTAGCCAACCAATTCATTGGGGTAGTTGTGTGAATGAAATATGGCACAGCTACCTTTGTCAGCCTCACATACCAAAGGAAAGAGAAGACAGATGAATAAGAAAAAAGACAAACTGGCTACTACCCATTCAGGGTATCCCCAGTTCGAATCTATTGACATCCATGAACTTGAAAATTTTAAGAAACAAGTCATTGAGGATATGTATGAGCCAACCAATACTCCGTTTGAAATCAAAGCATATGAACGGATTGTAACTGAAATAGAAGAACATCAGCTACAATATGTAACACGCCATTACTATCTTGATGGAAAGTTTCCAGATGGTACTAAACAAATAGTATCATTTTCACCAAATGAGCCAGACCAGAACAAAGCTGACTTTAAAATAGATGATTGGAGTGAGCTTGAGATGAAGATTGGCACATATGATGTAACACTCGTCAAAAAAGGTACTTCTTCAACAACTGAGTATAGATTGAAGAAACTTGGTTGGAAGAATAATCTAAAAACTCATTTACTCAGAACATTATCAAAAGGTGAATTAAGCTTCGCAGATTTCGTGCCTATGGTAAAATCAAAGCAGTCTATCAAAAATCAAATCTACATGGTAAACAAAAAGTTGAAAGATTTGTTCAACATGAGTGTAAACCCCATTGAGCATAATAACGGAAAATGGACTACATTGATTGATATTAAGATGCTTGATGCTGATGAATACTTATTAGACGTAAATCGGGATTTGAATAACAGAAAGATATTCAATGAATTGACTAATGATATTCGTAACAAGGGGTATGATGAAACGTACAATCCTAATGCTATGCAAGATTATCTACGCACACGTCATAATGAGGATGAGGAGTATTAAATCCACATATCTACTGTGGTATGTAGCTACACCATAACCCCTGTAAAACTATACGCTAATAGGGGGGGGATGACTTTAATCAATAAATGTGGGGGAGAGTAAAGCATATATATAAATCCATACACGTCATAAGAGTACCAATCCTCCCACAAACAAAAAACCCCGGGTGACCGGGGCTTAGTGTTGTAAAAAGGTCACATCCCTATCTTTTCCTCTATC
>CAZCRK010000093.1:0-3916 GCA_964501035.1 uncultured bacterium
CATACATCAGTTCATAAACCATATCCCCATCTTCATCTGCCAATTCAGTTATCGAAGGGTCCCATCCCTGGAAGGAACCAGCTACATGGACACCATCTTCTTCATTAATGATTTCATAAGACATATCCACTCGAAATGTCACCCAGACTCCTTCCGCTTCATACGAGCATTCTTCCAAGCTATTAAAGCAATATGCGGGTAGTACAGTATCAACATTTGGTACAACTAGAGATCGATTACCACCAAAGGCTGTTTCATCATCACCCCAGGCATTTCCATTAATGTATTTATATTGAACTGTATCACCAGCGGTCAAGACTAAAGTAACAGAATATTTACCATCAGCATCTTCATCGCTTAATGATGTTGCAGCAGGGTCCCAACCTTGCATGGAACCAGCAATATGTACACCGTTAGCACTAACGGTTTCGAAATTCATATCTACTTGAAAGGTGATACTTGCCTCCGAACAAAGGTGGAGTGAATTAAAACAATATGCAGGTAAAACAGTATCAACATCTGGTACAACTAAAGATCGATTGGATCCACCTTGAAATTCATCGCCACCCCAGGCATTTCCATTAATGTATTTATATTGAACTGTATCACCAGCGGTCAAGACTAAAGTAACAGAATATACACCATCACCATCTGCATCACTTAATGCCGTTGCAGCTGGATCCCAACCTTGCATGGAACCAGCAATATGTACACCATCAGCACTAACGTCTTCATTAGCCATATCCACTTGAAACGTTACACTTGCTACATTACAACTGTTAATTGGATAGGGGCAGGTAGAAGTAGCATTTGTCTCAGAATCATCGGAACATTGTGGTGCTGCTATCGTCCACTGTGTAGCATCAAATGTTGCACTGGGAGTACGACTATCACAGTTCCGAAATGCCCAAGCATCCACATAATCCCAAGCTTCACCAGTTCCATCCGTAGCTTGATCACCATACAAATCTACCAGGGTTGTATCATTCGCTGATATTAAGAATAATTCGATTGCATCATCTCCATTTGGATTAAGAGAGGCATCATATCCGAAATCAACATTATAATCACCAAATACATCACCAAAATAATTCTGATAGGCTGCAGAATCGTACAAAAACCAGAAACTTTCGCCTTCAGCCAATGCTACTGCAGGAAGATTGGCTTCAATACCATCAGTACCACCACCATTATTAGCAACACCTACAGCGTATACACTGAGATCTGTTATATCTGCAATAGCAACTAATTCTAAAGCTTTACCAGAATTACCCCCCTCTGGAACTGTAAGATCTAGTACACCCCCAATTACAAGAGAACTAGTTTGTCCAAAAGCAATTGTGAAAATACTAAGACAAAATACTAATACCATTTTTTTCATTATTAAGCTCCTCCTGAAATGAAATTATGATTTTGCATTATACTTTAAATATCCTCGGGTGAAATATAGTAAATTATTTAGATAATCATAACGCAAATTGAATACTGAATTGATGGGTTTCTCCCAAATGAGATAAAGTTTCTACAGTGTAGTTAATATATAAATTCTTTTTTAAGATATTCTTCATATTCAGCCCTAATCCCATTGATAGTTCTTTTTCTCGGTCATGTAAGAACAAGGAGTTCATTCCCATACGTAATACAAATAGATTATTAAATAAACCGCATTCAATTCCCGTATTGATATACATGGTATTATCATTTGGACTGTTGATATCGATACTCCAGGTCATTGTGCCGATTTGACCTATGTTTAAATCATCGGATATACCAACTCGTAAAATAAGAGGAAGATCAAAATTATCTGTCGATAAATACCCAGTAACACTTTCATTGTTACCTTCTATTGTTTCATCAATATCAACAGGGACAAGTAAATCATCGCCTGTCATATTCATTTTAGGACCAAAATTGCTAATACTGGTTCCCAACATAAACCCATAGGGAGTGGAAAATAAAGTACCAATATCTAATGCAATACCTGCCGCACGATTATTGGCAATATTCTCTTGAATATACTTGCCATTGAAACCGATAGAAAATCGGTCAGTCAGATTCATAGAATAGGTAGCTCCGACTGCATAATTTGCTGCAGAAAATGTTTCTCCCGTATTTTCATTTCCATAACGGGTAACTTCCATATCATCCATCGTAACAGAAGTGATGTTTAATCCAAAGAATTGATTATTCAATAAAGGTAACGAAAAACCAAAATAATCAAAGGAAATATCGGCAATCCAATTGGAATGATTAAAAAATACTTCTTTGACCTTATGAAATCCTAGTCCAGCAGGGTTCCAGTACATCGCAGTGGCATCATTTGCAATTGAAGTGAAAGCACCACCCATACCCACAGCTCTTGAGCCTACATTCATATGCAAAAATTTCGCTGCAGTAGTACCAGTTTTATCTACTGCATAAGCATTTCCAATGAAGAAATGAATACAAAAAATGATTATAAAACATTTTCTCATTTTACAATAGCCAGTTTCCCAATTTTTTCTCCAATTCCATTTGCCTCAATATGATAGATATATACCCCGTAACTTGCTGTTATATTATCCTTGGTTAATAGATCCCATTTCCCAGATCCATAATCAATTGATGATTGATGATGTATTTCTTTAACTAATTCCCCTGAAATAGTGTATATACGTATTTTACATTCTTGCGGTAAAAACCGAAATTGTATTTCTCTAGGACCTCTACCAGAAGTAAATGTGTTTTGTCCTTCAAAAGTATTGGTTGCATAATATGGATTTGGAACCACTTTAATTTTGTCCAAATCTGATATTGCTTTCTGTTGATCGATATAAGGTGCAATTGTTGTAAACTCATAAATATCTTCTGTAAGAAATGGTTTTTCAATAAATATATATGCCGTATCACCAGGTTGAGGTTCATTATAAATCAGTTCCTCGTTATTGGGATGCAAGTTTAAATAAAAGGACCAAGAAGGTAATGGATTTCCATTTTCATCTTCGTGATCCATAAACACAATCCAGTCACTTTCTCTATTACCATCGGCATTGAAATATCCATCAGAATTTCCTAGGGGTATCACATCAATTAATGCAAAGGGAATATCTACCCAGTCAATATCATCGATTCCTGTTAAGGATTCTCTTCTTTGGGCTGTAAAATTGACATTGCGACTACTATAAAGAAATCCTGGATAACAGTTGGATGAATTTGGCAAATAACGCATGCATATATCTATTGTTGAATCAGATTGCGCGTCATTAAATATAATACGATAATCAAATGGTAATTGTGTGCCTACTACATTAAATGTTGCATATCGAAGTACACGAAATGTCCAAAGACTATCTCTTGACCAGAATGATTTCTCATCATTAAATCGGAGATCATCTACATTCTTAAATGATAGTCTGAATCCATCAATGACTTGCCCATCTTCAATAACAAGACTGTTGCTATTATTAACCAGTGTATCTGGAGCATTTTCAAAGGTAATATCAGTTAAAAAATAGGATTTCGTTGTGATAGTATCATACCCAGCCAAACCTTGTTGATTGGGTAATGTGGTATCCAAAAAAGTTATTTGATACGTATGATGGTTCCGAATGCTCATCGGATCAACAATTTCCATATATATTTCACCACTAGATGTACCCGAAATGTGATTAATTAAAGATCCTTCAAACGTAGCATCTGTATAACCAGCAGCAGGAGGTGAGGGAGTGGCTGCAACTACATTTGGACCCATTTCAATTTCACCAGTTAAGGAGTTTACCCGTAAACGCATCGGTGAATCACTGGGTATGATATCATTTGTTAAATCACCTCCATAATCATAGGAAACGACCGCATAATAATACCGTTGTCCATTGACGACATTTTCATCTCGATAATAATGCCGCAATCCTGTATCATCACCCAAATAGAATTTGAT
>CAZCRK010000094.1:0-3707 GCA_964501035.1 uncultured bacterium
TCCAATTGGTTTTCCAAAATGCATACAGCATTGCTATTACACCTGCACCAATTACTAAGTACATTTCATTCATATATTTATTATCCTCTATTAATTAATTAAATTTATTCATCGTTTCAGATATACTATGGTTAAGAAAATATTCCACGGCCGAAGTAGCATATTCAATACTTGAAGATACATCTTCCTGAAACTGTTTTGAAAAGGGGGAAAGCACATATTTTTCAGATGGCCGCATAGGTCCATCCGTTGCTATTCCTAGTTTTAATCGGTTAAAATTTTCTGTTTTTAAATGATAAATTGTCGATTCTACGCCACGATGTCCCCCTGTTCCACCATCCGACTTGAATCGAATAGTTCCGAGTGGAATATCAATATCATCATACATTACTAAAATATCCTCTACAGATATTTTAAAATATCGACATACATCTGCAACAGCTAATCCACTATTATTCATAAATGTAGTGGGTTTAACCAAAAGTAAATCACCATCTTTCACAAAGAGGTAATCCCCTTTTCCTGCCTTAAATTTCAAAGAACGTTTTTCAGCAATCCGATCAACTATCCAAAAACCAAAATTATGTTTAGTGTTGGAATATTGAGAGCCGGGATTACCTAGTCCGAACAGTGCTACCACTATTCTTCTGTTTGCTCTCCAGAGTCACTATCAGAAGATTCTTCAGACGGAGTTCCTTCTTCTTCATCCATGAAATCTTCGTCAACTTCTTCAGTTACAACTTCTTCTTCACGCATTGGTTGTGTGACTGAGCAAACAACTGCCTCATCACTACTTTTGAGTGTTAGCTTATCATCTAATTCAAGATCTCCAACTCGGATACTATCCCCAATTGCCAATGCTTCAATGTTCACTTTAATTGAGTCTGGGATATCAAGTGGAAGGCATTCTATTTCAATTTCTGTAGTTGACTGCGATAGTACACCGCCTTCTTCCTTTACACCAACTGCATCGCCTATAAGTTCGATAGTAGCTTTAACGGTAACTGCTGTATCCATTTTGACCCCATATAAGTCAATATGTAATACTTGGTCAGTAACAGGATGATATTGAACTGATTTGAAAATAACAGATCGAGTTTTTGAACCAACGGCTATACTGAAAATATGAGCACCTGATTTTATAGCACCTCTTAATTCGGTTTGCTCTATATAAAAAGCAATACTTTGCTTGGAATCATGTGAATAATACACCCCAGGAATCTTATCATTCCGTCGAAGTTCTTTTAATCCACGCTTTCCTTCATCTTCTCGTTTAAATACTTCTAATTTATACTCATTTGACATGATTCCATGCTCCTTATTAAAAATTAAACATTGAGCTTAACGATGTCCCGTCAACTATTCTTCGAATAGATTCACCGAACACCTTTGCTACAGAAATTACTTCTAATTTTTCAAACATTTTTTCTTCACTTAATGCAATTGTATCACAAACTATCACTTTAGTTAATGATGACGATTGCAATCTTTCAATCGCTGGACCTGAAAGCACAGGGTGAGTTGCAACAGCAGTTACTGACTCAGCGCCGTGATCCATTGCAGTATCAGCAGCATTACAAATGGTTCCAGCAGTATCAATCATATCATCAATAATCAATACATGTTTTTTCTCAAGATCACCCACTAAATTTGCAACCTCTGCCATATTAGGTTTGGGTCGTCGCTTATCAATTAAAGCAAATCCAACACCCAATTTTTTTGCATACGATTGGCTCATTTTTGCACTTCCAATATCCGGAGCTAAAACAACTCCAGAATCTTCATCTAAATTCATAGATTTCAATTTATCAAGAAGCACTATTCGGGCATATAAATGGTCAAATGGAACATTTACAAACCCTTGAATCTGCGCTGAATGCAAATCCATTGTGATGATTCTATCAACACCACCAGCTGTAATTAAATCAAGAATCAACCGTGAAGAAATGGGCACCCTCGGTCTATCTTTTCTATCCTGTCTGCCATATCCGAAATATGGAATTACAGCAACAACTGACTTAGCAGATGCTCGTCTTGCAGCATCTAACATTAAAAGAAATTCCCAAATATTATCAGCAGGGGAGTTTGTTGATTGAATAATAAATACATCCTCATTTCGGATGTTTTCTTCAAACGCTAAACTAATTTCGCCATCACTAAACTCACTGATTGAAATCTTCCCTAGGGGAATATTTAAATAATCTGCAATTCCTTGAGCAAGTTTTGGATTGGCTCTTCCGCTGAATATCTTCATAATGCTGGGGGATAGGGAGTCGAACCCCAATCCCATGGACCAAAACCATGTGTCCTACCATTGAACGATCCCCCAAACGATAATAGCAAAATGCTACTATCTAAAATTATATTTTCATTGATTATGTTAAAACTGGAGAAGTGAGTTGTGTTTGTAAATGAGTAAATTTAGAAGATGCAGTTTCTGCACGTTCTAAGTTATCAAAAATACCAAACAAAGTCGAGCCACTTCCCGACAGACCGCCAAACAGAGCTCCCTGCTGTAACAACAGAGTTTTGATGTTTTCAATCTCTGGATATGTTGATCGGATAACCAATTCAAAATCATTTTCAAATAACTGCCATTTTACTGGACTTGTATAGCCCACTAATTTAGGAACTTCTTTTGATGGTGTCAAAACTTTTTTTACTTCACCATACGCCCATGCTGTAGAAACACTAAATTCAGGGAAGACTAGCAGGATATATTTGTCATTCAAAAAAGTGGAATCAATTGGGGAAAGAACATCTCCAATGCCTTCGGCAAGTTGCACTTTACCATCTATAAAAAAGGGTACATCTGCACCGAGTGACACCGCTATTTCTTTTTGTTTTTTGCTTGGTAGATTTAATTCCCAAAGAGAGTTGAGTGCTGTGTTAACGGATGCTGCATTACTACTGCCACCACCCAACCCTGCACCAATGGGTATATTTTTCTCTAAATGGATATGATATTCTTGCTTAGTAGATGGTGCAAATTTTTCCATTTTACGATATGCTTGTGTGATAATATTTGATTCATCTGTGGGGACATGAATCCCATTAGTTGTGAGTGAAAAACTGGTTGATGGTGTAAATGTTAATTTATCCGCAAAATCAACCTCAATAAAAATGGATTGCAAATTATGATACCCATCAGAGCGTTGCCCTAAAATATTGAGTCCCAAATTTATTTTTGCATTTGAAGTTATTTTCATGACTTCCATATTTATAAACCGCTAATTATGCTAATTGTTTGACATTTCTTTTGTCTATACAACCTTTCAAAGGTTTCCCCAAAAAACAGGCGGGCAAGTAACCCTTTGAAAGGTTAACCATTATCCTCAATTTTATTTTTGATTTTGCCTACGGGAAAATCAATAGTCAAATAGTCAACAAAACTAATCGCGAACTAACCTAACAACGAACCCGTAGTTCTTATTGTAACTGCTACGGTCGACTTTTGAATCATTGTTATCAAATAGTCGTCTCCACGCGTGAATCGCACCAAACTCACTAGACGACCAAAAATAACCTAAGTCGCCCATAAAGTGATATTCACCATAGCTATAATCACGGTAACCAGCAGGAAGGGCTGTGAAACCACTTTCATTGTTAGCACCATCATTTGGGAATTCCCAATGATTATAACCAGATTCTTTCAAAAATGCACCCGCTATACTGCTTCCACCATAAAAGTTTACCAGCTCTTGCCA
>CAZCRK010000095.1:0-3704 GCA_964501035.1 uncultured bacterium
CCTCAATCAATACGGTTACGCAAAAAAATACTCCCAATATCTCAGAGAAAGTAATAGAGTTTCAAAATTGTAATAGTTTGTAAAAGCAATTTAAGGTGTGAAAATTGTGTTGTAAATTTGTTCCATTATGAAACGTATAATCTTAATTTTATCATGTATTTTTTGCAATTCTCTATTATACTCTGACATTATTTATGAAGAGGGAAACCTCCTCGAATTTATAGGTGGTTCTTCTCCATCAACTGCATACGACAACTATATAAGTCATACATCTGAGGGTGTTGCATCGGATGGGTATAATGATTATGGTCCAGATTGGCTCGATGTACAAACCGATGGGTTCGGAGATTATCGCATTATTGATGATGATAGTAATACACTACCCCATTGGAACGAAATTTTACAGGCATTTATTGCAAATGATGTAGCAACAGTAGATGCAAAACTAATTGATTCACTCTCCACATTCCATTATGAATTGGTTCAGTTTACTGATACCATATATCAACGAACCTTTCTCATGCTACGTGAGCAGTTAAACCAAGAATATATAGATTTAAATGAGATTTCAAATTCAAATGATGATGTGCATGGTAGTTTTGATAATGGCTGGGGTCTATATATTTTTAATCCAAATGCAACCCGAAACCATGTTGTAATAGAAGTTCCACACCCAGCAGATGATTTTATTTCACCCTATTTTGCCACAGAGCTTTTTCTACAAACTGATGCTAGCACCTTAATGATTGCGGGTGCAGGCCGTGAAGTAAAATGGACTGAGTCAGGAAATTATTCCAATAATAAATCCCTTTCAGATCCTTCTCGGAATGATAATACCGTCTTTCACGAATTTCATAAAATTCTTTGTGATGCACTCATGCAAAATGGACCTCACTCCCCTCTTGTATTTCATGTTCATAGTTTTGATGATAATGAAGCACATGATGGATTTAAATCCATTGTATTATCGGGTGGACATGATGCATCCAACGCAAATAAGCCCATTCGTGATATAACAGAAGATCATTTAGACATTGTCAATTTTACATCTGAATTTCCCATACCTGCGAATATGTTTGGGAATCATCCTCAGCTTGATATTACTGACTTTTACCAAGTCCATTACAGCGGGTCATTTAACTATTACGGTGATAATATTAATTATTCAATACCTCATACGTATGTGTTATTAGGTCCAAACACAGGTGTTCAAATGAACTATTTACGGCAATTTTTTGATAATGATGGAGTGTATGAGCCATGGGTACAAGTGGAACTTCATGAAAAACCTATTTTGTTCACAGATTTAAACATGCCATTAACTGAATTGTACGAGGGTGAATACCCCACATCGTATCATAATTTTGAAAAATTACTTCAATACTATCAACCATTTATCGACGCTGTTGATACATATTTAAACCATTGGGAATCTGTGCCAGATGTAACTGCACCCGAGCAAATTCAACATTTTCAAGCAACATACGATGGATATTATTATGTGGATTTAGAATGGAGTCCTGTCTTTGATACGAATTTTAAATCGTATCGAATTTATTATGATACTAATGACGTAAATTTATCTTCACCATTTTGGGATGTGTCCAACGACGATAACTTGTTGAATATGATGCAAACTTCAACAACAATTTATCCTTTGGATCAAAATTACGACTATGAGTTTGCAATAACTGGAATTGACTATTTTGACAATGAAGGTCCATTCAGTCAAATTACCACAGATACTATTGAAGGTCAAGAAACACATTACATTATTGAGGATTTCAATTCGGGTGAGGTTATATTGAATTCCTATGAAGACCAAGATGAAGAACCAGATAGTTGGTACTTAAGTTCGAGCCATACTTTTTATAACTCAGCATATTCGCTTAAGTTATATGGAAACACATGGAAAGAAGAAACTATTACTCCAACTATTGTTTCTGATGGAACCGTATGGCAAATTGCCATGTATAGTCAAGATGAGGGCGAAATACATGGGTTTGGTGTGCAGGATTTAGCGGGAAATAAACTGAAATATTCATTGGCTGGCACACAATTATTAGATATTGAGGATTGGGTTCCAGTATATCAGGGTGCTTTTGCAGAAGAACAATGGAATGTTTACCAGCTCCCAATTGCAGATGATTTTTTTGCATGGTATGATTATTTTCCTGTAATTGTTAAACTCATTTTTATTAATGATAGTGACAATGGTGATGACTCACGTGTCTATTTTGATGAAATTTTAGACATCACACCCGTTCTAGGTGAATCACCTGAGGTAAGTATTGACTATTCATTTGAAGAAGCGATTCATAATTTAAATGGTAGCCGATCGATTGAAGTTCATTTTTCCTCAGTTGTGATTGATAATGATAGTGAACAACACCAATATATTTGGAATTTTGGAGATGGACAAACCAGTTATGAATCACATCCAACACATACCTATACTGTACTTGATGACCATGAATATACTATTTTATTACAAGTAACTGATGAATCTGATAATTGGGGTGTTGCAAGCACAAACATTTCCATTGAAGAGGGTGAATCCACATTTCCAATTACCCTGAACTTTGTAGGTGATATCATGTTGGGTCGCAGGTATGAAGATGAAAATGGAATCATTGAAACAAATGGTGTAGAATCTATTTTTGAACCAACACGTGAATTACTTGGAAATTCTGCCGATTTGACCATTGCAAACTTAGAATGTCCTATGACCAATTTTGGGACTGAGCATCCTACAAAATCAGTCGTTTTTAAAAGTGATCCCGATAATATTGCTGGGTTAATTTATGCAGGGATTGATATTGTAAGTTTAGCAAATAATCACACTACAGATTATGGTCTAACAGGTTTGCAATATACCCAATATTATTTAGAACAAAATGAAATTCTGTATTCTGGTGCTGGAGAAAATTCAAATGAAGCGTACGACCCATTATTTGTTGTAAAAAATGGTGTAAATATTGCCTTTTTAGCAAATAGTGACCGAACAGGTCAATATAATAATTATCAACCCTATTTGCAATCTGGATACAACAAACCAGGGTTTGCTTACATGACACCTTATTATATGCTAGAACAAATTGAAGATGTACAAGACGTTGCAGATTTAATTGTGGTCGAAATGCATGCAGGAAGTGAATATTCTTTTGAACCGGGTGCTGATTATGATAGTTTTATTCAAAACTCCAGTGAATTGAGTTCTAATTATTTACCCCCTGAAGAATCTATTTATGCTATGGATATTGAGGATATCTCTGATGAAGATGAAAACTACTCTCCCAATTTAGATATTCCACATATGTGGGATAGAGAAATACGTCATTTCGCAATTGATTCAGGTGCAGATTTAGTTATTATTCATCATCCACATATTTTGCAAGGGTTTGAAGTATATAATGAAAAAGTGATTGCGCATTCTTTGGGCAATTTTGTATTTGACCTAAACTACCCTGAAACATACCCCACTGCTATTTTACATACAGAAATCAATGAAGAAGGATTTAATAATTTCAGTATTACCCCTATTTATTTAGATGATTATATTCCGTATGTAGCAACGAGCGGATTAGGTTTACACATTTTAGATTATGTATCACAAAAATCAAAAGAATTGGACACATATTTATTTGTGGATAGAGAGAATAATCGTGCTCACATTATATTAGATTCGTTGAATATGCCTGAAA
>CAZCRK010000096.1:0-3690 GCA_964501035.1 uncultured bacterium
CGCCGACCCCAGGCTTATGAGTCCTGTGCTCTAACCAACTGAGCTACCCCGCCGTCAAATTTATATTAATTTATAATACTTTTGAAAATTGTTTAAATCAAGATTTTTGCTAAAACCTTTCTGGGTGAGTCCAGATTATGGCCATAAGTTTCGGATACTACGTTAATAATAATAACGTGCAAAAGAATGTATTTTTTTTGATAAAAAAATAATTATTGATAAACTCAAACTTTTCTATTAATTCTATTCAAATATGGTCTATATTCCTTCACATCTACAAATTGAACCGGTAAATCGTTATTGTGATGCTCGTTGCCCAATGTGCACAATTAAGTTTGTTCCAGACTTTAAGAAAAATGTGAAAGATGAACTTTCAAACAATGGCATAGCACGACCTGCTGAGATAATGAGTTTAGAAACGTTTAGGTCCATCGCTTCAAAATTCAAACCGTATGTCAAAAAGATACGATTTCTCAGTCTACATGGATGTGGTGAACCTCTTTTAGACAAAAAACTACATGAAAAAATAAAATGTGCCAAGGATATTGGGTTTAAAGAAGTTGGTTTTACTTCAAATTGTAATATCCTAACTGAAACGACTAGCAAAAACCTGTTGGAAGCAGGTTTGAATTGCATTATTCCATCAATTGATGGACTAACAAAGGAAGTTCACGAAGCTATACGACCTAGAACTGACTACGAAAAAATTGTCAAAAACGTTAGTAACTTCATTAAGCTACGTGATCAACATAATTTTAATTGCAAAGTCTTGATCCGCATGGTTAGGCAACAACTTAACACCAGTCAGTGGGATGATTACAACACCTTTTGGCGCAAACTGTTAAGCGCTGAAAAAGGAGATGATGTGTTGGGTTTGGATGTTCACAACACTGGAGGAAAAGTTCCAAATTACAACAAAATGAAAGTTAGTAACTATAATTCTATGAAAGAAGATCATGAAGCCCATCACACAAGGTCAGTAGAAAATGGACGTTTCGATAAACTCTTTAAGCCTAGAGACGAAAAGAACAATGAAGTTTGCGTAAAGGCGAGCGAAGTGGAAGAATTAGGTGGTTGCCCAGACTTATTTACTCGATTAAGTATATTCGTATCCGGCGATGTTGCACTTTGTGCCGCTGATCAAGCGGAATATTTTAAACTTGGCAACGTGATCCATCAAGACCCAATTCAGATATTCAATAATAAACTATTTTCTCATTACAGAAAGAAGTGGTTGTCGAACAGTTATAAGGAGCTCGACCATTGTAAGGACTGTACTGTGGTAACATCCAGATTTCACAAAACCTACGTGTCCTAACCATAGTGTGAGATTTTAAGAGTGAAAAAACCCGTTGTCCTACATATAACTACTTATCTTTCAGGTGGTCCTGGACGTGTCTATCTCTCAACATTAAAATTTTCAAAGAACACTACAGACTTTTTTGCTCATGAGTTTATAATTTTAGACGAAAAACATACAACGCCACATTCTCTTAAATTATTTTCAGAATATTCTGATTGCATTCATATTGGAAAGAGTGATGCTTTTATCAAGGAAAAAATAGATAAGGCTGACATTGTTCAAATCGATTGGTGGAATCATCCGTTAATATACAATTTTTTAACCAAATTTACTTTTCCACCATCACGTATCGTTTTATGCTCTCATGTAAATGGTCTTTCACGACCCAATATTATTACGGAAAGTCTTGTTGAATTTTCGGACGTCTTTCTCGCCACTACCAAGGCAACAAGAAAACATTCACTGTTCCAATCGGAAACGGGTGTGCAACACCACAAAAAATTACGTTACGTAACTTTTCCGATCGATTTTGAAAGGTTTGGGACCATCCAACCAAAAACTCATAAAGATTTCAATGTTGGTTACATTGGAACTTTTGATTATTCAAAAATGCACAAAAAATTTTTTTCTATGTCTGCTGCTGTTGATGTTCCTAAAATTAAATTTATTATTTGCGACCATCTCGATGATATAGGAAAAGTAAAACTGGAAGCACAAAAGTATCCGGCTGGAAATTTTCAGTTCATGGGATTTACTGAAAATATCAAGAATATCTTAGAAATCCTTGATGTTTTTGGATACCCATTAAACACTAATCATTTCGGTAGTGGTGAGCAGGTTATCGGTGAAGCCATGTATGCTGGTTTACCTGTCGTTGCATTTTCCAATCCCCCTGAACAAGAAATTATATCTCATAATGAAACTGGTATTCTTGTTGATGACGAACAAAGTTACACCGAGGCTATAAAAGCTCTGTATCTTAATCCAAATGAGAGAGTTAGAATTGGAATGAACGCTCGCAGATATGTCATGAAAAATTTTGACCCAATACAATGTTTTCAAAAACTCGAATCAATTTATAAAGAAGTAATGAGATTAGATAAGAAGTCTCGAACTTTCAGGACATTAACTGATAATGATAATGCTTCTAGTAACGATTTGGGTGCACGATTGTTTATACAATCACTTGGCCATCAGGGTTCGGAATTCTTGCAAAGCTATAAGCAAGGAGGAGAAGGATCAAATACAGCTATTAATAAAGTCATCGAAGAAGTAGAGGTCGGAATGAAAATGGTAACAAAGGGTAGCCTCTTCCAATATCTATATTACTTTCCCGATGATGCATTCCTCAATTTCTGGGCTGGTTTAATATCACAAGCAGATAACGAAGTTTTGAAACGACAACATATATCAATACCTAGAACATCTGCTAAGTGTTTTGAAAAGGCAGCACTTATCAATCCTAAGAATAAGGAATTTAAATTCTATTTAAAACATTCGAAATAGACTAAAACAAGATTAATAACTCAAGTCCAAGACTCATGAGTCCTACACTCTAACCAAGTCAGATGCTCAACCATACAATTCGATTGTTTTATAATAGATTTCATAAAAAAAAACTAATAAAATACAACTTTAATTTTATGAATAATTTAGAAATCTATTGCACAACCATTCATCACTATAAAATACTAGATAAATTACCATCGTATATAAAACCACTGGGATTGGGAGATTGCAACTTTCCAAGTCACTGGTTAACAGAAAAAAATGGAGAAAATATTTCTAATTTGAACAAGTATTACGGATCGGAAACAGGTATTTATTGGATATGGAAAAATAGATTAAATGATAAAAATGAAAATGATTGGATAGGCAATTGTCATTATAGAAAATTATGGTTAAATAATCTTTATAATCAGAAACAAAAACTTTCTTTTAGCAGTTTATACTCAAATTTGTTAAATCCAAATAATCAAATTTTTGAAGATTGTGATGTCATACAAGTTCAACCTATCATTTTAAAAAAAGAAACTATTTTTCAACAATTTAATAAAGTTCATAATAAAAATATTTTAGAAAATTGTATAAATTTCTTAGCTTCTAGTGAAAGAGAAAAATTTAAAAATCATCTTAATGGAAATAAATTATGTGGAATAAATATGTTCATAGCAAAAACTCATTTTTTCAAAAGATATTGTGAAGATTTATTTCCATGGTTAGAAAAATGTCTTGACTATTGTCTAAATAATAATCTTTGCAAAGATTATAACATTAGACTCCCAGGTTTTTTAGCAGAAAGATTTATGTCTTATTGGTTTTCTCAAAACACAAAATCAAAATACCTATCTTATGCAAGATTAGGTAAATTTATGTTATCAAACAAT
>CAZCRK010000097.1:0-3540 GCA_964501035.1 uncultured bacterium
TAGGCGCCCAGACTAACTCTTCAAACGGACCAGTTTAACTAACCTCGACCAGTTTTTTCACAGGATGAAGGTGGAGAAGAGGCAGAGGGTCAATGCAGTGCATTGGGTCGGGCTACGCCCTCCCCGCGTCCCAGCATTGACTTACTCTACGACATTGAGCAAATAATGAACCCGTCCAGACTAACGAGAGCTTTAGCCCAGTTTGGTTAACTCGATCAAACACAAACACTCTAAAAGAATTCAAGAATAAATTAACTCTGTAAGTTAGGAATAAAATGGAATTTACAAAAAAATACTTCGAAGAATATATGTCGATATGGCATGAAATATTTTTTAACAGGTATGGATGGGATCCAAACGATCCGAAAAGTGCATTGGAGATTGGATCTTTTGAGGGGTATTCTTCATGTTGGATTATGGCAAATTTGCTAAAGCATGAAGACAGCTGTTTAATATGTATTGATACATTTGAAGGCGGTATGGAGCATAAGGATGATAAAACATTTGATGTAAATCAGTTGAAAGAGAGATTTTATAAGAATATTAGTGAAACAAATCGAATGGAATCTATAAGGGTTATGGAAGAGTATAGCGATATAGCTTTGTTAAAACTTATTCAGGAAGACCAAAAAAAGGTTGATTTTATATATATAGACGGATCTCACATGGCTGTTGATGTACTTACTGATTTGATATTAAGTTTTAGGCTTTTGAAAATTGGTGGTTTATGTATTTGCGATGATCATTATTGGAGTCCAAATCCTAATGATTTTGAACTGGATAAAAGCCCAAAGATGGCAATTGATGCTTTTAGTTCAATTTATTCAAAAAAAATTTTGCATTTACCAATTGTTAATTCACAGTTCGGGTTCATCCGAAAAGAATGAAAAATGAAATCAATTAGTTAAATTTTAGGCTTTGTTTAATAGTCATCTTTGATAATCAGTAAATGCTCACGAAAGCATGATGATAAAATTCCACCACTTTACCATATTGCTGTTTTATTCGTTTCTAATCAATCTAGAACGATATACCTATAGTAACTTTTGTGCGTATATTTCAGTTAAATAATCAAAATAATCCGATGTAATTTTCTCTTTTAGCAATTCTTGTCCTAACTCATTACATAAAAGAAGTTTTACGACTTAAATTTAGTTATTTGTAATATTTAATCTATAGTAGGTTATAAGTTCCGCAACCTTATCTCATACAACATTTAATAATTCTTCTTGTTTCATATCAACCGTACTTTAGATTAATTTTTTGCTCTCCCAGAGCATTAAAAATTTTGTGAAACATTTATAAAATTCTATTTTACTAACTGCCGAAATTGTATATAATTTAAGATTAATTAATAAGTGTATTAGTTGTGACTTTACATATACGAATTTAAAAGTACCAAATTTTAAAGAGAAGTAAATTCACTTAAAAAGTTTGTGTAGTTATTTTCAGTGCATTTTCACGCACTTTATTTAGTGGCTATTATTTGAATAATGTGTGGGAAAAGTAAACGGGGAAGTTTTGAGGAATAATTTAACCGTTTTTTTGCTTTAATTAAAACATTATTTCTTTTCATCAAAACAGGAGATGTATTGTATGACTGAAATTTCATCAGGTGCTTTGAAGATTTCCTCTAATCTTGAGCCCCATTTTTTCTTTTTTACACCGTTCATTCTGAAAGATTGAGAGCGTCAAAAACGTGATAAAATTCATCGACAATATTTTTTGTAAATTTATATTAAATATCTGTACTAAAACGGTAACATTGATATTTATTTGATTTAATGATTTATCAACTCGTATTATTTGGCATACCCTTTCTCGGTTTGAGCCTCTCAATGTTTAAAGCTACTACTATGAAATTTGTGTTTGGAATGCAAAAGAGAGAGGCGTATTGTACGGATTATTAGAGATTTGTTGGATAATAAAGAAATCCCGGAATGAAACAAATTAATTTGAAAATATTTATCCTGGAACCTGAAACTCATTTTGATAATACAAAAACCAAGTATCTAGCTCTTCAAGAGTTTTCTTCAGTAATAAAATATAATGAATTTTTTCCAAAAGAATTGTGTGAAATTACTCACAACCCTGAATTGGCAGATTTTATTTTTGTTCCATTCTTTGGGGATTATTTTTCTAAATTGGGCCTGATTGGAATGTTAGATTTATTTAGCCGGTGTGATATATATATCAAGTACTATTGGAAATTCATCTTTATGTATCGTGATGACTGTAGTTGGAAAATACCTATGGGAGGTACTTGGTTGAGAGCAAGCTATGATAAAAACATACTATCAGATGAATCTATTCCTATTCCATATCTGGTATCATCCAACAAATATATTGGTACTGATATTTGTAAACAACGAGCTAATTTTGTAGGAGCTTTGCATACACATCCAATTAGAGATAAATTGATCCAGTTTTTAGTCGATGAAAAACTCCTGGAAAAGGTATTTATTATAATAAGAAAGGAATTCCATTCTGAGCTAATGAGAGAAGTGTGGGGCGGAACTGAATTTGAAAAAAGAAAAAAACAAGCATCTATTGCCGCAAATAATAGCTTTATTACTTTATGCCCTCGCGGAACAGGTCTAAATTCTATTAGATTTTATGAAACCATGAGCAATGGAAGAATACCAATGCTTATATCGGATAATTGTAGATTACCCTTAGATGATATAATAAATTATGAAGAATTTTGTTTTAAAATTATGCATGATCAGATGAGTGAAATACACAGTATCGTTAATACAAAAGAAGCAGAACTTACTGAAATGTGTAAACGATCAAATGAAATACACAAAGAATTTCTGTCCATCGAAAAATTTGGATTTAGATTGGTCAATTATTTGAAAAAAAAGAGAAATGAAATTCACGAAAGAAGAAAAAAGGACAAGTTATTTGACATTAATCTAAATAATGAAGATGTATTTGATTACATATTTAAGAGTTTACTTACATTTGTCAACGAAAAGGAATCAACTAATATTTTAGCAGTTGCCACTCTATTAAAAAAAATGACAAAAGATGAAAAGATAACAACGAATCTGGATTTTATCATTAGAACTTCATCTAATGCTTGCATTACAACAAATGTTGATTACGAGAAATATATTACAAGTTTACCTTTAGAATTTGATAAAATCGCAACACCATGTAACTATAATTCTTTAATGGATTCCTATTTTGAAAGCGTTTTTGGCGCGTTGAGTTAATTAGTTATGTCTAAGAAGTCTAAATTAATAGGAAGTAGATTTGGATCGTCCGGTAAGAGAAAGCTTCTATATCAATCTAAAAGTCTTTCTAAGCAGTCTTATGGCGGTTTATTAAACTTTGCCTATCCTTCTTCCTGTAATCTTAGGCACTCTTTGTTTTATGACGGCACAGTATCGGGAGCTTTCGGCATACCGTGAGGGAGCGCGTCCGGAATTGGCGCGAATTCAGCGACCGCAGCCCAGAGGCGCGAGAAATCCTTGTTCACGTCGCCGGAGAGGCAGTCGGTGACCTCGCCCGCGAGGTCGGGGTGCTTGTCGG
>CAZCRK010000098.1:0-3398 GCA_964501035.1 uncultured bacterium
AATGAATTTTCTGAGAAATTAAATACAAATTTTTCTTAACATCCATATCAGGTTCACACCATCCCAGATAAAATCAATATCAACGATTAATAATTATTATTAAATGGGCCAAAGAATCGGTAAAAAGTAAATCGCGGTAATCCAGAATAACAATGCCAATGGAAATCCAACTCGGATATAATCACTGAATTTGTATCCACCCGGACCATAGACCATTAAATTGGTTTGGTATCCAACCGGTGTAATAAATGAAGCAGATGCTGCAAATGCCACGGCAAAAATAAATGCTCTAGGCTCAAACTCCATTTGCTGTGTTACAGCTAGAGCTATGGGAGTCATAATAATCGCTGTAGCAGCATTAGACGAAACTTCTGTCAAGATCATGGTGATCAAATAGATTAATGCTAAAAGTGCATGTGCTTGCCATTCAATAGGAGCCATACGTGCGGCAGTAGAAATAAAACCGCCCAACCATTCTGCTGTACCAGATGACTCTATAACAATACCTATCGGGATTAATGCAGCAATAAGAACAATTACCTGCCAATGGATAGATTGGTATCCTTCCTGGGGTGTAATAATCTTAATAGCCAGTAATATGACAACACCTATCATGGCCGCGCTCATGATTGGCATGATACCCGCAGCGGCCAATCCAATCCCGCCCAACACTACCACAATGGACATCCACCAAAATCGTTTTTTCCGCAATTTTGCTTCCACTTCTCCCAACATGATAAAGTCTCCACCTTTGGATAATTCACTTACCTTATTGGACGGGCCATATACTAAAAATGTATCAAATGCTTGGAGAACAATATGTGCGATCTTTTTCCGGAAAATAGTGCCTTCTCGACGGATGGCTAGAATGAATGTGCCGAATCGCCGGCGAAAATTTGATGTCATTAAACTATGTCCAACCAAATCCGATTGCTCTGTCAACAAACATTCCACTAATACATTATCTTGTTTTTCTAATTCCTGTTGTGTCAATTTTTCGTCAGTTAATAAAGTAACTTTTTCCACTTCTTTCATGCTGAGAAAATTGTTTAGCGTTCCCCGGACAAACAAAATATCACCTGCTTTCAGTATTGTCTGGCGAATATTAGATGTGATCATTTTCTCATCACGAAGAATATCTAAAACCATCACATCGTAATGTTTATTTATGCCACGGTCAAAACAACTTGTTCCAACCAATGGTGACTCCTCCTTGATTTTCATTTCAGTCAAATATCCACCAAGGTGATAACTCTTTGTTAGACTAGATGTAGTAGTTCGAGATGGTAATAATTTGGGTGCAATAAAAAGAATATAGAGTAATCCGATGGACATTAGAATTACACCATATCGAGCAAATTCAAACATACCCATGGGCTCAACATTAGGATCAGAAACGTAAATTGAATTCACAAGTAAATTTGTGGATGTACCCACTAGAGTGAGTGTACCACCCAGTATAGCAGCATAGCTCAATGGTATCAACATTTTGGACGGGCTCAGTTTATATTTATGAGCCAACCGAATAGTTACCGGCATGAAAATGGCAACTACAGCTGTATTGTTCACAACTGCTGAAGCCAAACCAATGGTGAATAAATAAACCGCTCTTCCCAAGAGTCTCGAGCGGTCTGCAATCTTATTGATCCGAATAACAAGGTATTCAAGAATACCTGTTTTCTGGAGAGCATGACTCAAAATAAAAAGGAAAGCAATGGTGAGCACTGCAGGATTTGAAAAACCGGAGATTGCCTGCTCCGGAGTCAAATATCCAAATAAGAAAAGGATAGAGAGAAGAATCATTGCAGTAACATCGATTGAGAAAATCTCGGTCACAAATAGGATAAACCCCAAGGCAAGCAAACCAATTACTATAGCAATATCGGGTGTCATAGAAGCAAATTTAATTCAAGAGATTGAAGAGAACAATCCGTGAATTAATCAATTGAAAGGATGTTCTCCAATGTGGGATCTTGCCGCATCAGGCTTGAATGAACTTTTTTCTGGATTATTAGACTGATCATCCTTTTTTAAAATGGCATTAATAATTATATCCATAATGGAGTCCCGTCTTGTATTATTCAATACAGCAATGACAAAAATTGGGTATTCTGCTTCCGGCAATGCTTTTTCCCATTCATCAAATAGATCCGTTTCATCTAGGAATTTGTCAACATCCGGTTCATTTTTCAAATATTGCACCACAGTATCCATGAGGGATATCAATTGTTCTTTCAATTGGTAATTATTTAACGAAGTCAAATCATTCATGACTCCAGAACAGCCTCCTCATCCACACTATCAATCTGCGTTTTGGCAACATAATCCTCCGCATATTTTTTATAAACACCAGATTTCACAAAAATCTCGAATAAGTCCACATCGATATGGTAATCGTTTTTCATAAAGCCCATAATACGCATGGCATTAGATAATTTTTTTCCGTCTTTGTAAGGCCGATCCGCTGCCGTAAGTGCTTCATAAATATCTGCGATGGCCATTATCTTGGCCTGGGTCGACATTTGATTTGCCTTCAATCCTTTGGGATAACCTGTACCATCCATCTTCTCATGATGACCTCCAGCAAATTCCGGAATATTTTTTAGATGTTTTGGATAGGGTAACTTCTCCAACATTTCGATGGTAATAACAATATGATCGTTTATGACCTCTCTCTCTTCTGGCAGAAGTGTTCCTTTAGGTATATTTAAATTCGCTATTTCTTCATTTGATAGAAAATTTTGGTCTGTTCCATGTAAATGGATTTGTTGTTCCCCAATAGATTTTACACGTTCCTGCAGATTTTGGTTCATGAATTCCCCACCAACATTACAGTTCTCTAAAAATTTCATATTTTCGTCTATCTGCCGGATCGTTTCCATGTATTCATTGTCAAAATTTCCTGAGGCTTGACCATTCAACTGCCGTTTTAGAAAAGCGATTTCCGCATCCCGTTTAAATAGTTCCATTCTAGTTTTGACTAGTTCGATTCTATCAAAAATGGTTTCCAATTTGGTACCTTTATCCACTACATGGGGCGGTGTCGCGACTTTCCCGCAATCATGGAGCCAGGCAGCGATGTATAACTCGTATCGTTCATCTTCATTCATGGAAAAATTTTTATATTTTCCTTCGGTCATTTTAGCCACTGCATCTGCAAGCATCATGGTAATCACTGGTACACGATTACAATGTCCACCGGTATACTCAGATTTTTTATCAATGGCGGTGGCAATTAATTTGATAAATGCTTCGAAGAGTATCTTTAGCTCCTCCACCAAACGTTTATTAGTCAAAGCCACGGCACCTTGAGATGCCAATGATTCTAACTGTTCCTGCATTTCCTCATTGAATGAAATGACATCACCGTGTTCATTCCGAGCATTGATGAGCTGCAT
>CAZCRK010000099.1:0-3383 GCA_964501035.1 uncultured bacterium
GAACTATTTCCTTGAGCAATTTCAAGATCTGCAAAGCGGTAATGGGTGGAATCATTTAAAACTTCCTGAAATACATTGTTTGGCGGTGCTTCAGCAATATCATCATTTAGATCACCCAAAACGATAACCTTATTGCTTGGAAGATTATTATCTATATATTCTTTTAGAAGATTTATTGCGGTATATCGTCTGTTTTCTTCATCAGATGAGTCATCGTAATCAAGGATACCATCTCCACAGCATTTAAAATGGTTATTAATTATAAAATAATTTTCGCCCATAAAATTGAGATCCATTACCATGGGTGAGCGAGGAAATGCATTCCAATATTCTGAAGTGATGTATATCTCGTAGATATCATTGATTTCTACAGTCTCGGTTTTATAAACATATGCTAAACCAGCAAACCAATTCGATTCATAGTATCCCAAATATGCTGGTAAAGAATCTAACATTTGGTCAAACATAGCAGTATCATCTAATTCTTGTATAGCAAGAATATCTAAATCCAAAAGGTTTATAATTTCAGTGACATAATCAATCGTGATTTGATTATTTTTAGGAAACCATTCAATGTTCCAGGTTGCTATATCCAAAGAATTATCATCTCCAAACGATAGATCTTCCAGGTCTTGAGCAAACAAAGCAGCAACTAAAAAATAGCTTGAAAAGATAATGCTTTTTAATATTTCTCGATAGAATAACATAAATACAATTGGAAATGATGCATAAAAATATTTTGCTACTTAACAAAAACCATCACGAATGTGGCGCTACTCTTCTTCTGTTGAATCTGGTTCAACACTCGCCTGTGCATTTTTAGTTTGGGATAAAGCAGCACCAATAGCAATCCCAATACCAATCCCTACTCCTAAATTACCAGTTGCTGCGCCTATTCCTGCACCAATGGCTACTCCAGCAAAAAATCTTAATTCACCTCTCATATCCAAATCTACCCATAATCCCACAAACAAAAAACCCCACGAATCAGCCACAGGCAGACAAGATGTGGGGCTTTCATAATTTTATTTGATTTTTTAAATTAAGTCAAATTTAATTATTAGGAACGCCGGAATCTTCTAACCAACCATATTCAGTGATAAAGCCAACTTCAGCAGTATCACCCGATTGAATACCTTTGTTATATAACCAGGCCCATCTGGAATTATCCTTACGTTGATGCCCAATAACACCATGGTAAACATTTTCTACGGAATCAATAATTTCTTCATCAAATGTTATATATACCCAGATTCCATCTACAACTTCTGTTTCATCATCTACATAGTCTGGGTCATATCCGTTCGGTGGGGTCTCCAGAGCATCAAAAGGATTGGTTGGCCAAGAGCGACGGCCATTTAACATCAGTTGTTCTATTGCATAATTTTCAAGACCTATGGTTATATCTGAGATCACTTTATCTTCAACTGCTTTTTCTGCTTGAGAGACTGATGACAAGTATTTTGGTATTGCAACTGCCGCAAGAATGCCAAGAATGATAGTTACAATTATCAATTCAATTAACGTAAAACCATTGTTTTTAATTTTTAGCATTGCTCTTTTTCTATTAATACAATATGGAAACAATTACTATACCAAAATAATAATTTTCCAAATTATTGCATCATTATATTAACAATAAATCAGATAAAATAATAAATAATTGACTATGTCCAATATTGATACATTGTTTCATAATTATACATCAAATTTATCCCTTCCCTTTATTGAAAATATTAACTAAAAACCTCACTCAAACAAAAAACCCCACGAATCAGCCACAGACAGACAAGATGTGGGGCTTCTTGATATAGAAATTAATTTTATTATTTTGATGAAACTTTAACTAATCCTTTTGTTACCAGTTCATCTAAACATTTATTAAATATTTCTTTACTTTCAGTTGGGTTAAGGCCTTCTAATGCATCATCTATTATTTTTGAACATTTAAGTTTCACATCTAGTAACTCACCACTTTCTTCACATTGAAGCTTATAATCTTTTATTTGACTAATAACTGTTTCACCTTTACCAAACTTCTTATTTGAAAACTTTTTTTCAAGTGATAGCATGTTATAAATATAGAAATCGTATTTAACGCCATTTGTTATCGTTTTTCTTTTAGTCAGATTTACATCATCATATATTTCACCATCATACATAATGTATTCTCCTTATTAATAATTTGAATCAGTACTTTTGTAAGATGGATAATTTAATTTGGCTCCACATTAGTTGCACATGGACCTTTATCAGACTCCCCTTCTTCATAATTAACTTTCTGACCTTCTTTTAGTGTTTTAAATCCATCCATTTTAATCTCACTCATATGGACAAACAAATCTTTACCACCATCATTTGGTGTTAAAAATCCATATCCTTTTGAATCATTGAACCATTTAACAGTTCCTTCTTTTTTATTACTCATTGTACATCTTGCCTATTTTTTAGTTTTATTAGTAATGCTTCGTTAAATATATGATTGGAATTCTTTTATAAAATTCAACTATAAATTTAATCTTGCCCCCCCCGAATTTAATCATCATCACACAAACATCAAGCCCCACTTTCGTGGGGCTTAAAATCGTTAAAATAAATAATCAATATTTGATAGCTGTACCATTTACACTTACCATTAACATTGAACCTGTATCACCCAATGTTCCATAATCAATATCTATACCAACAACACCATTCGCACCCATTTCTCTTGCTTTTTGATTCATTTCATCAAATGCGATATTGCGAGCTTTACTAAGTTCTTCTTCGTAGGCACCTGACCTACCGCCAGTAAAATCTTTTATAGATGCTAAAAAATCTTTAACAAAATTTGCGCCTGAAATAGCTTCTCCAGTCACAACGCCTAAATATTCTTTAATTTCTTTTCCATCTATATTATGCGTAGTTGTGTTTAACATACTTATATTCTCCATTTTATTGATTAAATCTACAAATCATCCCACAAACAAAAAACCCCATGAATGTGGGCTCTATTACTCATTATCAATCAAATAGATTGAATAAAAGCGCAAAACCTAAAATCCCTATAAATACTCTTTCACTGTTTAACCCTTTTGTAATTGATAAAATAATTGCGATTCCAATAGATAATACACCTATTAAACTCCAAGGGTTTAATGTTTTTAATTTTTCTAACCATCTCATTTTTAAATTTAATAATAAATTAACCAAGCCGACACCAGTGAATTCAGTCCAATTCAGCCATTTTTACCACCAAATAGACCAATCTTAGACTATAAGCAAAAAACCCCACGAATACACCACAGGCGGACAAGATGTGGGGCTTGATGTTCATAGACTATGTATTAATTATAGTTTGTAGTCACAAGATACCTGACATTTGTCTGACTATCGTATTCCTT
>CAZCRK010000100.1:0-3363 GCA_964501035.1 uncultured bacterium
ATGTTTACTTTGAATTAGAAAATCCATGGGGAAGCATTATTGGATTATTTTTTGGAATGTTTGCAAGCATTGTAAATATAATGAAAACGGTAAAATAATTGTTAGAATTCAGTAAAAAAATAATAATCCAAACTATCATTATTTTTGTAGTTGGAATTTTCCCATACCTCAGTTGGGGTGGTGGTATTGAAAAAGAAATTATCATTGCATTTGCTCTTAGTTTACTAAATTGTTTTGTTGGGTATTTTATCGTGCTAAAATCAGTACATCTAAATAATGCTCAATTTAATAAAAATGTGTATGGTACCATGCTCATTCGATTGATATTTATAGTTGGTGCAACTTTATATCTTATCAATTCTGGAATAGTCAAAATGGTTCCGTTTTTTATTCTATTGATGGTGTTTTACATTGTCCATCAATGGACAGAAATTACAAGTTGGTTAAAGTTATTACCTTCACGAAAGGCAGAGTAAAATTATTAAGCTACAAAGTTTACTAATATTTTTATCCATGATGGTTTGGGGTGTTGCACAATATCATAATGACCACAATCATGATGCACATAAATCACATGGTGATTCTCATTCACATACAGATAATCAAGCTGCTCATGGTTCGCATGATTCAGATTCGCACGGTGAACATGTAGAACATCACTCAACAGGAGTAGATGGTACCTTAATCATGCATCACATGACGGATGACAGGGTGTTTGAAATCTTTAACCCTCTGCATCCAACACATCCAATTGAAATTGCTTTGTATCCCAAGGGTGGTAAACCATTTTTTGGAATTAATAAACCTGTCGCAATGATGTGGATTAATGTTCTTGTACTTGTTTTAATGTTCACACTTGGATACAATAAAAAGAAAAAAGTACAATCCGGATTTGGAAATCTATTAGAAGTATTGGTTGTTTTTGTTCGAGATGAGGTGGTGTACACGAATATGGGTGAAAAGCAGGGTAAGCGATTTTTACCACTCATTTTAACATTTTTCTTTTTCATTCTAATCATGAATTTATTGGGACTTATACCAGGTTCTGCGACCCCAACAGCTAATATTAATGTAACTGCTGCATTGGCAATTATTACATTTTTTACATATTTGATTTTTGGAAATAAAGATTTTTGGAAGCATATTTTTGCAACACCAGGAGTACCTCTATGGTTATTGCCAATTATGATTCCAGTTGAAATTTTAGGCTTGTTTACAAAACCGTTTGCGCTTGCAGTTAGATTGTTTGCAAATATGAATGCAGGTCATATTATTATTTTAGCTTTCTTAGGTATTATTATAAATATGCAAAGTTATTGGGTAGCGTTAGGCTCAGTACCAATGGCAATTGCAATTAATTTATTAGAAATTTTTGTCGCTTTCTTACAAGCGTATGTATTTTCATTGTTATCCACCATATTTATAGGGATGGCAGTGGCAGAGCATGAAGGGCACGAGGCCCATTAATAATGAACAACGATAAGGAGTATAAGTAAATGGATGCAACTTTTGCAGCATACTTAGGCGCTGGTATTGGCGCAGGATTAGTAACTATTGGAGCAGGACTTGGAATTGGTAAACTCGCTGCAGCAGCAGCTGACGCAACTGGTCGTCAACCTGAAGCAGCCGGTGATATCCGAACAACAGCATTGATTATGTCAGCATTGATTGAAGGTGTGGCACTATTTTCAGCTGTAACTTGCTTCTTACTACAAGGTAAGTAGAACACAACACCTTAAGGGGTAATATATGTTAGATGTACACGGCGGTCTGTTAGCTTGGACAGTCATCACTTTCGTTTTATTATTAGTGGTGCTTAAAAAAGTTGCATGGGGACCGATTTTAACAGCTCTTGAAGATAGGGAATCAGAAATCAAATCTGCCCTTGACTCAGCAAAGTTGGCACGTGAAGAAGCTGAAAAAGTTTCTCAAGATTATGAAGAGAAAGTTCAAAAAGCTCAACACGAGGCCCAACAAATTGTTGCTGAAGGGAAGGCTGCTGGTGAACGGATGAAAGCAGATATTGAAGCATCCGCTAAAGCCAAAGCAGATGAAATGATTGTTAAAGCAAAAGAGCAAATTGATGCAGAACGTACTAAAGCAATTCAAGATATTCAATCGGTTGTTGTTGATATCTCATTATCAGCAGCATCCAAAATTATTGAAAAAAACTTGGATACGTCAGATAATCGAAAGCTGGTTGATGACACGATTGAAGGCATAGGAAAAGCGTAATGAAAAATGTTCGCAGTATTAAGCGATATGCCCAAGCGTTATACTCAACAGCAGTAGAAACTAATCAGCTACATGAACTTAGTAATAGATTAAATTCAATTTTAGTTATACTGAAGCATGTACCAGAGTTTCGTTTATTACTGCTCACCAAACGAATTACAGAGTCTGATAAATTGTCAATTATCAATACGGTATTAGCATCTGTAACGACAGAATTTGAAAGAGAATTTCTTACCATCCTCATTGAAAATGGCGATGTAACCTCTTTTGAAGATATTGTGAAACGGTTTCATTTTGTATGTGATTCTGAATCAGATAAAGTCAAGGTATCTGTAACAACTGCTTCCGCAATTTCTGCAGATGACCTGAATTCAATTAAAGAACAAATTGGATCAAAATTAAACAAGGATATTGAAACTGAAACTATTGTTGATTCTAAAATTTTAGGTGGTGCAAAATTTAGAATTGGAAATACAATTGTGGATGGCTCAGTTTCTACAAAACTTGAAAAACTCAGAAGTTCGTTAACCCGAACTTAATTGTAAAATGGAGTGTTAATGGAAATTAAAACTGACGAAATAGCATCGTTACTGAAACAACAACTAAGTGATTTTAAAGTTGACATTGATGTAGCTGAAGTAGGTGAAGTTACAATGGTGGGTGACGGTGTTGCTCGTGTACATGGTTTAGAAAATGTAATGTCATCTGAAATGGTTGAGCTTCCAAACGGTGTTTTTGGAATGGCGATGAACCTTGAAGAAGATAATGTGGGTATTGTGTTGTTTGGTGATAGCCGACTTATTAAAGAAGGTGATATTGTTAAACGTACAGGTCGAGTTCTTGAAATTGGGGTTGGAAAAGAAATGCTCGGTCGTGTTGTAAATCCACTTGGACAACCTGTCGATGGTAAAGGTGATATTAAAAGTAGCCAAACATTACCAATTGAACGAAAAGCAACAGGTGTGCTTTCACGTAAACCGGTTACTGAACCTCTGCAAACTGGATTAAAAGCAGTAGATGCTATGATTCCGATAGGTCGTGGTCAGCGTGAGTTAATTATTGGTGATAGACAAACTGGTAAAACGGCTATTGCAATTGATACTATTATCAATCAAAAATATACTCATG
>CAZCRK010000101.1:0-3341 GCA_964501035.1 uncultured bacterium
ATAACTATTATGAAGAAATAACTTATAGTGGTAAGTCAAGTAATGACCTTACGGGCTGTACAAGAGCCGCTGGTGCTGTTGCCCACGATGACGGCGCTATAGTCACCCCCATCGGCACAACGTCTACATCTGATAATGCCTATGACGCTAACACCCATGATCGGCGGTGGATAGTTACAAACTTAAATGGAATTGTAATTGCTACAAATGGTTATGATTCTCCTCAATTTTGGCCCTTAAACTCAAGTGGAGAGCCTGAGTTGACAGTGCCATTTAGAGAGTTGCAGAATTTTCCCGCTGCATCTGCTATTGCTTCAGGCGCTTCAACTGGTCAGGTAAAAACAATTAGGTCATTTAGGACTTTTTTGGTAGGTTTAAATTGGTCAAATCCAGAAGACAGAACTGATAATGAACCGAGATTAGTTAAATGGTCTACAGAGGCTAGTTATTATTCTGTACCGTCAACTTGGGACAAGGATGATGCGACACTAGATGCTGGTGAATATGAATTATCTGATACCCCCGGAGATATTATTGATGGTTTAGCGTATGGGGATTCATTTTTTATATACAAGGATGACAGTATTTATATTATGAACTATGTAGGAACTCCTTACATATTTTCATTTAAACTTTTGTCTCCGACAATAGGGCTGTTATCTAAAGACGCTATTGCTGAGTTTGAAAGTGGTCATTTTTTCATGGGTAATTCAGACTTTTACTGGAACAATGGACAAACTGTTACACCACTATTGCCCGACAAAATGCGTCGGACAGTTTTTGATGAACTAAACGGTGATAATTACAGAAAGTGCTTTGTTGCTGCTGATTATGTTCGTAATGAAATGCTTGCTTGTTATCCATCTGGGAGTTCTTCGGTTGTTGATAGAGCATTAATATGGAATTGGAAGAATAGCACTTTTAGCCTAAGAGATTTGCCTGATGTATCTTATATAAACAATGGTATAGTATCTATCACCACTGGCTCTCAATGGAGTGCAGAGGCAACTCTAAATGATGCCTCTTTTACCTCTACTGTCCCAGCAAACGGTGGCAACGTAACCGTAGACACTACCGTTGCAACCCCGACCTTCACGTCTACAGGAACAATTATAATTGATGATGAGCAGATAAGTTATACCGGGACAACAGGAACAACATTTACTGGTATAACAAGGGGTGCTAATAGCACTACCGCAGCAGCCCATGCTGATGATAGTGTGGTTAATCAATATACAGATACATGGGATTCTCAAAGCGACCCTTGGGGCGCTACTAATTATGATAATGTTATAAAGAATCTTGTTTTTATAAGACCCGGTATTGTTGCAACAATTACTGGGGCAACGGCTGCTAATCCTGTCGTGGTAACTGCCGCTGGACACGGATTATCAAACGGTGATAGTGTGCTAATAGATCAAGTTGTTGGAATGACGGAATTAAATGGCAATACCTATACAGTTGCTGGAGCAACTACGAATACAATTGAATTATCTGGTGTAGATGGAACCTCTTATACGGCATATACCTCTGGGGGAGAGATTTCACAGCCAAAAATATATAGGGACAACAAGGGTAATAAAGAAGATACCGCTACCATGACATCCTTTATCGAACGAACTGGGCATGATTTGGGCGACCCATCAGTTGTTAAATTTGTTTCCGCCGTATACCCACAATTGGAAGTTAGTGGGGATAATTCTATTAATATATGGGTTGGTCGTCAAATGTCTACAGAAGAGGCTATAACATGGGAAGGCCCGATTCTATTTAACCCAAATTCGCAATCAAAAGTATCTTGTCGTGTCTCAGGAAAGTATTTTGGATTAAAGGTAGAGTCTACTACAGATATAGATTGGAAATTACATGGGGTTGCATTTGAAGTAGAGCCTAGAGGAAAACGAGGGATTAGGGCTTACTGATGGCTTATGGGCCAAAAGATGTTAAATCTGTAAATAGATGGTCGCCTAATCCAGCGCCTGTTGCATCTGAACAATTACCTGACTATTTATTTAATGAGTTAAATAGGGTTGGGGATATTATATTTAATCTTGATACATTTAGATTAGAACCTACAAATAGAGAGCCTGAAAAATCCCGTGATGGTGATATAAGGTATGCAGATGGAACAAACTGGAATCCCGGATCAGGTGGTGAAGGTATATATGCCTATTTCAACAACACTTGGAATAAACTATGAAGGCTCATTTGCTTCCACCAGAGGATGTTGCTTGTATATGGGATGATGTTGCTCCAATGTTGGCAAATGTTACACAACATAGCGAAGGAGAGATGGAGCCAGATGACTATCTTGAGCCATTAACCCACGGTGAAATGCAGTTATGGGTTGTGGTTGATGGTGGTTCACTTCATACCGTAATGGTAACTCAAATTATTCCATACCCACAAAAGAAGGTACTCAGAGTAATTGCAATTGCTGGTTCAGAATTTAAAGAACTTCATAGTAGGTTTAATGATATGATTGAGTCATTTGCTATACAGTACGGATGCTCATCAATGGAATTATGGGGCCGCAAGGGGTGGAAAAAACTTTTACCTGATTGGGATGATTCATATATTGTGTTTACAAAAGAACTTACATCGAGGATGCACTAATGGGCGGTGGAAAATACGATTACGCAAAAAATTACGCAAAGTATAAAGCGGGTCAAGTCAGTGATTCTGATTTTGAGAAATATGTAGATTCTCAGGGTGATCTATCAAATGCTTGGAAACTTGTAGATGCCTATAATAAAGGCGAAAATTTAGATAGATTTAAGCCTCTTATAGTTCAGAATGGACTTACACCTGCACAGCAAGCAGAATATTGGATAAAGCGTGGCGCTACATCGAAGGCTGCTTTTGGTCGCTCCCATGCTGCCGAAGACTTTGCCTTGAGTGAGGGAACATATCATGGTGGTACTGATGTAAAACCGTATGATAAAAACACAAGATTTGAAGATTGGTTATCGACCAAAGGGCGAGGTGATAACGGTAACGGTAATGGTGATGATGAAACTCCGTGGGGTAATTTTGAAAACGTATACCATCCCATGCTTGTTCCTGAATATGATGCGCCTCAAGCACAGGATTTATCCAGTTTTGTGCCAGAAAGTAGTCCGTTTGGAGGAGATCAAGGACTTCTTTACCAGCCGTGGACTTCTGACTATCAACAGCAATATGTTCCTGAAAGCCTTTGGAATTACGAGCCACCACAGTTAGATGTTGGGGTTCCAAAATATATAGACAATCCATTTGGTAAATTGGAACTTCCCCCTGATTGGGAAGAGTTGCTTAATGGTGATACAGAGAAAAAGAAATCTAGCACACAACAGCAAAAT
>CAZCRK010000102.1:0-3213 GCA_964501035.1 uncultured bacterium
CAAAAAGGGGAGTCCAATTGGATTCCCCTTTTTTTTATTGTCACATATTTTGTTTGATTACAGTTAAATTACGCAGATAGATTTATCCAAAATAAAGTAATATGAATTCAAAAAGAAATAAGAAATTAGCTGCAATCATGTTTACTGAGTTGGTGGGTTATAATAAACTTTCCAATGAGGATGAAAAACATGCACTCCAAATTCTTGGTGAACATGACAAGATTCTTGATAGGTTAATCCTTGCACATTCTGGTCGTGTAGTAAAACATATGAATGAAAAGATATTTGGTGAATTTACATCAGCAACTGAAGCTATTATATGTGCAATTGAAATCCAGAAATTACTTAAAAAAGAGAATGAACAGAACCCTGAAACATTTGAAATGAATGTAAGAATTGGGGTGCATATGGGTGAAGTTTATGAAAAAGATAGCGATTTATTTGGAGATGGAGTCAATATGGCTGCTCGTATTGAACCCATTGCAGCACCAGGTGAAATTGTAACTTCTCAAGCAGTATATAACTCAATACGGAGTGAAAAGAATATTTATACTCGCGATATGGGGCGAGTAATTTTAAAAAATATTGCCGATCCTGAAAGAGTTTTTAAAGTATATTTAGATAAAGTTGATTATAAAAGTGAAACGTCAGCTACTTTAGCTAAATCACTTGTAAGTCGAAATATAAATCTAGCTGATAGAAAAATATCCAAAGAAACAGTACAATCTGTTGCCGTCCTTTATTTAAATAATTTAGGGTCTTCTGATGATGACTTTTTCTGTTATGGATTAACAGAAGATTTAACAATAGACCTTTCAAAAGCAGGTAAAATACGTGTTCCAGTAACAGCAGAAGTAATGAAGTTTAAAAATGATACTAACAATATTTCTTTGGTTGCTGAAAAACTAAATGTTGAACATTTGGTTGAGGGAAGTATCATGAGAATTGGTGAAATGTTCCGGCTTTCATTACAACTTGTGGACTCCAAAAATAACACAATTTGGTCTGAACGGTGGGAAGGGAATACTGATGACCTTCAAGCCATTCGAAGTAAAGTTGCTGCAAAAGTACTTGAATCACTTGGACTTGAAATTCCAGAATCATTTAAAAAATTGTTATCTACAAAAAAACAAGTATCTCCAGAAGCATATGAATTGTTTCTTAAAGGTAGATATCTCTTCCAAAGCGCAAAGTCCAAAATGGATGTAGAGATAACAAAAAGCTTACTCAAAGAAGCAATTAAAATTGATGAGAAGTTTATTGATGTTCGTGTATGTCTTGCTGCAGTCCTTCATGCAGAAAAAGATTTAGAAAAAGCGATTAAGTTATTGGATGAAACTATGATTTTATCAAAATCAGAAAATGACTTATCAAATATTGCTGGGCTACACAATGTATATGGATTAATTTATAAAACTTGGGGGAAATACGATCAAGCAATTGATAGTTTTGAAGAAGCATTAGCAGAACGAGCAAAGGAAAACAACCTCCAAGAAGAAGCTAGAATTCTAAATAATTTAGGTCAATGCTATGCAAATATTGGTGAAGCAGAACAATCTTTAGAATACCATAACAGATCGCTTGAAATAAAAAGGGAATTAGACGATAAAAAAGGTATTGCAAGTAGTGTTGGTAATATGTCATTATCTTACAGAAGAAATTGTGATTATTCAACTGCCATAGAGTATTGTAAAGAATCAATAGAGTTGTTTGATGAATTGCGGATGAAACGTGCCTTTGCAATTATGAAAATGAATTTAGCACACAATTTGGTATATATTGGGCATTATAAAGATGCTATGTCAAACTACAAAGATTCATTAGAAATTTTAAATAGCCTTAATGATTATGCTTCTGCTGGTTTAATATATCGGCACCAAGGGATAGTGTATTTAAATCAAGAAAATTGGAAGCAAGCACAAAAATCCTTTAAAACAGCTTTAAAATTACACCATAAAGCTGAACACAGACCTGCAGTTGAAGCTACAACTCTGTTTTTAGGTCAAGCATATTTGTATGCAACTGAGTATGATGCTGCGGAAAAATATATACTTCGTGCATTAAAGTTAACTACCCGAAGAAAAGATTCATTGTATGATGCCTCTGCCAGAGCAATTTATTTTCTCTTACTTGCTGAACAAGATAAATTAGATACGGAAAAGTTTGAACAGTTTGTAAATGAAATTGAATCATTTATCAATGATAATCAAAGAATTGCTCGGGAAACATGGTACATTTCGCAAATTTACCTAATTTTAAACAATGAAGAACGGGCTCTGTACTTTCAAAAACTTGCTCAAAAACAACTAAAATTAATTGCCATTTCAATTTTAGATGAAAAAATACGAGATGATTACATTAATCTTCCTTTGATTCATAAAAAAATGTTTGAACCTTTAAAACAATATGATCCACCCGTCCAAAAAACTGAAGAAATCGAGAAAGTAAAGAATGAAGCAGATGTTCCAAATGTGTTTGCATTTTGTCCAAGTTGTGGGACTCCCAATAAGAATAAATTTAAATTTTGTCCAAGTTGCGGGAACTCACTTATAAATAACTAATTGATTTTGTGATAAGCATCACCTGAAGAAAACAAAGGTTTGTTATTTTCCAATATTTACATTAGTTTCTAGTCAATATTTATACTGATAAGTTAAGTTTATAGGAGTAAATCATGAAAAAATGGATATTATTTCTCAATTTTTTATTTGTAACAGTTACATTTTTATCTGCACAATGTGGAGATTTAGGATGTGGTGATGGAATTGATTTAGATTTAGGCGGAGGGGGTGGTGAATCCTGTACGTGTGAACAAATATCAGGAGCTATTGTTGGCGATGATGGTGGATGCTATTGTCCTTCGGGTTATGTATTTTTCAACCTCTTTGGTTGTGGTGAATGTATAAACTTGCAAACTCCAGGGTGTAATGACCCACAAGCGATAAATTATACTCCAACAGCAACAGGTTGTGGCGATGATACGAATAATTGTTGCGAATATGAAGACATCTATGGTCAGATATGTCCAGCTTATATCATGGATGATTGTGATGTATGTGGTGGTGGCAATGCTGATATGGATTGTGGGGGTATTTGCTTCGGTCAGCAAGTTTATGATAATTGTGGTGTATGTGATGATGATCCATTCAATGATTGTATACAAGATTGTGCTGGTGTTTGGGGAGGGACAGCACAATTAGATGAATGTGATGT
>CAZCRK010000103.1:0-3209 GCA_964501035.1 uncultured bacterium
TCTGCCTAACCGTCACAGCAGATTGTTAACTCCGTTTGGTTTCTTGATGAATATGTGGTACCGTAATAGTCACTACCAGTAACACCATCCCATTCAAAATAATACCATCCACCCATAAGTGAATCTGCGTCACCTTCATGGGATAAGGAATAATAGATCTCACTCTGCCCATCATTATCAAAATCGCCAACCCCAACATGCCGGGGGACCGCATAACTACCACGGACAGCTAAACTTGACGGTGAGCGCCATTTTTGCTCAAATACCTGGTTCGCCGCATCATATTCATATAGTCGAACCCCATAGATGAAATAATCTGTAAAAATAAGTTCATCGGCACCATCTTGATCCAGATCAAAACCGCCAATCACGGTCCGAGATCCATTCGCAGACAGGGTATCCCCGCCTGGTAAATCCCAGGCTTCAACAAAACCCTGGTTAATCCATCCGGGGGCTAGTGCATCCTGTGCAACCGAATAATTAATAATTAAGACCAGTGAACTCAATAAATATCTTTTTTTCATGGCATTTCTCCAGATAACGTCAAAATATATTGATTAATAAACAGAAAAGGGGTGATAACAATCACCCCTTTTCGATTTACAAATGTGATGTTTATTTCAATAGAATCATTTTTTTCGTTAGAGTTGATTGATCAACCTGTACTTCGTATATGTAAGTACCTGCGGCAACTGCAGAACCAGATTGATTTGTCCCATCCCACATCACGTTATATGCACCTTCATGTTGTTTCCCACTGAATAATTCTGTCACCTTATGACCTGTAAGATCATAAACTGAAACATTTACTTTCGCTTCAGAATTGAGTTCATATTCAATTGTGGTAGAAGGGTTAAATGGATTTGGATAGTTTTGCTTAACATCAAAATTCAGCGGAATTGTATGCCGAACAAAAATGCCAGCTGTTGCATCGTAGTCTAGTACGCAAATATCCAGAGTACCATCATTAGGGAATACACCAGCTGCGCCCTGGTGTCCATAAAGGATCTCATCTTCCGGATCATCATCGATATTACCAACTGCAACCACGTCCCAGGCATTACCACCTTCTCCATAAGCACTATCCACAACGGTGAGTTCATAGCTTGCGGGGTCAGTTATGGTGCCACCATTATATGACAGCCTGAATATGCAGGCATTTTGCAGAGAATATCTGCTACCCCAAACAAAATCGAGATTTCCATCACCATCTACATCGCCCTGGGCACTGCCCATAAATCTAGTCGATGTAGTAGCATATGTATTTGTATCCATTGTTGCCAGAACAGTATGAACAAGCGTATCCGCATCTGCCTGCAGCAGAACAACACTGGATACGGCTACTGATCCGTAATCGTACTCAGCTGTTATAACTTCTTCTGTTCCATCACCATCCAAGTCAGCGACCTGGGAGGCATTGAAGAGCATTCCACCCGCAGCAGGAGGCAGTTGTACTGCTGAATAGGTATTAGCAGCAGATGCTGTTACCTTAGTAATGGATGATTCTTCCGGCAAATACAATGAAGAGCCAAGTACGAATGAATCATACTTGTTTTGCAAAGCGTATTGGGTCCCGGCCCCTGTTCCGGTAGTATCAACAGGTGCACTCAGCATGGTCGCTTCTACCGTCCAGGTTTCACTGCCGTCACCGGCATCGGGAACGTCACTTACAGACATAACACCATAATAGAGTCCCGTACCAAAACCGTTAGATCCACCTTTCCGGTCATTAAAGCAAAGTTCCATTGTGCCATCCCCATCTATGTCTGAAACCCAGAATCGGGTTGGACGTACATTGAGAGGGTCTGCCACAATAGTTGATTGTGCATTCGGAGAGTAATGAAGTTCTTCACCGCCACTATGTGTTTCTGTTGTAGCGATACCTAAGACATCTGTACCATCGCCTGCTTCCTCATATACTAAAATGCGAGGGGGGTTTGGCATATTGGTTGTTGGCCAGTTAGCTGGACCCCAGATCACTTCATCCTTACCATCCTGGTCAAGATCGCCAATTGTAAGTCCTGCCCAGGTGTTTTGCAGGTCAATGGGTGCTGTAGCTGCCCAGACAACTGCCCAGCTGCCCAATCCATCTGGTTCCAGCTTATAAATCCTGGGAATATAGTCACCGGCACCATCCCACATACTATTAGCTACATAGATATCCGGCTGGCCATCACCATCCAGGTCATTACCCGCCAGAATACCGGCATATCCTTCTACATTCGAAGTTGGCTCTGGCGCAGGAACACCTTCCCCGCGAGTAAGGCCATTAAGCGCATAAACATGCGATGTCAATACTAATAATGCTGTTAATGCATTAATACTGATAACCTTTTTACTCATACTTAGCTCCTTTTTTTTTATTGTCGTTTATTTTCCTACAAATAGGAAATTTTCGATTATATTATAATATCCATTTCAAATATGAATTACCTTAAAATAATCAATTAGTACCTAGAAATCTATTTTTATTTATGTGGTAACTTGGAACACGATGGTAGAAAGTAAGATATCATTGATTAACGGTCAATAAGTAATTATTAATTTTTCCTAAATTCCATTGATATTTGCTGATTCCCTCGCAAACTCTTTAAATCACTATAGGAATAATGGACAGCAAGAATTTTATTCTTCAATTTAAATTTGGTGCCAAACCCAAAGGTAATCCCAGAAATATCAGCCTGTGTTTTATATCCCGTTCTTAAAAAATATTGATTCTTATAACTATACTCCATCCCCAAATTATAATCTTCAAGATTATTATTAGAATGGATCATGTCTGTAGCCAGAATAACAGAGGACGGGCTTTTTGAATAAATATTGATACTTGTACCAATTTTAAAATTCATGGGTAGAGAATAAGTCTCAAATTCTTTTTCCCCATTCAATGCATTAGTGTACGATTCATCATCACTATAATCAATATAGCCGCCAGAAAACCGAACATCTGGACCAAAATTTTGTATAACCAATCCAATTTTGAATTCTCTATAATTTGTATGGTATTGAGTCCCAATATCTGCAGCAATGGTTGAATAGGTATAATCTAGGTACCCTTCCTTTACATTTTTAATTGTAATACCAAAAGCGACCTGGTCAGTTAAATATCGTGAAAAAGTAATCCCCATAGAATGATTAACCAAATCAAAGGTATTTCCCGTCCCATCCGGTTCTTCCAAGGTTGTGATTTCCATGGCATCGGTCTGGAG
>CAZCRK010000104.1:0-3191 GCA_964501035.1 uncultured bacterium
ACCAAAAAAGTAAAAATCCATAAATTCGCCTGAAAAAAGATATGTGTAATTCCTCGTGCTAATAATTGTTTTTTTGAAACCATTTCTCCAACTTCCACAATTGGTTCCTGCCAGAAACTGCTTTTGGGGAAGACTAAAATATTGGGTTCTGATTGAATTAAGCCTGCTTGATCTTTATTCCTATAGGTATATTCCTTGTTATCTACACTGATCGTAGTTTCTGTTACTTTCGTGATTATGCCACCTTTTGTAGCCATAATCCCTTCACCTGGTGATTGTATTTCCATGCGGGGTATTATGACCAATGCAGAAGAGAACATTATCGTCCCAAGTACAAGATACATAACAAATCTTGCACCAAACTTGTCCGACATCCATCCCCCTGCCACACGGATTACACCGGATGGAAGACTAAAAATTGCCGCCATCATACCAGCCGTCGCAACTGACATTGTATACACATTGACATAATAGGGTATAAGCCATTGTGCAAGGGCTACAAATCCACCAAACACAAGGAAATAGTAAAGTCCAAATCTCCAAACACGAACTTCTTTTAGTGGTGCTAGGCGTTGTGCTAGATTTTTTGTTGCACTATTCTCTACTATTTTAGAATAGGTTGTAAAATAGTAAATTATTGCTGTTATCAAGAGTATGACCGCATAAATTTTTGGCATCAATCTCCATGCTTCTAAATTTTCTACTACAGAACCAGAGTTAGTTAAATATTTTAATAAAATTGGAGCTCCCATACTTGTAATTGCTGCACCAGCGTTGCCTGCACCAAAAATTCCAAGTACTAATCCCTGTTTTTCTTTTGAAAACCACACAGAAGTGTAAGCAATCCCAATAGCAAAGGATGCTCCGCTTATTCCAAATCCAAGTCCTGCCAAAATAAAACCATAATAGGAGTTAGCAAAACTCATTAAATAAGTTGTTGCTGAAGCAATAAGCATTAGAATTGTAAAAATTGGTCTTCCACCATATTTATCTGTTAGTATTCCAGCAGGAAGCCTCATAATCGAACCTGTCAAAACTGGAATTCCTATTAACCAACCTATCTGTGTTTTATCCCATACAAATATTCCGTTATCAACAAGAAAAGTAATTAATGCACCATTCATCATCCATACAGCAAAACATATGGTAAAGGATATTGTATTCATTGCGAGAACAATGTTGGCTTTTGATTCATTTTTTATCATCATAAGTCCTCGATATTTCTTGACGGTTTAATAAAACTGTTTATTTAATAAATCGTGTTTTTTTATTCCAATTCCAACGTACCATTTGTGGTTTTCTCCATAAATATGGATTGGGTACCACCAATATGTGAACCAATCGTGTAAATGGGAATAGCATTAAAATTGCAAAGGCACCAAATATGTGAAGTTGAACATTAAATGGCATAGAAGTAACAAATTCCATTTGCGGTGTAAATGTTAAAATCGACCAAATATAGGGAGACATAGATGTTGCAAACCATGAGCTACCCCAAGAGTAAAGTACAGCAGTCAATAGTCCGGTAATTACTTGCACCAAAATCATGGTAAGCACAATCCAATCCATGGTACTGGTTACAATTTTTGCTTTAGAATCTGTCAATCTACGTATAAAAATATTCACTAACCCAATGAGTGTAAATAGCCCCCCCACAAAGGCACTTGTTTCTAATATATAAAGTCGTGAAATATTTGAATTCCATGCTAATATTGAAGAGGGTAACAAGAAAGCAAACAAATGACCAAAAAACACAAAAATAATTCCAAAGTGGAACGGTACTAATGCCCAAAAATGCATTTTGTTTTCAAGAAATTGTGATGATAAACTGGAATAACTGAAAGGTTTACCAAAGTATCGTTTTATTGAAAACAATACAAATACTGTTATGGATACATAGGGAAATACCGTAAAAAAGATTTCGTTAAGATAGTTCATGATTCATCCTCAATTATATGATAATTTTCTGTTAAGAATTGTTCTAATGCCAACAGTGATTTTGAAAACATATTGTCATCAGGTACAGCTGTTTTGATTTTAACTAATGCAGGCAATACAGTTTTTGAAACCAATTCATTTGCTTTTTCATTTTCTTGGGTTCCAAGTAATTGCAAAATATGGCTCAAATGATCTGGTAATTCAATATGCTCTGGAATACCATTTGCACGTAGTTGTTCGCGCATTTTTGCAAGAAACTCGCCTCTATCATACCCTTCACCAAACAAATGCCAACCTAAATCCAGACAAGAATCTGGATTCATATCAAATGTTTTGGTAAAGAGTTCTTCAATGTATGAAACAACTAAACCTGATACTTTACTTTCAAATATTTTTGCAGGGTTATTGCTTTCGTTATTCCCAACATAACTCGCCATCAATTCAACTTTTTGATTATAGTCTGAACTTGGGTATGTAAAAACGTCAGCAAATATATTGCATATATCAGATTTTTGCACAGTACCGGTTTGCATGGTTTATAGACCTCGTTTGGGTTTTTCCTTAAATCCAAACCCAGCAGATTGTTTATACTCTAGCGGATCTTCCATTAATTCAATGGCCTCTTCACGATGTGCTGGAGGTATAATGAATCTATCTTCCAATGTTGCAATTGAAGTCAAATTGTAAATACCTTCTGCTTCATCCACTGTACAGTCAGCAGCTTTAAGCATTTTTTCTGCTTCTTCCATTGGAATATCTCCAACCGTTACTGCACGACGATATGTGCGAACTGCCATTTGTTTTTTCAACACATATTTCATTTTTTCATTATCACCAGCAGCAAATAAATTACTTAAAAACTCAATCGGTGCTCGTGCTTGGTCAAATCCTGCAAATAAATCATCGGATAGATTTTTACGTGTATCACCATCCATTGCTGAAATAACGGGTAACATTGGCGGTACATAGAACAACATTGGCAATGTTCGATATTCAATATGAGGAGGTAATGCCATTTTCCATACCTTAACAAACTTATACACGGGTGATTCTTGAGCAGCTTGAATTGTATGATTATGTACACCATTTGCTTTTGCTTGTGCAATGACTTCTGGATCAAATGGATCCAAAATCATTTCACGTTGTGCATCAATAAGCTCTTGATCTGTTTTACCAGCAGTAGCTTCTATTTTGTCTGCATCATAAAGCAATACACCTAAATATCGAATTCGTCCAACACATGAGTGGAAACA
>CAZCRK010000105.1:0-3168 GCA_964501035.1 uncultured bacterium
TTGAAGATCCGTGAAGATAGACATCCAGATATCCGTCTCGGTTAAAATCAGTCAGGTCCATTCCGCCAAGTCCACCAACAAATTCTCCAATTGTGTCCGGATATGTAATAATTTTTGATTCAAGAATATTCTCAAATATTCCTGATTCGGTACCATGGTATAAATCATAAAAAAGGCCGAACCGTTCAGAATCGTAGCCAGACATCATCAAATCCTGCAAACCGTCATTGTTCATGTCCGCTACTAAAATACTGTTCGCCTTATTCTGATTAAGAGTATCAGATCTTAGAGAATCATATTCAAAATTTTGTGCATAAATGATATTTACAAATAGGAATATTGATAAATATTTAAACATAGATATTGAAATTGGAATTATTCAATTTTAGGTTATTAATAAGTTTAATTGAATGACCTTTTATCCATCCACCATGATTAAGATATATAAAAGTTAGTATATATTGATTATTTAGTGTCAATCAACCTACAACGTTGGGAGTAATAAATATTAATAGTTCTCGTTGCTCTTTTTCGATGGATTTGGATTGAAATATTCGACCGATAATTGGTATCTTATTCAGTACAGGAAAATATTTAAAATTTTCAATGGTATTTTCGGCGATCAGACCTCCAAGAATCACTGTATCACCATTCTCTACAGTAACCTGCGTTGATACTTGTCTTGTAGTAGACCTGGGCCTGTCAGAAGCTATTTCTGCAGCAGCCAATAAGGCTGACACTTGTGCATTTACCGTAAGGGTTATTCGTGTTTTTTCATTTAACCTAGGTACTACTTGTAAAGTAATACCAATGTTTTGCTGGGACACAGGATTAGCTATTACCATACCCAATCCAGGAAAATTAGGGACATCATCTTGTCCTTGAAAACTCACACCTCCTCCTCCAACACTCCCTTCAACATAAACAGTAGTTTGAACATTAACGTTTGCAGGATGATTATCCAGAGTTGTAACGGAAGGGCTTGATAACAGTTTCGACGTCCCACGGGCCTGCATTAGTCTTAATGCATTGGATAATTGAAGTGGATTTAAAGTAGCAACTGTGACATTGTCTAGTTTAAATGGAATTGTTCCCAATGTGTCGCTGCCACCCAATTGAATTGGTACTCCGCCTGTCCAATCAATTCCAGAACCTTTTGATGTATCCAACTGTGTTTCAATGAACTTAACGGATATATTTATATTAGCAATTGGAACATCAATCTGTTTTATCATATCCAGTATTCTGGGCATGTTTTCCTGCGTTTCAGTGATGATTATATTAACAAGTATATTAGCACTGCCAGCTGCTCCAAGTCCCCCCGCCGTTAATTTAGGGGACCAGGATACTATTGATCCTTGTGTTGATAACATATTACCAAGTGCAGCTGTCACATTACTCGCATCAATATATTTTAATTTTAGAATTTCTGTTTCTAATTCACCAATCATTTCAGTGCCAGCCGGTTTAATAACTAGAATGTTTTCTTTTATAAAATAACTGTATCCATTTGGCTGCAAAATTGCATCCAAAGCAGCTTTCACGGAGACGTCTGATAAATTTGCTGTTACAGTATCCTGAACTTCCGGTGAAATGACAATATTCAGTCCAGTTAGTTCAGCAATTAATTCAAGAACATTACGTATATCTGAGTCTTGCATATTAATGGACATCTTTTGACCCAGATTATATCTTTTTTCTTTTGGATTAGATGGTTGTTGAGCCGATATTTTTCCAATTAGAAAAAAAAGTGTAATGAGTAAAGGAAGTTTATTCACCAACATTTTTGATTATTTTGGTATTGCCCATGATAAATGTGACATGCTGGCTTTCAATTTTATCAATAATAAGATTTTGGATTTTATCCCCTTCACGATATCGTTGTCCATTGATAATAACAATAGCCATTTCACCAATGAGTGCAACTGATTCAATATTTATTCTATTAAATCCCTGGGAAGATAAATTATCATTTATTTTATCAACCGGTTTATAAATGTTACTTTTTGATTTGTCCACTTCTTTAATGTTGGTTCTAAAAGGATCTGAACCCCAATCAGTCACTTTTTTTGCAATATTTTCTGGTGCTGGTTTGAAAGGTTTATAATTATTGACAATAACTATGTCATCAGTTTCAACTTTTGTTGTTGTAATCTTATTTATTTGTTTATTGGCTACTTGGTTCGGAATGGATTTGCTGCTATTTAAATCACGATTATCTGAGATAAAATTCATAACAGCATAAATGATGGAGAGTACAAGAAGCCCACTAAGAATTTTTAGTCTAGTAGTCATTTAAGAAATAAACTAATAATTTTCATAACCAAACAATCATTAGCGAAAATAATTAATTAAAAATATTTATTTACTGGTCATTGTCCAGGCACCATCCCAGTCATCCCCTGGTGGATTATCCATATAATACTCACAACGTGGAATATACATGCGGCTGGGGTTGGTTGGCCGGCCTGGGAACATATCTTCCATTTCGTCAGATGCTTTAAATGCTTCTATGGCCTTGCTCCACTCCTGGTTGCGGTAAAGGGCCAGAGCTTCGTGGAAGGCAGGGAGCAGTTTTTTATATAATTCAGGCTCTTGGTCAATTTCGGAAATCAGTTCATAGACCTGAGCAGGCTCCGTTTTACCTTTCACTACTACAAAATCCAGGTCTCGAACTACAAACTTGTCTTTGACCGGCTGGTAGGTGGTGTCAGCAATCTGGATGTATATCCCGTATTGTTTGGCTGAAGATTCCAGGCGGGCGGCCAGGTTAACCGTATCACCCATCATGGTGTAATTCATCCGGGCCTCGGAACCCATATTGCCGGTAACGAGCTGGCCAGTGCAGATACCAATGCGGTTCTGCATATGGTGGACAATTTCGGGCCAGCGTTCTCCTTCTGCCTGCCATCCCTGCCGCAGGATTTCCAGGTTCTCCTGCATTTTAATGGCTGTTTTGCAGGCCCACATTTCATGCTCATCAATTTCAATAGGTGCACCATAAAATGCTACAATAGCATCACCAATATACTTATCCAGGGTACCCTTGTTTTCCAGGAGTACATCGGTCATATCGGTGAGATACTGGTTCAAAAGACCCACCAGGTCACTGGCGGATAATTTCTCGGAGAAAGATGAAAAACTCTGGATATCTGTAAAAAAGGCAGT
>CAZCRK010000106.1:0-3126 GCA_964501035.1 uncultured bacterium
CTTAATACCAATGAACCTGTTGTGTCTTCTGCAAAAGTAACATCACTGACTGCGGCGATAACCGGTGCATCATTTACATTGATGACCTTAAAGTCAAACTTTGTAGTATCAGTGAGTGCATTATCTGAGACAATTACTGTAATTACAGATGTCCCTGTATAGTTAAGGGCAGGTGTCAGCTTTAATGTATCAGAACTAATGGTTACAGCCACACCACTGGTATCAGAAGTGGCAGTGTAGGTTAGGGCATCCCCATCTACATCCGAAGCATCAAGTACAATCGCTTTCTCTGTCTCTTCATTGGTTGAGTCATCTGGAATTGCTGATATAACAGGAGCATCATTTATATTTTGAATATCAAATCTAACACTCGAAACATTTGAGTAATATCTACCATCATAAGATTTGAATGTTAATGAATCTTTCCCAAAATAATTAAGATTGGGTTTATAAACCAGGCCCGGCAGTTCACCATAAATTGTTCCATTTTTAGTTGAATCAACAATCGTAAACACAAGCTGGTCGCCATCTGCATCTTCGGACACTAATGTAAATGCCAATGAGTCTTCTTCGTTCAATTGGAAGGCTATGTCACTGGTAGTTGGAGGATCTCCATTATCGGTAAAGTAAAATGGGATTATTTTATTACCACCATTTGTTGTAAATGTAAGATTCCCGCCCCAATCACCTGGTTTTGTAACCGATCTTTTGATTGTTAAATCAACAGTGTCATTTTCAGTGAAAGTACCTTCAAGTTTTGAGGATTCAATAATTTCCTTTGTTCCTAAAATTACATTTGCTGAATCATGAACAAATATTGTTAAGTCCCAATCTATCTGGTATTGTCCCAAATTACTCAATATTAATGAGTTTACTGTTAAAGAATCATCATAGAATAGTGTATCCTTTGCAGTTGAAAATACTGGTAAGCCAACATCCATTGAAACTTCAATTGTGTCTGTTCCGTAATCTGAATTAAAAATAACATTTTGTTTATAATTTCCCGAAACAAGACCGGATCGACTTACACTAGCTGAAACATCTGCAGAATCATTAGCAGAAATTGAACCACTTGAATCAGAAAATGACAACCAATTACCACCACTTTTGCTTGAGGACCAATCCAATGTCCCCCCTCCATTATTTTTAACAAAATAGGTTAAACTAGTTTTCGTGGAATCAAAATTAAGCGAACTAACACCTAATGCTAAAACAGGAGTCTGATTTGGTATCACAATAAAGGGTCCAGAATCTACCTTTACGGAAGAGTCTGATACATTTTCAATTTTAAAGTATACTACTTGACCTGCCTGAATTTCATTAAGAAATGTATACTTATTTTCGTTTGCCAAATTTTCTGCCAATACCGTCCAAGAGGAACCCGCATTTATAGAGTATTTTATGGTAACGTTTGGAATTTCTCCATCCGTACTCCACTCAAGTGTTAAGTTTGCATCTTTTTCTAGTTCAGCTCCACTAGTTGGTGAATTAAATGAGAAAGCCTTTGTTTTAGTTAATTTTGATGATGATGAAGCAATATTTGAAACCTGCCAACCAGAATAATTTAAATTGGGGAAATTTGAATAATCAACTAAATCACTTATTCCAGTAATACTTCCCCAATAGTTATTAGTTATATCTGAACTTGCTTCATCATCAGTTGAAGTATATGCTTCGAAACCTCCTATTTTTACTTTCCATTCTCTTATGCTAAACCCTGCTCTTGCCTTTCCTGAGGAGCCGCAATTGTCTCCACCAGAGTAGTTGTATATCAAAATTCCATCTGAAGCTTTTGGAAAATTAGATGTGTAAAGCGCAGGCGTACTTCCATTCCCCCGTCCGTCTGTCCCATTATTTCCATCAATACAATTGCTTGGGTGTTCAGGATCAAAAATTTCTTGATCCGTAAATGCATCATGAATTTTGTGATCATACCAACTACCGTTACATTGAGATTTTAACCTATAGCTGATATGGCTTAGCCAGCCAAAAGGTGTCTCGTGTTTTCCATTATTTACCCATTTGCAACGATCTATATGTGTATAATTAGAGCTCCAATCTCCAAAACTAAAAACATTGCCTTTGATTTCTGCTCTAGTTATTTCTTTTGTACTTGATGAATTACCCAAAATATTAGAATTGTTAATAGTTACTGTAGGGTGAATGTTGGCATCTGTATATGAGCTATCTTCAATAGTTGGATAATGATCGGTATTTTCAAAACCATAGCCACCATTATTTGTAAGGCTAGATGAAGTGACTGTTAATTCTCCCGCCGCATTTTGCAAACCATCCCAAGCATTAGAATCAGAGGTTGTTTCTGACAATTTCATAGTACCATTTGCGTTTATAATACCATGAGCTCCATTTTTAAATGAATAAATGTTGGAGCCTTCCATATATTTTCTAAAATTAATAATTCCAGTACGACCAGAATTTTTTATTGTACTATTTGTAAGGACTAAAGTATCAGCTTGATTGTAAATGCCGATAGTGCTAGAGGAGTCAACATTAATCCAATTTAACTTAGAATAACTGTTGAGTAATTGTATTCCAATACTATCTGATTTGGATATAGAAACATCATTGGCTATTAATTTTCCCTTTTTTACAAGCAATCCATTATTTGCACTATTGTTAAAAGTCGCACCAATGATATTGAGATTTGAATTAACCTCTAGACCATTATGTGAATATTGGGAGGAAAAGTGCTTTAATGAATCGTTACCTTGGACAGAACTGTAAATGATACCATGCCAATAATCTTTGTTGGTCGTTGTCTCATAGTTTTTAAAAATGACTGGCTCATCAGAAGTACCATTGATTTTAAGTGATCCGTATACTGTTATACTTAGTTCGCCTTTTGAGTCGGAATTGGTATCAACGAATAGAACAGATACTGTAATACCCTTATTAATAGTGAGAGTGGCCCCAGAATCAACAACCACTGACTGGGTTAAAACTTGGTTCGAATCCCACGAGGTATTTTCACTAATAGTCAATTGAGCGAATGAAAAACTGAAAATTAACGATAATAGAATTGTTTTTTTCTTCATAATGAACTCCTGATGTGAATGAATAAAGGATGTGAAATGTTTTGGATGCACTTCCCTTGACAGGGAATTT
>CAZCRK010000107.1:0-3085 GCA_964501035.1 uncultured bacterium
TAACAACAACTAAAGAAGGCTTATTCGAAGAGGCTCTTATTAATCCCCATGAGCCATCTTCTAGTACAAATCTTACACCATTAACTGTCAAAATTTCTTTAATTAATTGATCATCTATTTTGATATTTTTATTTTTTATCTCCCGAACTTGTTTTACTAGGCTATCGACAACTTGATACTTTTCCTCATCTTTACAAAAAGGAGCCATGGTAGGTGATTGAAATGTTTTTGGAAGATCATTTATTATTGAGCTCATCTTTTTATTTTGAGCATTTAATAAATGGCAAATTTGTATTGCAGAATTAATTCCATCATCATAACCATAACCAATTGGTTTATTGAAAAAGAAATGTCCGCTTTTTTCAAATCCAGCTAAAGCTTTTTCCCTATTAACTTTTCTTTTGATATGAGAATGTCCTGTTTTCCAGTATATTGTTTTGCAACCGTTATTTAAAAGAACATTATCTTTCAAATATAAACCTGTTGATTTTACATCTACGATAAATTTAGATTTTTTATGCTTCCCAGAAAGATTTCTTGCAATTAGCAAGCCAATTTTGTCTGAAAAAATTTCATTACCTTTATCATCAACAACACCAACCCGGTCCCCGTCTCCATCAAAACCAAAACCAATATCAGCTTTGTTTTCTTTAACACATTTTGAAATTGCATTAAGCATTTTTAAATCTTCAGGATTAGGATTGTATTTAGGAAATGCAAAATCTAGTTTGCAGTCTAACTCAATTACTTCACAACCTATTCCTTTTAAAGCTTCAGGTGCGAATATTCCTGCTGTTCCATTACCACAGGCTACTACAGCTTTAATTTTTTTATTTAATTTATTTTTTTCAATTAAATCTTTAATATAAATCTTTTGAAAATCTTTTATATCTTTATTGCTTCCTTTTCCGATAAGAAATTTTTTATTCAAAGTTATTTCTTTTAACTCATTCATTTCTTCAGGAGCATGAGTTAAACCTCTCTCAATTCCCATTTTAACACCTGTCCAACCATTTTCATTATGGCTAGCTGTTACCATTGCAACTGCATCAGAATTCAATTTAAATTGAGCAAAATAAACCGTTGGTGTTAACGACAAACCTATATCTTCAATACTGCACCCAGTAGAAATTAAACCTTTTTTTAAAGCAGCTTTTACTTCTTCGCTGTAAGACCTGTAATCATGTCCAACAATGATTCTTGGATTTGTTTTTTTTGTTTTGTTTATTACCTGTGTACCTAGACCTTTTCCTAATTCCTCAATACCTTCCAAATCAATGTCATCGGGGTACAACCATCTAGCGTCATATTCTCTGAAACCGTTCTGTTTGATTTTCATGATTTCTATGTGTTTATTTTTAAATGATTTATCAGATTGTTGTATGACAAAACTTAGTCATTATTAATTTTAAACTTGAAAAAACATTTATGTTCATGTAATGTTCTCTTGAAATGCATGTTATTTAGTATACTAATAGATCTGTAACACAACATATGGTTGTTTTGCTCTAAAAGTCAGGTAAAATAAGGGAATTATGAACAAGAACGTATCTTTGGCGATAGAAAAAGCTGTCTCGAATTTAAACAAAATTGAAAATAACGATTTAAAGGACCTAAATAATAGAAAACCTGATTTATTTTCTTTAAACCATGAAACCGAATTATTCCAAAACGACAAAGGTATAATAATCAAAATTGATAGGTCGAGAGATAAAAGTTTAACTGACTTTGGCAGAGCAACTTTAAGCGATAGATATTTAGGTCAGAATGAGTCCTACCAAGATTTATTCGCAAGAGTTGCTAGTACATATGCTGATAACAATCTTCATGCACAAAGACTTTATAACTATATAAGCAATCTTTGGTTTATGCCTGCCACCCCTGTTCTTTCTAACGGAGGCACAGAAAGAGGTTTGCCAATATCCTGTTTTTTAAATGAAGCAGGCGATAGTTTAGAAGGAATTCTGGATCTATGGAGTGAAAATGTTTGGTTGGCAGCTAGAGGAGGGGGCATAGGAAGTTACTGGGGAAATTTAAGATCTATAGGTGAAAAAATTGGGAAAGTTGGAAAGACTTCCGGAATTATACCTTTTATAAAAGTTATGGACTCCCTTACCCTTGCAATCAGCCAAGGCTCTTTAAGAAGAGGCTCAGCAGCTTGTTATCTTCCTATTGATCATCCAGAGATTGAAGAATTCATAGAAATGAGAAGACCAACTGGTGGTGACACAAATAGAAGATCGCTAAACTTACACCATGGTGTTTTGATTTCTGATGCTTTTATGAGAGCTGTTGAAACAGATGCTCAATGGGCGTTGAGAAGCCCAAAGGACAGATCAATACAAAGCACTCTTTCAGCTAGAAATTTATGGATAAGGCTTTTGACAGCAAGAGTTGAAACTGGAGAGCCGTATATAGTTTACATTGATACAGTCAATCGTCAGATTCCGCAGCACCATAAATTAGCAGGACTAACTGTTAAGACTTCAAATCTTTGTAGCGAAATTACTCTTCCAACAGGTAGAGATAGAGAAGGAAATGAAAGAACAGCTGTATGTTGTTTATCTTCTTTAAATATTGAAAAATACGATGAATGGAAGGATGACAAAAACTTTGTTGAAGATGTGATGAGATTTTTAGACAACGTTCTTACAGATTTTATTAATCGAGCACCCGATAGCTTTGCTAACGCAAAATATTCAGCAACAAGAGAGAGAAGCGTAGGGCTTGGTGTTATGGGATTACATTCTTATTTTCAGCAAAAAAGTATTCCATTTGGTTCTGTAATGAGCAAAGTTTGGAATAAAAAAATATTTTCTAATATACAACAAAAAGTTGATGAAGCCTCAAAAGATCTCGCGGCAGAGAGAGGAGCTTGTCCAGATGCTGAAGAATTTGGAATAAAAGAAAGGTTTTCTAATAAAACAGCAATTGCTCCGACAGCTTCTATCTCGATTATTTGTGGTGGAGCATCACCTGGTATTGAACCAATAGCAGCAAATAGTTACACGCACAAAACTCTATCCGGGTCTTACAATGTAAGAAATAAATATCTAGCTAAAATTCTAGAAAAACATGGAAAGAA
>CAZCRK010000108.1:0-3035 GCA_964501035.1 uncultured bacterium
TATTCCATAAAAATCAATATTATACAAAGAAGAAATCAAAAGGATATGTAAAAGATTCTACCCTTGTAACTTATGATGATGAATTTGATTCATTAATAATAAATGTTCAAGTTGATGTAACTACAAATGTTGGTCAGAATTTATTAACTTCTGGATTTTCTTTTATGGACACTACAGCATATGAAGCGAATAGTTCGGTAGAATATGGTGATCGGGAAACTGGTGTAGTACCTTTTGAAGTTGATGGTCTGCGTGTAGGTCTAGATATGATAATGGCAAGGGTGAATACAGATTGTAATGATGATGGTCAATACACAGATGTGTCTGAAACTATAGACAATAGATCTTGTACAGAGAATTCTGAATGTGAAGATGGCTATAAATGTCATGTAGGAGAAGCTGATAGTTTCTGCTATATTGATAGAGGGAATCAGTTGTATGATGTTCAAGAGCCTGGTTTTTCTCATGATGAAGATGGCTGGACAAAAAATGATATTTTCCAAGATAGAAATTGTAATGGCGAAAGAGATGGTGCTGAGTTAACATCAGAAGATATTAATGATTCTATTTGTGTAGATACTTATAGGGGGCAATGGCTAACCGTAGGTTCGGTAACTTTTTGTGATGTTGGTAATGATCAGTATGATGAAGCTGAAACATATATTGATGACAACGAAGATGAATCATGCCAGTCTAATGAGTTATATGAAGAATCTGAAGATGGCATAATGACGAGTTTGTTGGTGGATTATTTAGATGTGAATAATCCAAAGGTGATGCATGTTATCTATCCTCAGGATTCTCTAACTACACGGTGGGGTGTAAAATTTACAGGTCTAATTGAAGATTTTGTCCTGTCGGAGACTGTAAGTTTTTCTTATGAAGATATTGAGCGTATGAAAACAATAAATTCGCATCCAACCATCCAATATTTTGAAGAGGAAATGGATAATCCTTATACAGTGGCAAAATCTGAGTGGGATGATGACGGTGCTCAATATGATTATCATATGTACCGTAAAGAAGCATCTGGGGATATTGTAAAGTTAACCTATCCTGAATATTTTAAACCGTATGGATATTACGATCCAGCATTATTTGATGATTATTTCTGGCGTGACTCTGTATTTGTAAATGATACAATTTTTTATACATATAGCGGCAGCTTAAGGGATGGTGAGTATTATAAAAAAGAGCGCGAGATTTCAATCTCAGGCCCTGAAGTGTTGTTGGCTGATTATGTTATAGAAGAAGTTTATGAGGTGGAGAAGGATACATTAAACATTCTTCCTTACATTGATGAAGAGGATGGGATTGAAGAGGTAGAATGTTTTAAAGTGAAGCGTGGGGTGACCATGACTATGTTAGGTACGGGTGTTGAATATTACGAAGAGAATAATGTATGGCTCGGAAAAGGTTTGGGGATTGTAAAAGAGGATGTAGAGTATAATTGGACTGGAGTAGATAAGAATGGTTTATCTCGATTAGAACTTGTAAAGGATTTCTCAGGCTCAGATGAAGAGGCTGTTTCTGAAAGAGCATTTTATTTTCCCAGTAAAATTTCTGTCAATGAATTTGAAAGAATGGGTGAAGATCCATATAAATATAATAGAACCGGTGTTGTTCAAAGGGTTGGTAAATAATGTATAAATTGAATCGACTTTTAATCTTGGTTGTTTTATCTGCATCATTTGTATTTGCAGGAACTGATGGTACCATTAGGGGGAAGGTATTGGATGTTGAGGGGAATCCATTGCCTGGAGCTCAAATATATATACAAGAGCTTGGTTTAGGTACTATGGCTGACGCAGATGGTAATTATTTGATATTAAATATTCAAGTTGGTGAATATGATGTTACTGCTGCAATGATAGGGTACTCTACACAAGTGGTAACTGGTGTCGGTGTAAAAATGGATCAAACAGTATGGCTAAACTTTGCAATGGAAATTGCTGCTATCGAAGGTGATGTAATTACTGTTTCAGGAGAGCGTGCCCTTGTTGAAAAGAATGAAACTTCTAAAAAGGTCACCGTAAGTAAAGATGCAATTGAAGCGCTTCCAGTGCGTGATGTTACAGAATTATATTCGCTTCAATCGGGTGTTGTAAAAGTTGAAAGTCGCCAGCATGGTATTCCGGACCATGAGGAGCGTGGATTGGTTGAAATGCACGTTAGAGGTGGTCGATCTGGTGAAGTTGCATACATGATTGATGGGATGTACATTAGAAATCCGATTTTTGGAGGCATCGGTACTGGAACGAGGTTAAACTTATTGGCAATTAAGGAATTTGACTGGCAACCTGGTGGATTTAATGCAGAGTATGGCGATGCTATGTCAGCCGTTTCTAATTGGCATACTGCATCTGGTACTAATGAGTTTAAATACAGTATGAGTTACAAGACTAGCTTGGTTGGTGCAATGATGGGGAATCTTTATGATGAGTTGCGAGGGTATAATGATTATAATATAGGTTTTGGTGGAAAATTGCCAGTCATTAATTTGTATTATTGGCTTTCAGGTCAAAAAACGACGCAAGACTCTTATAATGTATTTGAATTTGATGATATTACCTATGATTTTGAAACATCACCTTGGAAATTTGATGAAAGTGGGAAAATTATTGAAAATCCCAACGGTGATCAATTGAATGTAAAGAATAAGAATAATTTAGTACAACCATGGGATACTGAATCTGGTTTTAGGGGATTTGGGTTTAGTGATACTGAAGATGTATTTGCTAAGCTTACTTTTTCCCCATTTTCTCAAATTAAAATAGATCTTTCATACTGGAATGTTGCAAATCATATAAAGGTGTTTAACCCGCGTTACTTATATTGGGATGAAGGTCAAAATGAATTATTTCGTGATACCGAGAGGTTTGCATTTAGTTTAAACCATACCTTATCAAGCCGTTCGTTCTATACATTGCGTGCATCTAAATTTGTTCAGGATCAATTTCAAGGTGTTAGATTGCATGATTCTGATAATGATGGATACCCAGATTGGTTTGAATATAGGCATCCTGCAGGTAATA
>CAZCRK010000109.1:0-2956 GCA_964501035.1 uncultured bacterium
CCTTCATCCCTTTCCTCACATCAATCCTATTTGCACAGATGACAGTTTCCGGTACGGTAACAGATGCATCTTCTGGCGATGCTCTTGCTGGTGCAAACGTTGTTGTGGATGGCACAGATCTGGGTGTAGCATCAGATGCTAATGGTGCATATACGTTAAGCAATGTTCCCAATGGTGCAACCATTACAGCATCTATGATTGGTTTTAGTAGCGAATCTAAAGATGCATCAGCAACTCTTAATTTTCGTCTTGTAACATCTGCAGTACAATTATCCGCTCTAGACGTTGTTGCTACAAGGGCTACCTACAGAAAAACACCCGTAGCTTTCACCGAATTGGATGAACAAGACCTAAAACTAAGAATTGGATCTAGAGATATCACTATGGTTCTGAATGAAACACCTGGCGTATACGCACACGAAGAAGGTGGTGGAGCAGGTGATTCAAAAATTTATGTACGTGGATTCGATCAAACAAATACAGCAATTTTGATAAATGGTGTACCAGTTAATGATATGGAAAGTGGAAAAGTTTATTGGTCAAACTGGGATGGCATGTCGGATGTAACATCTTCTATTCAAGTTCAACGCGGATTAGGTGCAAGTAGCCTAGCAGTTGCTTCCGTTGGTGGTACAGTAAATGTCAGGACAAGTGCAGCAGAATTAAAAAGTGGCGCTTCTTATAAACAAGAGTTGGGTTCTGACAATTTTATGAAAAGTACATTCAATTTTAATACCGGGCTATCGCCAAATGGATTTGCCTTAACTGGTTTGCTTCAAAGAAAAACTGGTAGTGGACAAGCTTATGGTACATGGACTGATGCTTATGCATATTTCCTCACAATGTCCAAATCGTATAAGAATAGCGTGGTTGATGCATATGTTGTTGGTGCGCCTCAGCAACATGGGCAAAGATATGACGATAATGCATTAACATTTGCTCAGTGGAAAGAGACTCACGGAAAAGATCATAAAACTAATTCTGGCTATAATGGATCCTATGATGGTTCTGGCAGTGGTTGGGGTTATGTCTCTAAAGAAAATGCCCAGTCAATAAAAAAAGGAAATAGTTCATTAGATGCAGTTGGTTCTGCTCTTTTTGGTGATGTATTACATACAAGGCAAGAAATCGGTAGTGATAAATGGATAATCAATAATCGTACAAACTATTATCATAAGCCTGTTTACGGTTTAAACTGGAGATATAAAATTGATGATCGTACCAGTATTAATACGGTAATGTATTACTCAACTGGTCGAGGTGGAGGAACTGGTCCATTGAATTCAGGAGGAACTGGTTTATATGCTGATGATTCCACTGATGCAGATGGCAATACAGTTAATTATTATGCTGAGACGAGTGTAAAATACATTAATCCAGATCCTGATTCCGATGTGCCAGGACAATATAACTGGGATGGTCTCATTGATTATAATTCATTTGATAATACAACTGCTCACGGCAATATATGGTTGGGAAGTGATACTCTATCATCAAAATATTCTACACTTCAATGGAACTATGGAAGGCCTTATGATACCACATATAGTGATGATGAAAAAAGAGCTAAAAGTATTATCAGAGCATCTGTTAATCATCATGATTGGTACGGAGGTATCTCAACGGTAAAACATAAATATAGTGATAATTTAATCGCGACCCTCAGTTTGGACCTTCGCAAATATAAAGGAACACATTTTAGGCAGGTTGTAAATCTACTGGGTGGTGATTATTTTGTTGATAAATATAAAAATGTCAATGATGTCACATCATCAAGTCAAATGAAAAGAGTAGGTGATCAAATTGCTTACCATAATTTAGGTCATGTTGCTTGGGTCGGTTATTCCGGACAATTAGAGTATTCATCAGGACCCTTATCAGTGGTAACAAGCCTTGCAAAATCTTCTACTATGTATCAAAGAGAGGACCGACATAACTACACCCCAAGTCAGTATATGTCAGAACGAATTTCATTCCCTGGTTATGCATATAAAGTTGGTGCAAATTATAATTTGGGTGATGCAATAAATGTATTTGCAAACTTCGGAAGATTACAGACTGCCCCAAAATTCACCAGCGTATATCTTAACTATAAGAATGATGTTAATCCAAAAGCAAAACCAGAAAAGGTCCAGACACTTGAACTTGGGGCGGGATATAATTCAGGAAGCTTACGCGCTAATGCAAATTATTATATGACAAATTGGTCGGATAAATCATTAGTGAAAACTGGAGCCAATGATGCTATATATAATATTGATGGAATCGAAGCAAACCATTCTGGTCTTGAATTGGATGTGGATATGGGAGTTATGGATTGGCTTAACCTTAATGCTGCACTATCTTTAGGGAATTGGACTTGGGGTAAAGATCTTGATAATGTAGTTGTTTTTGATGATAACAATCGAGGTGGAGCCCAAGATACCATAAGCATCTATACAGATGGATTACACGTCGGCGGCGCACCGCAAACACAATTTAGTTTAGGTATATCTGCTGCCCCAATGGAAGGCTTAATCGTTCATCCTGTAATAAATTATTTTGCAAATTTCTATTCGGATTTTGATCCTGCAGATAGAGGTGATGAATCTATGAAAGGAGTTGATTCTTATATGAATGATGCAGCAATGACCATAGATCTTCATACCACATATAGTTTTACACTTATAGGGTATAATATGACTCTAGGTTTGCATGCATTTAATCTGACTGATACTGAGTATGTAAATTTTGCTATTGATGGTGGCGATGGAACAAAAGAAAGTGCTAGAGTCTTCTATGGACTGGGGCAGAGATTTAATCTCTCACTGGGGGTTAATTTTTAGGATACCAATAAAAGTAAGTAATGTAAAAAAGCCTCGACGAAATCGGGGCTTTTTTTATAGTTAAAATATATCAGGGAAATTGATATCAAATAGTGATGGCAATTTATCTTCAAAATTTAGGCCAAAGACCA
>CAZCRK010000110.1:0-2936 GCA_964501035.1 uncultured bacterium
GACATATTATATATATATATATATATAATTTTCTCTTTTACATACGAGTATATATTTTATGTATAAATTTCTTTTACTCCCGTAAACTAAATCTTAAATCAAAAATGATTTAAACCTTCACTCACATATATTCAGCGCGACATGATAATACGCCGGCAGAGTCTTTAACCTCTAGTATTCAAAGTGATGAGATAATGCAGCTTACAAAACCATTTCAATGGCAAGGGCGCTCAGCTTCACCATTGGATGGTGTATCGCCATCGTTGCAAAGTAGTTCTTCTCATCGGGGTGCTAGTAATACTAGGAGGCGCAAAAATTATATGGAAAGACATCATCAGGAAGTGGAAACGTTGATCAAAGAATTCATGAGAGTCGCTTTAGTTTTAAATTTATTTCAAGGATCTCTAGAGAATCCGGTAGATGAACGGTATATCGGACCGGGTTGTAAGCTACCTATTTTGAGACATAAAATGCAAAGATTATTTAATCGAAAAATGATGGATACAATAGTCCAATTTGATATATATCGCATGTTGAGTACAGGGATCGCGGCAGATAGCTCAACAGTAAACCCATCAGAGGTTTATCGCTATTGGGATGAGGGGATATATGATCCGGCGAATAGGGACATACCGCTAATTCTAAGGGATCGTATAACACCAATGGATAAAGATCGTTTGAAAGAGATGGTGTCGAGATTTGGTACAGGGATGTCGGGAAAGGTTTTAACTACGTTGCCGTCGCGCCCGTACTCATATTCACAGACTTTAACTTTGGATTTGTATGCATATAGTATGAAATTTAGTAATCGATTGTTAGGATACATATGCATGCCTGGTGCGCCAAATATGGCATCTGTAAATGGTGCGGGTACTACGATATGTCCATTCTGTTCAAACAATAATAACATGAAAGGAGGTTTACATGCGGTTACATGTAAGAAATTGGGACGTCATACAAAATGTCACAGTACAGTAGAAGATGCAGTGCTTCTAATGATACGGGATGCTTTAGCAATTCCGGTGGTGCAAGGGAAGGCGGCGGTGGTTTTAGCTGATGAGAAAAGAAAAGAAGCGAGGAATAATTTAAATATTACTATCCCGATTACACCATATGTCCACGATGGCGGGGGAAATGCCAATATAAATTTGAATACATTTGGGGATATTTTGGTGGTACAAAATGCATCGCTTCCAAAACATTTATTTCCTACAAATGAAGATATGCAGTTCGCAGAGAATGCCTATACGCAAAGATACACGGATGTGCACGCTTTATGGAATGAGCAGCTTAATTTATTCCTTCAACACATGACATCGTCTGGCAATGGAGCATCCTATTTTTTCGTTGATGTGCATGTGTCAGCTGGTTCAATAAATTCGGTGAAGGCAGCAGCAACAACAAAGCATAGTAACTATAATAGGGCATGGTCTAGGTTTTGTAGGAATAAACAGCCTGATGACGCCACATTACTACGGTACAGACAGATAAATCACTCAACTAAGGGTCAACCGGAAGTGGTTACATTTGGTGTAAATTATGATGGGGCGTTTGATGATAATGCTATACAGCTCATGGCCCGTTTAGCAGAAATAAAATATCCCACAAACCCTAACAATCGTAGTTATAGAGTTTCTCGTCAAACATGGATTGATCATTACGTTCGTCAGATACAGCTTGCAGTGGCAAATGGGGCAGCACCAGCGATTTCACTTGCCATTCGAAATATTAAATCTCAACTGGTGACTTCATCTATGGAGAGATCTGGAAGTTTGGATAAGGGAATACCGGCGTTTTGTAGAGAAGGAAATCAATATCGGGAGTTACATGAGGACAAGGTCGCTTACGCATCTCTAAATAAAAGGGGTGAAACACAGTTGGAGGCAACACCGCCTTTTAATGATGAGGCAGGTTTAGACGATCCAAAAGATGACAGGACACACATCACGAATGAATCAATTTCCACTACATGGGTAAAATCAAAAACAAATACAAATACCGATGTAATAATTGACAACTTTCAGGATGGGATACAGTCTATAATGAAACAAGATATGACAGTAATGGATGAAACGAGTGACCCTGTTTCGCGTGAAAAGGATTGTTTAGGGGAATTGAAAAAAAAAGATGGTTTGAAGGAATTGATGTCGGTCGTTGCAGGTGAGAATGCTACTGATGATGAAGATAATGTAGTTCTTACAACGATCGATCCAATAAGGGTGGATGAGAGACATAGAACCGTTTACGATGAACCATCATCATTTGATATGTATCCTATGAGTACGCAACAGAATGGGGATGAAATGACTGAAGATACAAGTAGTACGCAAGAGAATGGGGATGAAATGATTGAAGATACAAATGTCAATAATAGGAATAATGTGGTTCTCCGAGCAGCTCCTTCTATAATGATGGATGAAAAGGAAGAAAGCGATTATAGTGAGCCACCATCAATTGAGATATACCCTACAAATACTCAGGATTTTAGGGATGAAATGAGTGGTGCTAAACGAGTCGTACAGTTAACGAAGGACTATGTAACAGGCAATGAAACTTTTGAAAAGGGAAGTATAGGGACGGTTATTGAGGAAACTCCACGTAAGGATAGGAAACTGAAAATTAAGTTGGATAAGGATACCAAAAAAAAATACAGATTGATAAGGGAAACAGATCTACAAGCTTATACATTTAAGAATGAAAAAGAAGTGGTTTGTCTAAATGAACCCAAACTGCAGAAGAATTGTCAATCAACAGATCTACAAGCTTATACATTTAAGAATGAAAAAGAAGTGGTTTGTCGAAATGAACCCAAACTGCAGAAGAATTGTCAATCTAATTCACCAACTTCGGACGACGAATCTATTGAATATTAAGTAATATAATAATATATATATTAATGAGCCTTTAAATCATTTATGATTTTGGATTTAATTTAC
>CAZCRK010000111.1:0-2896 GCA_964501035.1 uncultured bacterium
TTAATGGAGGACCTACCAAGTGCCATCCTGCTGAGTATGATTTTGTGATAGTATGAGATGCCATTGTGAAAGGATCATCACTTACATCATCATGGTGTTGGCTATTTTCACCATTATAATCGCCTACATCATGTACTCTCACAGCAACTTTTGCGTTATAGTTAATCTCTGTTCCAGTATTATCACTGATCAAGAAACTTTCAGTTGAATTTCCTGAAGCATCATCACCACTATCATGAAATCCAGTAAATGAATCTACTTTATTACCCTCTGGGCAAACGGAAGCTTGACATTCATCAGCGTGGTTCGCATTATCAGTTGCATCTTCACATGAATTAGTTTCTAAACAAGATTGATCTCCATCTCTTAAATAGAAAACTTCTATATGAGAAATATATTGTTTGGCAGTTGTTGAAAATTCAACATTGTATAGATCGTTAATTGAACGAATTTCAACACCATTTGGAGTTAGAACTGTAATTTGAGGTCTATCATGCGTTGTAGTAGAGGTATGGCTACTTGCAGATTCCTCTATTAGATCATTACTATTAAATGCGATTGCTTCATATTCATAAAGTGTCTCGGCATCTAATGATTCATCAATATATTCATGGCTATCTGACCCTGCTGAACTTGGATCCATAAACGTTGCAAGCAATGAATCACGAGTAGTATTCCATAACTCAATCTTATAAGTATTATAATCAGGACCATCATATACCTCACCGTAACAGTCATCATACAAGTAGTCATCCAATCTATTATCCTCAACACTTAACATTGCATATTTTAAATCTGTTGAATCAACTACTACAGTAGCAGGAACTGCACCAGGTTCTTCAAGAATGATGAATGTTGTGCTGGAACTATCATATTCTCCGTATGGATCAGTTACGGTAAATGTAAAGGTATGAGTACCAACACTAAGGTCAGCGCTTGCATCTACCCAGCCACTTGGGTCTTCTCCATAAACATGAGCATAACTTGAATTAAATACAGATAAGTCAATATTATCATCACCTGAATAAGTCCATTCAAAGGTTAAATCATCATTATCTTTGTCATCAGCACCTAGATTATCACATGCAGATGTTACTTGTACATCCCGCAAATCTTCACCATAGCGTACATAATAAGCATCACCATTAGTAGGTTGCAGTCGATGATCATCTGTAGTTGGGCCTTCATTTCGTTCTGGACGTACTGCAACAATCGTGCTAGTTGTATCGGAATCACCATAGACATCTGTTACAACCATTGTTAGAATTATAACAGAATCATCTCCGCCACCATACATAGAAATATGTGCATCTCTACCATTATAGTTGTATGCACCACAATTACCAGTCCAATTCCCAAGATCATCTTCACAGTCTGTCAGTTGAGAAAGTCCAGTAGCGGGGTCAACAGAAGTAGCATATATACCATCTTCACAATTAGAACATGTTACTAATTCATCAAGTGAATTTAATGGAATTGTAGCACCACCATAAGCCATATAATCACCCAAATCTATATCTTCATATACTAAAGCTTCATTGCCCAATAATGAAAATGGTTCTCCATAATTGTATTCACCATCTCCATTTAAGTCTTCATAATCAAAACCAATATCAGTAGCAATTGTACCAAACCATTGATAAGTCTGGTGGTCACACGAGTCACCATCACTAGAATCACAAGCACCATCATCATCATATGACATATCAGCAGAGAACCATAGGTCTGCTGCATTTTCACTTCCCATATTATCATGAGGCGCATACCATACTTGATCACCACTTGGCTCAATACCCTCATCAGGATTCCCAGGATGACCATCATAATCATTAAAATCGGAATCATCATAATCATTACTGTTTACAACTGATAATCCATCACCTGAACGGATTAATCCAAGAGCAGATGATGCAACTGGATCTGCATTTGGTTCTTCATCAATTGTTACAGTAATTTCATCTGTATCGCTATGCAAATGCAATTCAGATTCCCAAGAGCCACAAGTATTGTAGTTATTTGGATCTAATAAATTATCGCTACCGTCAGAATCTATCTTTACAGGATGGCTGGTATCTACATATAATTCCCAAGTATAGGATACAGGTCCATTTTCATGAGGATTTGCGACAGTAAATGATACTGTATTAGTTTCGATTCCACTTACATCATCTATAACTCCTGCACCTCCAGCCCCATTATCAGACTCTACCAAAGTCCATAAATAGTTGTCAATGCTGTCTGGATAATCATCATCATCAGATGCTGTGCCATTAGCACTGATGTGTATCACATTTGCATCAGGATTAAAGTTATGAGGTATTCTATATAGTCCACCTTCATTTGTAGCTAAATCATAATCATCGTCATCACACTCATTATTAGATAGAATTACATAAGGATCATCATTTAAGCCTGTTGTCGCAGAGGTGCGTGAATCACGTCCTTCATAAAATGTTTCAGCACCACCACTCATCCTAACAGTATGGCCATATGAGGATTCACCAGCATGATTTGAACCTGTAACTGTATAAAAATACGTTGATTCCTGTAAAAGACCTTCTTCAGGATAAGCCTCATAGATATCTGCACTATCAATATAATCAGATTCTGTTTGTCCACTATTACCAGTTAAAAGACCACCGCATCCGATAGGACCATCTCCAGGAGCATATACTCCTGCATTACCGTCTCGATCTTCTGGCTGATCATCTCTATACACGTTATAGGAAGTAGCAGGATAACGATTACCAATATCACTAAGATCAGTTCCATCTTCATCCCAGTTAAGAGAAATCGAGCTATAATGACCAGTTGAAGTTAAATTATCTGGTGCTTGAGGAACAATATTTCCAATAAATACTGAAAAGTTCTGTTGACCAGATCCACCCATATAAAA
>CAZCRK010000112.1:0-2828 GCA_964501035.1 uncultured bacterium
ATACCATTTTGTTGTATAACCAGGGCCATCACATAGGCCACAATCATCAATATAATTACTAAAACAAAATGGGTATTGATCCCATGGATTCAGCGCCCAACCTACCGGCTTTTGGCAATAAATAGCATAATCAGGATAGTCCTTACCCTCCTCCATCGCTCCGATCCCATCTCCATCTACATCAGGGAAATAAGTATAGTTACAGCTCGCACCGCAGGTACTACCATCTCCAGCACAAATATTACATGCATCTTCATCATTAGTTGCACATGATGGCTGAGGATCAAAAGAATTACTCACGTAATTTTCAGGGATAGCATTTGCACAGAACAACTGAGGATCACCAGAACCTAACTTATCGCCATCAATATCTGGATAATAACTCCTCATACCAGGGCCATTACAACATGCACATTCATCTTTCTCAATACCAGAAGACTTGCCGGTATCTCCCCCAACACAAGTTTCACACTCATCCAAGTATGCATTACCACCTGTAACACCATTGCAATCAGGCTCTATATTACAAAGCGCATATATTCCAAAGCTAGTTACTTCTGCCTTACAACCATTTTCATCACAGCAAGCTTTTCCGATAGACAATTCCGGACATTCATCGCCACTTTCCACAACACTCCAGGTCTCATCATCTGGGCCATCAAGCATGCATAGCTGCAAATCATTTAAACGAAATGATCTTGATAATGTACTATTAGATAGCTCTATAGTAACTGGCGCATCATTTGGAAAATCTAAATTATAAGGTAAAAATCCAACTGTTTCATCAACGTTATATCCTGTTGTATTAACTATTGACTCGGATAAATCTTCGATTTCAGATGTTACTGAAATCACCTGAGGCGCATCAAGTGCACCGGCAGGTATTTCAACAGATGAATCACTAGCATCATCATCATTATTAACAATACTACCATCAATGCCAACTAATTCCACACATCCTATATTAATAATTTTAATATCTTCCCCATTTGCATCTATATTTAGCCCACCGATACAAACTTGACCAAAAATCTCATTAAATGTAATTTCAATAGGTATAGTTATGTCATATCCAGCCTGTAAATTATCACCAAAAATATTCGGCGCATCAAGATTAATGTCGCCATGCACTTCAAATGAGTATGAAGCAATGTCAATAGGACTACTATATCTAATTTCAATTAATTTATTTACAAAATCAATATTATTGATATAAAAGCTTACAGGGATAGGATAAATACAGCTGCCATCAGAAGCAGTTGCATTTTCATTATAATTAGTGGCCTCAATGTCTCTGCAACCATAAACTGGATACGTACAACTACCATCATCAATATTAACAAGATCAAAACACGGTTCTTCAGAGTCTGGATGCAATTTAGATCCACAATCGTAATTTATAGCAAATTCATCTGTGCACCCTTCCACTAATTGTCTAAAAACTGCTATTCCACATCCACTTGTTCCACTGGCATTTAAATGCAGCTCATTTTCTTTAAATGAAGCTTCCATACAATTCCACCCCACGATGTCATCATCAGTTCCTCTAAAACATAACTCTCCTTTTTCATCATCAGCAGTCCATTGATTGTTTACAATAATTTCACAATGACCATTTTCAACATTGCAACTGAATTGATCTCCAAATTCAAGCTGACATACATCAGGATTTTCGGAACAACTTCGATCATAATTAATTAGAATACTATAATTACCATTTCCATTTAAATCAATTTGACTTGGGAATTTATTTTCATCTACAACGCAACTAATGCCACTCCAAGAACATCCATAATCATCACATTCATTAATGGTAAGCTGAGAACAATCCAAAGGAACAGCACAATTATTAGCAGCAAATGTACCTATGGCATAAAGATTTTGGCCTACAAAATCCCAATGGCCTACATATTCAGAGTCAGTTAAATCACTCATACATGCATTATCACCATCACACAGTCCACAAGCATCAACTAAATAGGAACAACATTCTGTGCCTTCAGAATCAATTGTCAAGCTATAATCACAACTACCATCATTTATAGTGGCACTTGCATTATAGTTGCAGGCTGGGAATGGGTTTGGACTCCAGTCCTCATTACCATCATCCATACAACCAGGGAACTGCTGTTTATAAACGATTTTATGGCAGCGGTCTGCTTTAGAACTTCTCACTTCTAATTGGCCATCATTTAATTCATACTGAGAATAACACGACCAATCATTGTCACCTTCTTCACCTGATACATAACATAACTCTCCTTGCTTCAAGCCCCACTGTTCAGTACCCTGAAAATTGCATGATTCATATTCGCTATTACATCCTATCGTAAAATCATATGTACCATCTAAGTAGAGATCTAGTATATCAGGACTCATTACTTCCAGCATACAGGTTCCTGATTGATCATCCCCATAGTCCCCATTCCATGTACAAAATTGTTTTGCTTGACAGGCATCATATGACTCGGCATCACAAAATATCTCTTCAGTATCAGTACATAAACTATCTGAAAACAGTGATTCATTTAGTTTATACCAAGAACCTGAAAATTCTAGCGGATAATCTAAACAGCTGTTTTCACCACTGCAGTCGCCACAGAAATCTTTTTGTTCTTCACAGCAGAGCACATCATATTGATCTACATATGAAGGCATTATACAACTTCCATCATCAGAAGTTGCAATTGGACGATAATTACAAGCAGTTTCATCCATACAGCCAGGAACACCTCTAGATATAAAATCAGAAACTTCACACTCTCCATCTTCTCCATCTATATTTGTAAAAATAAGATTATCAGAATTTACCTCATAATCCCAACATG
>CAZCRK010000113.1:0-2756 GCA_964501035.1 uncultured bacterium
CGAGGGTCATTCAAATTCTCAACTAATTTTGAATATGTATCCCGTGAAATTTCACTGATTAAAGTATTGGCATATAAAAATTCAAATCGTCGATAAGAATAGGCAGGTATCCACCAGGATGTTGCATCTTCAGCAAAATTAAATTCTGTGAGTTCATCCAGAATTTTAAATTCATTTAGTTCTTTTTGTTCCGGTATTTCATATCGAAAACCCAATCCATCATTAAATAATCGAAAACGAATAATCATTTGAATATTATTTGAATTGGATGTTACATGAATGGCTAACTCATTATGATGATCTACTATTTGCTTTTGTTCTCCCCATACTTGTGTCCATGTTTTATTTTTACTCGAACGGGTGACATTTTTAATTTGTATATCCTGTGCAATTTCAAATTGATCTGCTAGGATGCCTAATTGGGATTGATTTATTAATGTGTTGCCATCTTTTTTTAATGAATAAGAAATATTCTCTTGATCACCATGGAGTGTGAATGAAAGCGACTCATCCGGAGACAGGAGATAATGATTCGTGTTTAAGTTATTATGAACACAAGAGGTAGATACTAGTAGTACTACACAAAATAAAAGATATTGAAATACTTTCATTACATTCCTATTGATATTAATAATTCTATAAATTGGTAGAATATAAAAAGGGGTTCAACAAAGAACCCCTTTTTATATGATTAAATGGTTAGCTTATTTGACCAAAGTCATTTTCTTAATTTGCCTGAATTCGTTTCCTGCTTCAAGCTCATAAAAATACAACCCACTAGGAAGCATATTTCCACTCTGGTCTGCTCCATTCCATTGCATACTATAAGTGCCAGCATTGAGTTGTTCATTCGTTACATTGGCAACTAATTGACCCATAATATTATAGATATTTATCCGAACATCTGTTTGCATAGGAATACTGAAAGAAATATTCGTTGTCGGGTTAAATGGGTTTGGATAATTATCCGACAGCGTAAATTTCGTAGGAACAATATCATTTACTAGAGATAGTGCAATACATATCCCATCTGGATCCCATTCTTCTACAAGAAGAGGTGGATCTTTTTGCCATACATCATCAGGGAAGCCATAATCACCCCAACTACAATCATTATCAGCGTTGGAATGCATGTACCGTGCACGGAAACGACCAAAACCAAAGCCACCGCCTTCACTTAAGGTAACTGATTCCGATACATCAAGGAATTCCCAATGGTAGATCATATGCCATGGTACGGGCCCAACAAGATCAACGCCTACTGAATAGGACCCATCACCATTGCTGGTTGCTGCAAACTTATGATTATCATCAATACCCTGTAAGTATTTCAACCATTTATCCTCAAGTCTCAAGTAAACTGAATCTTCAGCAGTATTAAACCCATCTTCAGTCGCTCCTGTCATATCAACAGTAAACATGACTGAAATTTCCTGACCTTCTGGTACAACAGCGCCAGCAGGAAGATCATAATAACCAGCTAATGGTAATTCCAGTAGACCTGTTCCATCATCTTCGCCCAGTACGAATACACGATTTCCTCCACCGAATTGTGGCGAATCTTCCCAGCCCATATCGCCATACATTTCTCCATTATCTTCTTCCAATAAGCTAATGGATGTCATGCTATGTTGAATATAAAACTTGTATTCATTCTCATTCTCGATATAACCTTCTACCGCTACGGCAAGACTAAATATGTTTGTCCCAGGTGTTCGAGTTAATACACAATCTGTTGGATCATCACAGTTCCAGCCATTGAAACCGCCACGAACCTGCATAGTATCACCACGAGCAACACTAAATACAGGCATTCCTGTTGCGCCATCTTCATCGAGCCATTCTGTCATGTCCACAGAGAACACAACTGTTTTCGTGATCAGAGAACCTTGATCTGGAATAGTCATACTGGTTGATCCACTAACAGATCCATCTTCTTCCACAGTAAATACTTGGTTTGGTAAGCCTATAATATCTAATAACCAAATTCCCCATTCCGAACCATCATTTTCAATAGCACCCCATTCATGAGACGCTGGTCCAAGAACACTATCGATAACGGCTGTCCAAACACCATCACCAGATGTCTCATCACCATTTGTCCCGTCATCGTAAGCCTGTACCAAAGCCCAACCAGAGAATGTACCTTTGAATTCAACATCTTCAAATCCGTTACCTTCATCAACGACAGTAAGAACCACATCCGCATAAACATCCGGTGCAGGACAAACTTCACAACTTCCGAAACATACTTCATACGGTCTATCAAAATTTGGAACATCTAATTTACGATTACCACCAGTCGCACAATCTTCAGGTACAGTTTCCGCACTGTCCCAGTCATTCCCATTAATAAACTTGTATTCAACCGATGTACCCGTAGCAAGCTGGAAGTCAATTTCATACTTGCCATCGCCATCTGCATCCGTCATTTCACTAGCAGCAGGATCCCAACCTTGCATATTACCAGCGATATGAACACCGTTTGCAGAAACTTCTTCATTGTTCATATCGACAACAAAAGTAACCACAACGGAATCTGGTGGAGCAGGACATGGATCAGAACTGTCAAAACATACTACAGTAAGTACGGTGTCTTCGCTAGGGACAACAAGAGAACGATTATTTGCTTCGTCAGCTCCCCAGGCATTTCCATTAACAAATTTATACTCCATTGTTGTTCCAGCAGCTTCAAGGACATCATACATCAGTTCATAAACCATATCCCCATCTTCATCTGCCAATTCAGTTATCGA
>CAZCRK010000114.1:0-2737 GCA_964501035.1 uncultured bacterium
TTATATGTACTATCAAGTGTAGTAACATTGAGTTGTGGGGTACTCGGCCATGCATCCATGGATGCTACATTAAGTAATTCCCAAAAATCAGATGTACCCGTGTTGATAGCAAGTTCGTCTTCAAACAAAATACTGCCATTAGTTGGGTCTAATATAAATGCATGCAAAATGTCATTTCCGCCTTCAATATTGGTATAAGTTACCTTTGCAATACCTTCATTTGCTCTATCCGTAGATGTTGTATCTTCAACCACCTCTTCTTCATCGCAAGTATTTACTAAGGTAGCATTTAAAACACCAAATGAATCCCGAGTAGAAAGCAATTCAAAATGAACTGGCACATTACAAATTCCAACACCTGCCGAATTTTTGGCGATTATTTGAATTTCTGTTTCTTCTTCTAAAATGTAATTAAACTCATCACTATTTGGATTAAAATGAAATTCACTCACGTTTAACTCAGGATCTAAATTTGCAGAAGTATTATGAGAAACTTGAATTGTTTCAGTTAAATCTTCTCGTTCAGGAATAGAGAAAGTAAAAGTTACTTCCGAATCAACAACATTTTGATTCACATTAAAAACTGTTTTAATTAATCCTTCCGAATCACTAACTTCTTCAGTACTTGTTAAGAAACCTGCATCTGTATTATCAACTGAAATATGTACAGGAACATTAGAAACTGGTCCTCCATTTTCATCTGTCACTCTTGAAAACAAAGTATCTGAAATTGAAATATTAACATTATCTTGTATTTCCTCAGTAATCGTAATCCAAGTTGTTTGATTTGCTACCAATTGTACTTGATAAAATATATCGGTTGCAAGAAACACTGTAGTTGTATCATTAAATAAAGTGCTTCCATCTTCTGGATCAACAATAAATGCACGTATTAATACAGAATCAGATGTTTCAATATCATCAGCAGTAATGGTGTAAGATGTTGTATCAATAGCATCTGAAGTTGTAGTTATTAGTTCATTTGCAACACTTCCTAGTGTGGGAGTTAAGTTAGAAATTGTTACTGGAACACCTGCTATTCTAATACCATTAACATCTTTAGTAGAAACAGAAATTGTAATTGAATAAGTGGAATCTGGACTATCAGAAATTAAAATCAATTCTTCTGGCTGAGTATCAATAATGAGTTCATTAACATCATATTCAGGAGGACTGATATCACTAGTTAAAGTTAAAGAAAGAGAAGAAGCTTCAATGTCCTCTCTTCCAATAATTTGACCTGTAATATTTACTAAACCATCTTCAATTCCTGGATACGTTGAATATACTACTTCAGCAATACCATTTGCACTGGTTTCTACTTCATTATAATTTATTGCTCCGTTACCATCTAAGCTAAACAAAATAGGAATATTTGAAATACCTGAATTTAAATTATCTAAAACTTGTGCATAAATAGTTTTAGTATAAACAGTATCATTGACAATGTTAATATAATTTCCATTTTCAACCCACATATTAATTTGTTCAGCTAAATCAAGGGCATCATTTACTTGAAAAGAATTTGATGTGCTGACATCATTATAAGAACAGGAAATCTCAATATTCCCTGCTTGGCCATTTGCTTGAAATGTTGCAACAACAATTCCATTTGAATTTGTTATGTAATTCTCAGTAATTACTTCTCCTAACGTTATTTCTTCATCAGCATTAGTCCAACCAAATGACAGTGAAACACCTTCCATTGGTTCCTCAAGTGCAGTCTTAAGTTGTGCATGAATGATTAATGAATCGTTCGTATTGATTGATGATTCACTAAAAGATAATTGAAGTGTAGGTAAATCAGCTTTTAGAATTACATAATCTTCCTTAAGAACAGTATCTAAATTTTCAGGGTCTAAAATATAAGCTCTTAGCGTATCTTGTCCACCATTTGTACTATATTCAGTAATTGAAAACCCTGTTAAAGAGTATAAAAAATCGCTACCTTGATTTCCTAGATTTGTTGTATCAATTTCTGTACCAATACCACGAGTGTAATCAAGTCGTCTGTGAATTTCTCCATTAAACAAATATTTATTTGGATCATCATCAAGTGTATTTGGCTTAATTAACTCATATATGATAGGTACATTTGCAATTCCAACCCCATCTACATTTGAGGAAAAAGTTGAAATGATAGGTACATCTTCTGGATCGATTTCAGATAACTGGGAAGCAGTTTTAACAATTAAAGTTGGGAATTCAACATTTTCAACAATATAAGAATCATATGAATAGGGGTACGTAAGTAAATCAGCTTCAACAGTTAAAGCATTATTATATCTAACCCCATAAAAATTTAGCGTATTAACATCATATTCTATTGCAATATTACCTTCCATTCTTACAGTAATTGTTATATTTTCAACAGGTGGCTCTTCATAATCACCATCAACAGAGATAGAAAAATCAACCAATATTGTCGTATCAGGGAGAATACTCTCAGGATCTAATGTGAACCATGTCTTAGCTAATCCTGTACTATCAGTAGAAACAAAATTTTCGAACAAATATCCTACTCCGGGGGTATCTTTTGTATATGATACAGTTACATTAGGCATTGGGCCACCCCATTGATTTTGAATTCTTGTAAAAATAGTGTCAACTACTTCAATATTTACATTATCAATAACTATTTCTCCGGATTCTACCCAAACAAAAATATCTGGGATTGGCATAGTTTCAAACTGATGATTAATAGAAATTGATAAGGATTCATTAAAAATATCTCCAT
>CAZCRK010000115.1:0-2733 GCA_964501035.1 uncultured bacterium
TACTGTTTTGGGGATTATTTACATCCTTCAGTTTTTGTTTTGAATATAGTATAACCGGGCGGGTTGGTGATGACAAAGGACATCCGTTAATTGGCGCAAACGTTATAATTTCTGAACTTGAAATAGGTACCGCTTCAGATTCTGATGGTGGTTTTAGATTTAACAACATTCCTGAAGGAATATTTACCCTAACTACTCAATACATTGGTTTTGAATCTCATACAGAAACCATTACGATTCCTCTTGAGAAACCACTAATCATTCATTTAATACCAGATTTATTAGAATTAGAATCAATAGTTGTTACAGGAACACGAACAGAAAGGTACTTGAAAGATGTCCCTGTTACAACACAGGTAATTAGACATGACAAAATTAATGAGTCGGGTGCAATAAATTTATCGGAAGCTCTTGATAAAACGACAGGTGTATCAATTGTAGAAAATCAGTTTGGCCATGGCATTGAGTTATGTGGATTCGACTCAGACCACGTTCTTGTTTTAGTTGATGGAATGAAGTTAATTGGTCGAACTAATGGACAATTAGATATTAGTCAAATTCCTGTAAATCAAATTGAAAGAATTGAGATTGTTAAAGGAGCAAACTCAGCTTTGTATGGCAGTGAAGCCATGGGAGGAGTTGTAAATATAATTACTCAGAAACCTAATAACAATTTTAATCTTAAACTTGTAGGAGTGGTGGGAAGTTATGGAAAAGTGAATTTTAGTCCAACAATAAAAGGTAATATTTTTGGAGTAAATACCAACCTAAATGTTAACACACAAATGTTTGGTAATGACATTACAGTACCCTTTTTAGGAAACAAATATATCTACCCGGTTGTACTTTGGGAAAATGGTAGTACTTTTAGAAAAAACAATTTCAATTTATCTTTCAATTATTCAAATCCTATCTTAGGTACTAGTAATTTAAAAGTTTCACATTTTTCAGAAACACAAATACAAGACTTAAATATTTTTGAAGATATTACAGAAAATGATAGAAAATCAATTCAATTTGCCCATAGATTAAACATTGATGGATATGATATGCAAAGTTCAATTGAAACTTCTGAGTACAATCATAACTATAAACGAATCAAAATTTCATCAGGGTATGAAAAATCAAACGATGTAACAACTGATAAATTAAATCGATATTCTCTTTCAATAAATAAACAAATGCAGGACCATTTTATTAGTGGAGGAATCGGGTATGAATCAGAATCAATATTCTCTGATAGAATTAGTAACAAAAATCAGTATTCAATATTGCATTATGGTTTTCTTCAAAATGAATTTCAATTTTCAAAGAAGTTAACTATTTTAGGTGGATTGAGAAATGACATTCATTCAATTTACGGCAGTTACTATTCACCAAAGTTCTCACTAATGTATAAACCAGAATTGTACTCTCGAATTAGATTTTCATATGGTGAAGGTTTCAGGGCACCATCTTTTAAAGAGTTGTATTTAGATTTTACAGTTGAAGAAATTGGATACCGTATTCTTGGAGACTCCCTACTGCAACCCGAAAGGTCCAATAGTGTTAATTTAGATTTTGAACGTTGGCATACAAATAGTTACCACGGTCGTTTAAATTTCTTTTACAACAAAATTAATAACCTTATCGATTATGTGTATTTAGGAGTAGAAGACTCTTCATTATTGGATTTATGGCAATCTGCCAACATTCGTGAAGCAATAACAAATGGTTTTGATGTTGATCTTACATATTTTATTAAGCAAAATATTGAATTTTCATTAGGGTATTCATATTTAAATACTTGGGATGTTGATAATGAAAGCCCTATAAATTTAAAATCAAAACACAAGGGAAATGTAAAATTACGAATTACTGTTATTAAAAACCTTCACGCAAACGTGATGTGCAAATTTGTTGGAAAACGGTATTATGGTGAGCTGAATGAAGAAAATGTAAATGTTGAAAATTGGTTAGATAATTATCAAATATATGATGTTTCAGTAAATAAGGAAATTGGAGATTTTTTTGAAGTTAAGATGGGAGTTAAAAACTTAACCGATGTTAAAGATCCACAATGGGGTCCAATGCCAGGAAGAGAGTGGTTTATTGGATGTAGTTATTCGTTAATAAATGAAAGGAAAAATAAATAAAATGAAGATGATAACAGTGATAATAGCAGGACTATTTTTCATAATTGGATGTGATGATAATCCTGTGTCTAGTGAAAATGATTATACAACATATGTTTCCACTATAAATGTAAAAAGCGATAGTGTAGATCATTTTTTATTTGCAACCAATCAAGGTGATTCAACAGCTACTGAATGGGATATTGTTTTTCAAGCAATATTTTGGTCACCTGCACCACCCTATGCACCAGAAATTTGGGATCCATTTTTTACATCTCAATATGGAGTTGCGCGCATGGTTGCAAGTGATATATCAATCGTATCAAGCATACCTAATGAAGAAAACTTTTCTTCAGATTTTTCAACTTTTGAAGATGCATGGTATGAAACAGATGACAACCACATTGTTCAACCACTTGATTATGTGTATGTTGTGAATACTCCTGATGGAAAATACCCAGTATTCGAAGTAATTGATTATTATGATGATGAAGGTGAATCTGGTGTGTTTACAATTAATTGGAAATATCTATCTGAATAATATTGTTATAGCAGTGCATTGACATCAATGCACTGCTTTTTTATTACACAAATAGTCCTACAACATCAAATAAAATTT
>CAZCRK010000116.1:0-2729 GCA_964501035.1 uncultured bacterium
CCACTTAAATAAGTCAGAGGAGAACTAAAATGTTCACAAAACTAATTAAGAAACTAAAGAGTAATAAAGGAAATTCTCTCGCTGAATTTGCAGTTACTACGGCTATGATGGCGACATTAGCCACAACCGCCGCTCCAAAATTTGGTGGAGTTGGTACGGGAGCCAAAGAAAAGAAAACCATGAACAACATTGACAAGATTATATCTGTTGGTAATAACTTTTACAACGCAGCTATATCCGATGAAGGTCGTGGAAGATTCCCAGGTCAGACTAAGTATGACGAAGGAGTTGGTGGTGTAACACTATCAGAAGGTGTAACTACTGATGAAGCTCTTGAAGTCTATGTAGATACAATACTTGATGGATTAGATGCATACGATGCTGATTTATCAGATTTCGTATATGTGTTTTCACCATCTTCAGAGGATGAAGATGCCGTTGAAGGTGATTGGATGACACCAAGTAATACTACACTTCTATATGATGTAGATGGTGCAGCTGATTTCAAAAAGAACTTTGGTAACTCAGGAATGCAATCACCCTTTCAGGATGGTTCATATATTTACTTGGTTATTCAAGGAACTGGTAGTGGTACTGATGCACAATCACCAGTATTACTTGTCGCTGATACTGAGAATCCTTCACAATTCTATAAAACTTTAGTTCCGTAAATTTCATTAACTAACCAGGGAGATTATCTCCCAGAAAGAGAACACAAATGAAGAAACTAAAAAACAAACATAACGATGGATTCACGCTAATAGAATTGATTATGGTAATGATAATTCTTGGAGTGTTGGCCGCAGTAGCCATACCAAGATATTCAGAAACTATTGAAAATTCTGAAATAGCCGCTGAGGACGCTGTTATATCAAACGTAAATGCCGCTTTGGAAAATCATGCGATGCATCAGTTGATTACAGATGGTCGTAGGACATGGCCAGATAATCCATTTACTGCACTGAAAACTACACCATCTACATATACTGAAGATGGAACGGTTGCAAATTCAGATAATGAATGGACATTCGTAGATAGTGACCCTGCATATATTACACATCAACGGAGTGATAATACTCGTTGGCAGTGGGAATATGATGCCGGAATCAATACGGGTACAGATGCAGACACTACAGGCTATCTCAATGAGAGAGAGGCTGTAAGTGCAGAATAACAAACATGGATTCACCATGATTGAACTTATATTGGTAATGGTTGTTATTAGTATTTTGGCAGCCATTGCCATACCAAGGTTCGGTAACATTGTTAGACAATCTGAAGCCGCTTCTGAACAAGGTGTATTAATTAGTATGGTTGATGCTTTACACACTTGGAGTCATGAAAAATTTATTGACTTTGGTGTACAAAGTTGGCCATCTAATCCATTTGATGCATTGAATACAACTCCACCCGCATATGATAAAACTGGTGAAACTTCTATGATTGAAATGAACGATAGTGATTGGATATTTACTGGTACAGATGACCAACAATATCCAAATAGAATTGTTCATAGACGTAAACAAGATAGTTTAGCTATATGGACATATGACCCATTAACTGGACAATTGGGTTATGCAGACCCACCTTATGTTCCAGCCGAAATGATTTATAGACCAGACTTAGGAGAATAGTATGAAAGACTTCATTAAGTATTTAAGATACACAAAAAATGAAGGTTTTACTTTAGTTGAACTAATTATGGTTATAGTCATTTTAGGAGTTTTAGCTGCAGTAGCGATGCCAAAGATGATGAATACTTTGACTAAAGCGGAAATTGTAGCAGAACAAACTGTAGTTAATCAAATTTGGGCTGGATGTGAATCATATGCATCTGATGAATTGATAACAAATGGTATAGAAAAATGGCCATTTCATCCTTTAACTATGTTGGGAAGAAGTCGTAATCTAAAACTTAATTTAGAATATGGTGTACCTGATGAAGATAAAGAATGGCAATTCAGTTTAGATGCAGTTGATGAACCAGCTATATTTCATAGAAGACCTGATGATGAGATATATTATTATACTTATGATTCAACAAACTTTGAATTAGCTGAACTCGGATTAAGATTTATAGCATCAGAATGGTAAATAACATGAATGAAAACGACAAAAATATCTGGAAAGAAACTGGCCTGATATGTGCTATTGGGCTAGTTTTATTCTTTACAATATCAGATATTGGTAATACTGAATCTAAATCAGTATCCAATATTCCTTCTGAAGAAGTATTTTATCAGTATCCATTGGTTGCGTGGCAGACAGAAAATAAAGATGGTGATATAGTAAAGATTAAATATTTGGTTGAGGAAGAGAATACTAAAGTTCGTGTATATGATTCACAAGGTAAAATGGTTCATGAACAACCATTTGATTTGGATAGACATAGGGATGGTAGAGAAAGAATAATGATTTATAATTGGAAATTATATAAAACGGAATGGTCACAAAACATAGTTCCTGGTACTTATACCATTATAGTTGGAACTGTTTATCAAGAAAGTGGTAGGTCTATAGAAATTGAAGTCTCGTGAAATACATAACATTTTTTTTATTAATAAGTGTTATGTTTTCACAAGAAAAATACAATGGACACTTTAGAGGCCGTCCTTGTGATGATACAGAAGTCAGAGGTTATTCAGGATTACCAGCTTGGAAAAACTATGGTGAATGGTTATCTGAATGTGATTCATTAGAAGATGCTTATGAGGATTCTATATTTGCAG
>CAZCRK010000117.1:0-2693 GCA_964501035.1 uncultured bacterium
CTTCAAAACCTAGAAATTTAAGGGTATGTCTTGACCGCTTCAAACAATTAGTTTACAAAGGTTGTTAACTTTGTTGAAAGTAGGAAAAAGTACAAAGTTTAAAGTATGTAAAGTAGAAAGTGTGGGTGTTTAGTTGATTCATTTTTGTATAGGACATATATCTCTAAAAAAAGTAAATTCTTGTATAAAACAGTACAAGGAATTCTTAAACTAATGAAATATTTAACAATATTATTTTCAGTTTCACTATGCTTTTCAACAGACCTATATTTTCCAGATGAGAATCTGCAAAAGTTAGGAAATGATTGGTTTCAAATTACTGCATGGGTTGATTTTCATGAGGATATCACACAATCTAAAGCCAAAGAAAATGCTACCAATCTCGCCCTAAAGAAAATTATTGAACATTACTCTGGTGTTCATATTAGTAGCACAGCAATATCTATTTTAGGTGAAACAAATAACACGATTGATATTGACCATTTTTCACAAATTATAAATTCAATGACCCAGGGACTAATTTTAGAAAAAGAAATTTTAGAAACTGGAATTAAAACTATCAATACAACCCAAATTTATTGTGTTACTCTCAAAGCAAAAGTAGGAACACTTAAAGGAGATGATGACCCGTTTTTTAAATTGGATGCTCAATTAAACAGGGATCATTACCAAGAAGGTGATGAAATGGTTATCGATATTTCAACCACTAAAGATTGTTTTATTTTTGTATTTAATATTTATGGTGACAATACCGTTTCGAGTCTTTTACCCAACCAATATAATGACAATAATTTTTTACAAAAGGGGTACTCTTTGCAGTTACCACCCAAAACTGGAAAAATAACAACATTAAGAGTAGGTTTGGAACCAGATAAAAAACAATCAACAGAAATGATTATGGTTTTGGCTGTTAAACCAAATGAGAGTGTAAAAGATAAGAATTTTGATTTTAATATGGGCAACTATACCCAAACCCTAAATGAGCTTATGGAGTTTATCATGAATTTTGATAGAAACCAAATTGAGCAAGTAAACCTACCCTATGTGGTAGTTAGTGGAAAGTAAAACAGTTGAAAAACATTGTTAGAATTTGGATTTATAGGATTACAGGATTTTGGGATTTAAACCAATCCAATAATCTTTTCATCTGACGAATCCCAATCCAGACAAAAGAGAAATATGACTGAAGAAATAAAAGATGATTTAACCTATAAAATTATTGGATGTGCTATGAAAGTACATTCAACATTAGGAAATGGATTTCAAGAAATTATTTATCAAAGAGCATTAGCAATTGAAATGGACAAACAAGGTTTATCTTTTGAGAGAGAATTAGAAATGCCATTATTTTATGATAATCAACAAATTGGCTCAAGAAGGGTAGATTTTTTGGTAGAAGAAATAGTTATGGTTGAACTAAAAGCTATCATTAAACTGGAAGATGTGCACCTAGCCCAAGGATTAAATTATTTGGTGGCATACAAAGTTGATTTGGGATTATTGCTTAATTTTGGTGCACAAAGTTTAGAGGTGAAAAGACTTAGGCATCCTAAAAACAAGGAGAAACCAACTAAATATAGTCAGAATTAGGATTAACTGGATTAATGGATTTTGGGATTAAAACCAATCCAATAATCTTTTTATCTGACGAATCCTAATCCAGACAAAAGGAAAATAAATAATATGAAAAACATACTCATAATTAGCATTGCATTAAGTTTTGGGTTTACCCAAAAAATAACCAATGTTACACAAAAAATAGAAAATGGGCGAGTGGTTATTAATTACGATTTAAAAGGTAACGATAAATATTACGATATAACTTTATCAGCTACAAAAGATGGAGAAACCATTTCACCTTTTGCAATAGCGGGTGATGTAAATGAAGTTTCACCCGGCAAAAACCACGAAATTTGGTGGGAACCCGTTTTAGAAGGTAGAGACCTGCACGGGTGGACGGTGAGTTTAGAAGCAGAATGGAATTTATTTGATATGGTATTTGTAAAAGGCGGTAGTTTTAAAATGGGTTGCACCAGCGAGCAAAGTGATTGCGATGGCGATGAAAAGCCCGTTCATACAGTAACAGTAAGTGATTTTTATATGAGTGCGACAGAAGTAACCCAAGCGCAGTGGAAAGAAGTAATGGGCAATAACCCGAGTTATTTTAAAGGAGATAATTTACCCGTAGAGATTGTAAGTTGGAATGATATACAGAAGTTTTTGAAGAAATTAAACCAACAAAGTGGTAAAAATTACCGTTTACCCACAGAAGCCGAATGGGAATATGCATCCAGAGGAGGCGTAGAGACGAACGGTCGTTCGTCTCAGACCCAATACGCCGGTAGCAATAACATAGATGCAGTAGCGTGGTATAGTGGCAATAGCGGAAGTAAAACCCACCCTGTTGCCCAAAAACAACCAAATGAACTGGGATTATACGATATGAGTGGCAATGTATGGGAATGGTGTAATGATTGGTATGATGAAGATTATTACAGCAAGAGCCCTCAGAACAACCCACAAGGAGCAAATAGAGGTGAATATCGCGTTTTGCGTGGCGGTTCTTGGAGCTACTTTGCTAGGAACTGTCGGGTTGCCAATCGTCACGGGAACTACCCAGACTACAGGGGCAGCATCGTCGGGTTTCGGTTGGTGCGGTCTGCTCAGTAATGCTAAATGTTTTCTGTGTTCTG
>CAZCRK010000118.1:0-2689 GCA_964501035.1 uncultured bacterium
CCCATGGATTTTCTAATTCAAAGTAAACATCTACTTTTTGACCTAACCACCAACAGATTAGCATGGTTAATACCATTTGAATTCCAATACCGGAGTATTGCAACCAATCTGATTTGTTATTGCTCTTCATCTATGTTAAAAAACTATTCGGCAACCGATGAACTTTTACCGATTTTACTTTTCCCTGTAACCATATGACATGCTCCGTCAAACTGAGCACCTTCTTCAATGGTTAAAATTGCTGCTTTTAAATTACCTGATAAATGAGATGAGTCACCAAGAGTCACTTTTGCTTCCACTTCGACATCACCCTCAACATCACCACTGACAACCGCATCACGCGCATGAATGTTCCCTTTGACCAATGACCCTTTAGCTGTTTTTACTGAACCTTTAGATTCAATATTGCCATACACTTTGCCATAAATCAACAGACTACCCGTTGCTTTCACATCACCGTGAATTTCTAATTCCGGCCCAAGTATCGAGCTAACTTTATTATCACTTTTGTCTGATTGAAACATCTTTACCTTTATACTCTTTTATAATCTCTCTTGGATCAAGTACTCGATTCTGTTTCCAAATTTCAAAATGTAAATGAGGCCCACCACTAACACCAGAAGCGCCCACACCTGCAATGGTTTGACCTTGGGAAACTTGGTCACGCATTGATACATAATTTGTATCATTATGTCCAAAAACTGTAAAAAACTCATCACCATGATAAAGAATTAACATATTGCCAAAATCTGTTGTTTCACCCGAAAACACAACCAATCCATTGGCAGGAGCAACAATATCGTCACCAAATTGTGCAGCAATATCAACCCCGGGATGATATTCATCACCCTCTCTTATCAATCCTTTTGTAATATAACCCATTACGGGAGGTGTCTGTGGATACCCAGAAAATTGTTTCTTTTCTAGGAATCTCTCTACGGAATGACTAGAATCAATTCCACCTGCAATATCTAAATCTTCAATAAGTTCTAGCATTCTAGCATTGCGTGATTTAAGTTGCATGTTTTGAATCAATCCATCATCATCATTCATAGCAAACACACCAAAAATGGCGAGAAAAATGATTGCTATTCCAAAAAACAGAGCCACTTTAATACCTAATGAAGATACATGAAGCATTTTTGTATGATCATTATTGTTTGTGGTAATTAGTATTGTGTAATTTTTATTTTTCACACCAAGTACAGGCCCAAAAATTAGGCATACAATTTAAGTGATACCAAATATTTTTTCTATAATTTTTGCAATTTACTAAATTAGAAAGACAATAATTAATCTAGTGAAGACAGTAGCTCAGTTAATCGTTCAAGTTCTTCTTTAGAATGGAAACTTATTTGGATACTTCCCTTACCATTTCTCGTTTTTTTGACGACTACTTTTGTTTGCAAAGAATCTCGCAATTTTCCTTCAAGCTGGGTTAACATTTGATTCTTTTTTGGAACAATTGTTATTTTGCTTTTTGTGTTTGGGTCAGCATTCATTTTTTTAATAATATCTTCGACTTGTCGAACCGATAATTTTTGGTTTAATATTTTATGAAACAGTGTCAACATTTGTGTGGATTTTTTTAAGCCAACCAAAGATCGTGCATGACCTGCTGAAATTTCTCCATCTTTTAAACTGATTTTTATAACAGGAGGAAGTTTTAACAAACGCAATTTATTGGAAATTTCGGGACGACTCTTTGATACCTTCTGAGCAATTTCGTCGTGTGACATTCCGTATTTTCCGCTCAAAATAGCAAAACCCTCAGCTTCTTCAATGGGGTTCAAATCGACCCGTTGCACATTTTCAATGAGTGCAAGCTCCATCATCTCCATGTCCGATTCAACACTAATTACATATACTGGCACCCATTCTAAACCTGCTTCTTTTGCAGCACGATACCTGCGTTCACCTGCAATGATTTCAAATTTATCACCATCCATTTCACGAACGGTTAACGGTTGCAATATACCTTTTTCACGGACAGAATCAACAAGTTCCTGCATCCCTGTTTCATCAAAATCTTGCCGTGGTTGATTAGCGTTTGGAATTATCCTATCTAGGGAAACCGAACCTTCTAAATATCTATCATTTTCTTCAGTATTAAATGAAGAAATAAGTGCTTCTAAACCTTTACCAAGTCGTTTACTCATTATTTACCAATATTTCTGAAACTAAATTCATATAATTCTGCGCTCCTTGACATGATGCATCATAGAGCAAAATAGGTTTCCCATGACTAGGTGCTTCTCCAAGCCGTACATTCCGCTTGATATAGGTATTGTATAGCTTGTCCCCAAAATATTCTTTTACTTCATCTACGACTTGCCGTGATAAATTGAGTCGATGATCGTACATTGTAATCAATACGCCTTCAATTTCTAACTGTTTGTTTAAACGTTGTTGAATAAGCCGGATTGTATTAAGTAATTGAGATAATCCCTCAAGCGCATAGTACTCACATTGAATAGGAATAATCACCGATTGGGCTGCAGTGAACACATTTACAGTCAATAACCCAAGAGAGGGGGGGCTATCAATGATGACATATTTATAATCTCCTTTTACCTTTTCGATGGCTTCACGAAGCATCATCTCACGAGAATACATGCCAACCAATTCAATTTCGGCACCCACTAATTGTGGGCCAGATGGTAGTACATCCAAATATTCTAAATCCGTT
>CAZCRK010000119.1:0-2641 GCA_964501035.1 uncultured bacterium
AACCTGCTTGGGTAAAACGGAATATATTATCAACGAACAATAATACATCTTTACCTTCCTGATCACGGAAATACTCAGCCATTGTAAGACCTGACAAAGCAACACGCAAACGTGCTCCGGGTGGTTCATTCATTTGACCAAATACCATTGCAGTTTTTTCAATAACTCCGGATTCAGTCATTTCATTGTATAAATCATTTCCTTCACGGGTTCGTTCACCCACTCCAGCAAAAATTGAATATCCACCATGTTCTGTAGCGATATTTCGAATGAGTTCTTGAATTAGTACGGTTTTACCCACTCCAGCACCACCAAACAATCCAGTTTTACCACCCTTTGTATAAGGCTCCATTAAATCAACTACTTTAATACCAGTTACAAGTACTTCTGAACTTGTAGATAATTCATCAAATTTTGGTGCTGCTCTATGAATAGGAAGTCTTTCCTTTGTTTGAGTATCTCCTTTTTCATCGATTGTATTACCCAATACATCAAACATTCTACCAAGAGTTTTTTCTCCAACAGGTACTGAAATTGGTGCACCAGAATCTACAACTTTTGCACCTCGAGTCATTCCATCTGTGGAATCCATAGCAACTGTTCTAACAACAGAATCACCCAAATGTTGTGCAACTTCAAGAACCAATTTATCTGATCCTTCGCGTTCGATTTCTAATGCATTATAAATTTCGGGAAGTTGACCATCTTCAAATGTAACATCAACTACCGCACCCATAATTTGTGAAATTTTACCTTGTAATTTCATACACCTTCCTTACCCTGCAAGTGCGTTAGCACCGCTTACGATTTCTATTATTTCAGTTGTTATTGCTGATTGGCGAGCTTTATTATATTCAAGCCCTAAATCTTTAATCATGTCTCCAGCATTTTCAGTCGCATTTTCCATTGCTACCATTCTTGCTGCGTGTTCAGAAGCATTCGATTCCAATAAGTACTGCCACATTTGTATATTTAAATGTCGTGGAATAATGTTTTGAATGATTGCTTCTTTGCTTGGTTCATATAATCTATCAACTGATTTCTTTTCTTCAGTTGGTTTAGATACTAAAGGTAGAAACACAACATCTTTCAATGTTTGGCTACCCATACTTTTAAACTCATTATAAACCACTCGTACTTCGTCAACATTACCGGATGTGAATTTTTCAATAATTTCAGCACCCATACTCATTGCATCTTGAAAATTAAGCGTGTTCCAAAAATCAATATGTGTAGAAATAATTTTATAACTGCGTGCTTTAAAATAGTCTCTACTTTTTTTACCAATGCAAATTATGTCAACATTATCTTTTCCGAACGCATCAATTTCTTGATGTGCTTTTCGTAAAATATTTGAGTTGAATGCGCCTGCCATACCTCTATCAGAAGTTATAACAACAAACAATTTTCGTTGTACTTCTCTAACTTGAAGTTCAGGAAGCATATTCCTATCTACATCTGGCAAAAGACTAGAAAGCATATCATCCAAACGATTTGAATATGGCCGAGCTTGTTCCATGTTCATTTGAGCTCGACGCAACTTCGCAGCTGCTACCATTTTCATGGCTTTGGTAACCTGTTGAATACTTTTAATCGATTTTATTCTATCGCGTATATCTTTAAGATTCGCCATGTAGGTCTAAAAACCTTTCACAAAGTTTTCAACAATATCTTTTACTTTAGCATCTAGTTCATCTGAAAGTTGACCGCTACTCTTCAATTCATCTAAAACATCCGTATGAGATGCATCGAGAGTATCAAACAATCTTTCTTCAAATTCAACCATTCTATCCAATGGTAGTGCATCTAGATAACCCTTAGTAGCAGCATACAATAGTACAATTTGTTTTTCGGTATCAATTGGAGAATATTGTTTTTGTTTCAATATTTCCATGAGTCGTGAACCACGCGTTAACTGATCTTGTGTTGCTTTATCTAAATCAGAACCAAACTTTGCGAATGCTTCTAATTCACGATATTGGGCTAGGTCTAGTTTCAATGTACCAGCAACTTTTTTCATTGCCTTAACTTGAGCATTACCACCCACACGCGATACAGAAATTCCAACATCCACAGCTGGTCTTTGCCCTGTATTAAACAAGTTTGTTTCTAGGAATATTTGTCCATCCGTAATGGAAATCACATTTGTTGGAATGTATGCTGAAACATCACCTTCTTGTGTTTCAATGATCGGAAGTGCAGTTAACGAACCACCACCTAAGTCATCATTCAGTTTTGCAGCACGTTCTAGAAGACGACTATGTAGATAGAATACATCACCTGGATATGCTTCACGACCTGGAGGTCTTCGAAGTAGTAATGACATTTGTCTATACGCGGTTGCATGTTTAGATAAATCATCATAAATAACAAGTGCATGCATACCATTATCGCGATAATATTCACCCAATGTTACACCTGCATATGGTGCTAAAAACAATAACGGTGCAGGTTCCATAGCTGATGCTGTAACAACTGTTGTATATTCCATAGCACCCGCAGCTTCAAGTTCTGCTACCACACGAACAACTGTAGATTCTTTTTGACCAACCGCAACATAAATACAATGCACAGGAGTTTCTGTATCATGAGTATATTTTTGATTGATAATAGTATCAATTGCAATAGCCGTTTTACCAGT
>CAZCRK010000120.1:0-2584 GCA_964501035.1 uncultured bacterium
AGTGAACAAAAAAAATAATGCAATTTAAATTAAAAGATTTATTACTTTCAGAAGCTACTCTTCCAGAAAAAATTGTTATAGTACTAACTGTTGTTGTACTTGTTTTTGTTTTCACACCTAGAGAAAAACAAGTGGTTGACGATACACCTATTATTGGTCAAGAATTTGAAGAGTATCCATTATTAGCATGGAAGTCTACACATAAAAAATGGAATGGTATACATGGTGATATTGTAAAGATTAGATATAGAGTTACACATGATAAGACATTTATACAAGTTATTGATATAAATACAGGTAAGGTAGTTCATAAACAACCTTATGAAAGAGGTCCGTGGGAAGATGGTCGATCAAGAGACTTTACATATGTTTGGATGTTATACGCTACAGAAGATTATAGTGATGATATTCCATATGGAGATTATCAAATACAAGTATGCCATAAGTATTCAGGTAATGTTGATATGACATTAGATATAACTATATAAGGAGTTAAAATGAAGAAACAAAAGAAAAGTCGTAAAATAAAAAGAACACCAGAAAAACTACATGAATTATACATGATGCAGAAACGGTGTATGGAAAGGAGTAAAAAATGACAAAACAAGAATGGTTAAATGAAAAGGTGTTTAGAGATTTATATGGTAGACTATATAATTTATCGGATGTTCCAATGACAATGATGACACGAAAAGAATCATTTAAAAAACAAGGTGGAACTAAAAAAGAAATAAATGAGTATTGGAAAAAAAATAAACATTTATATCAAGTGGAAAAATGAAAACTTATCTTACATACGATGATGTAAATATTGTTCCGAAATATTCGGAATTAGAATCTCGTGATAACGTAAAACTTAATACACGATTTACAAAGAATACAGAATTAACTATTCCAATAGTTGCTTCACCAATGGACACCGTGACTGAATTTGATATGGCACATGAAATGTTAGATTGGGGTGGAGTTGGTGTCATACATAGATTTCAAAGTATTGAAAACCAAGCTCGGATGATGAAGTCATTACATTATGAATGGGATAAATATTTTGATATTGGTAAAACCTATGGCGATGATGATAGTGAAAGAACAATTGAAAAAGAATATGATGAGTGGTGGGATAGTTTTGACGCAAGACATTGGAATCATCCACCTACTAAATCAGATTGGGAAGATTTAAAAGATAGATTTTATTGGGCGGATTCTTTGATTTGTGATGAAAAGATTTGGAAGAAAAGACCATTATGTGCAGCAGTAGGAGTTACTGATGATTACAAAGAACGTGCACGAGAATTGGTTGAAAATGGATGTAATGTATTACTTATAGATGTAGCACATGGCCATCATATATTAGTAAAAAAAGCTATAGAGGAATTTAAAAATGAATTTGGAACAAATGTTGAAATCATCGGGGGTTCAATTGCAACCAAAAAGGCGACACATGATTTATGTGAATGGGGTGTTGATGGACTCCGAGTTGGTATCGGAAATGGATCTTTATGCGAAACAAGAATCAGAACGGGGGTTGGACTTCCTCAGATTACTGCTCTTCTTGATGTGTGTTCCATTGCTGACGGGTATAATGTTCCTGTCATTGCTGATGGTGGGATTCGTAATGTTGGGGATGTGTGTAAAGGACTTGGTTGTGGGGCTGATACCGTCATGGTTGGGTCGTTATTATCAGGGACGAAAGAAAGTCCAGGTACAATAGAAAAAGTAGGTGAATGGCCAAATGAAAAATTATTTAAAAAGTATAGGGGGTCTGCTTCAAGGGACTCTAAAGGTAATGATAAAAATGTTGAAGGAAATCATAAAATTATACCGTACAAAGGTAAGATTAAAAGAATCCTACACGACATCAGAGATGGAGTTCATAGTTCTTTCAGCTATGTTGGTGCTAACAATATGTCTGAATATCATTCTAAGGTAGAATTTGTAGAGGTTACAAAGGCTGGCCAGATTGAAGCTAAACCACATTTATTAAATTAAGAGGAATTGAAATGTCTTTTTTAGAAGAAATATTACATAAACTAGATGAAGCTATAGAATCTAAAGATTGGGATTTAGTACAAGATGTTATAGATGAAATTAGAGAACATCTAGATAATCCATTTGATGAATATAATACAGAGGATTGGTAAAAGATATGGGGCTGATATTGGAAATCGACAGGTGTTATTTGACAATAGAGTGCAGCAGAGATTGAGTAGGTCTCGTTACAAAATACTCACTAACTCAATTGGCGATAATTCGCTAGACGGGTTGGTAATTGATTGGCACCTAGCCAATACAGAACGGATGTTTGACAATTTCGTTGAACCCGTTGTGGATTACCAACCAACATACGCTTACGCGTAAGTTACTGAGTTGTCTAACACTCGGTCATAAAATAAGTTAGACAATCTTCTTCTACAAGTGTGAAGTAAAACGGACTTGTCAGTTAAGCCTTTCTGAGTAAAGAGGTTATGGTGGGTTTGTTGGTGGACTACCGATTTGGAAACCAAACTAAGCTGTAACGACTCATTGGAAAAAACAGACTGGACCGGGGTTCGATTCCCCGCAGCTCCACAAAAAAATGTATTTT
>CAZCRK010000121.1:0-2553 GCA_964501035.1 uncultured bacterium
CAAAGAGAGGGGTGCCGTAGGCGGGGTGAGTTTTAAAGGAGGACATATGTTTAAATTTCTATTACTACTGTTTACATTTACTTTTGCGCAGGATTATTCACTTGAGTTTGATGGGGTTCAAAGTGAAGTTGTAGTCCCACATAACGAAAACTTAGATTTTGTAAATAATTTTACAATTCATGTATCATATAAAATTGGAATTGAAAATGAAGCTAGTGTAATGATTACAAAAGGTAGAGATATTCACCCTGGATCTTCACATAGATTTTGGGTGTTACATTCATCTGCAAGTTCATTTTATTTTGAAATAATAACTTCAACAGGTTATCATGCATTTCCAATTAGTATCGATCAGCAATTAAATCAGTGGAATAATTTTACATTAACATATAATGGTTCCAATTTAAAATCTTATTTTAATGGAGAGTTAGTACAAATTGATCCATTATCAGGAAACTTGATTAATGGTGACTATGATTTAACTATTGGTAGGTTCCCACCATATGGTCCTAATCATCCAAATGGATATGGCTATTATTTTTTAGGTACTATAGATGATGTTAATATATGGAACCGAACTCTCACCCAAGAAGAAATCCAATCTAACATGTTTAATGAACTTACTGGCGATGAAGAAGGTCTTGTCGGCTACTGGGACTTTAATGACGGTCCTGAAAGCACCACACTCACCGACCTCAGTGGCAACGGCAACCACGGAACTATTTACGGTGCAACATGGTCAACAGATGTTCCCACCCCCGGTTGCACCGACCCCCTTGCCACCAACTATAACGAAGATGCTAATGTAAATGACTTTTCTTGTATTTTCCCTGATAATGGTGAATACTCATTAGAATTTAATGAATCTACTGATTTTGTTAATGTTGGTTCTCCAGATATATTAAATGGTAGTGCCTTTAATGGGAAAATTTCTATTGAATGTTGGATAAATCCCGGCGAATTAGGAGGATTCCAGAGAATTGTAGCAAAAGCACCAGACGAAAATCATAATGATTCCTACAGGTTAATGATTGATTCTGATGGTAAAATATCTGGAAACATATATCCCCAGTCTTGGGGTAACGGAACCAACTCACCTGATGCTCTATCAGGAATAATTTCACAATCAACAATAGAAGAAAATACATGGAATCATATAATATTTACCTATAATTCCGAAGTTGGAAGTGAATTATATATAAATGGAGTTTTGGATAATTCAAATAATGATGTTGATGTACAAAATATAAAGAATACTGGTTCAGAATTAATATTTGGAAATAGAAAAGCTGGGGAAACAAATGAAAATTTTATTGGGAAAATTGATTTAATTCGAATTTGGAGTCAAAGTATAGATATTCAAGATATTCAAGGGTTAATTTATTCAGAGTTAAGCCCTGAATTAGAGAACAATTTGGTGGGATATTGGAAATTTGATGAAAATAATGGGCAGTATAATGTATTTGATCATTCTGGATTTAATAACCATGGAATAGTAAATGGTGCAAATTGGAGTGTAAATGTACCTATGCTGGGTTGCACCGACCCCGTAGCCACCAACTACAATGAAGAAGCTGACTTTGATGATGGCAGTTGCACCTACCCTGATAATGGAGATTATTCGCTGAGTTTTGATGGTTTTAGTCAATATGTAGAAATTCCTCATGTAGAACAATTTAATTTTATTGATTTTTCAGTATCATTTTCAGGAGTTTTCCCACCGGACATTAACGATTGGTGGCAAAGCCCAGTGAGTAAAGATTGTTGTGGGTGTGAGTCGAGTAATGGGGATTGGCAATTTTTTGAAAATAATGGCAATCTATCTTTTGCTGCTCAAAATTCTAATGATTTTAATTGGAGTACCATAGTTTCATATCCATATAATTTATTAAATGATGGTGATTCCCATAATATTATTGCAACAAGAAATGGGAATACAGGTGAATTAAATTTATATATAGATGGAATTTTAGTGGATACAAACTATGATTTTGCCGGGATAATAAACAATGATGCTTCAATAACCTTTGCTCGATATAGTATTTGTGGTGGAGACTATGCAAATTATTTCCAACTTTCTGAAGTTATGATTTGGAACAAAGAATTAAATCAAAACAGTGCAACTTTACTCCAAAATGAACCTATAGTTGAAAATTATAATTTAGTTGGTTACTACAAATTCAACGCAGGCGAAGACACCACTCTCTACGACCACTCAGGTAATGGTAATCATGGTACCATCCATGGGGCTACTTGGGTTTCTAACACCAATCTAGAATCTTTGACAATTACTCCAGAGTCTTTGGATTTTGGTGAAGTGCGTTTGGGTGAGTCTGCAGAAATAACGGTAGAATTTGGCAATAGTGGTGAAGAAGTTATTGAGGTTACAGATATTACAGCCCAAACCGAAGACCTCTCCGTTTTCCCTGTTCCCTTCTCCGTTTACCCTAGTGGTAATGTACCCGTTACCATAACCTACACACCCACAACTGAAGGTGCCTTTAATGATACCCTTACCATTTTCTCCTCCGACACTGGTGACGCTGATTTTGA
>CAZCRK010000122.1:0-2499 GCA_964501035.1 uncultured bacterium
AAATAAACCTCCTATAATATTTGGGGATGGAAGGCAAACACGAGACTTTATTCATGTTCATGATGTTGCGAGAGCGTTTAATTCTGCATTAAAATATAAAAAGAAAAAATTTGATATATTTAATATAGCAACAGGAAAATCCACGTCCATCAATCAATTGGCCAAAATCTTTCTTGTATCCACAAAAAAATTAAATCTTCGACCTATTCATAAAAAGCCAGTTTCTGGAGTAGTAATTTTTAGTTCTACAAATCCAAAGAAAATAAAACAATACTTACATCTTACATCGACAATTTTGCTTAAAGATGGAATTACAAAACTTATAAAATCCTAAATTTGCTAATTCAAAACTATGATAAATCAGCAAATTTAAGACTAGCTTATTTTTATCTATATTGATTAAGAATGAATGTACTTGCAGTCGCTGCTCATTGGGATGACATTGAGCTTGGATGTGGAATAACTTTAAAGAAATTAAGTAAAAAAGGTCACAATATTTTTACAGTTGTTATATGTGGTTCACAATATGGAAAGCATGTAAATGAAGGAATGAAGGAATCTGAGGCATTAGAATGTGGACAAAAATCCTTTGAATTAATCGGGGCTACTTATATTCCAACAGAAAAAGAACCAAACAGCCAATTAACATACAATAAAAAAACAATGCAAATTTTAGAAGAAATGGCAAATAAAAATAAAATTGATACCATTTTTACTCACTGGTTTGGTGATGTGAATACTGATCATAAAGCAACTTGGGAAATATCGCGGACAGCATTTAGAAATGTAAAAAACTTTCTAATGTTTCAATCTAATTCTTATGGTGATAATGTAAATATTTTCAAACCAAACTTTTACTTTAGTTTCAATAAAGATGAATATAGTTTTAAGGAAAAATTACTATCTCAGTATACTACAGAGTGGAATAATAGAAAAAATAGATGGACAAGAGAAATTTTTGAGAGAGAAAGATATTGGGGACATATTTCTGGGAATGATTATGCTGAAGGATTTCAAATAAGTAAACTTGTGGATTTTTTTATTTGATTAGGGGAGGTATTTGATGAATGTGAAAAATGATCCGAAGATGATTATAGGTGAAAACTGTGAAATAGGAAAAAATGTTATTATGACTGGAAATATCAGAATTGGAAATAATTGCAAAATTGGAAATAATATATTATTAAATTCAGTTTCAATTGGTGACAATTCAATTATTCAAGATAATTCAGTTATTGGGTACAACACTGTAACTGGACACTATTATGATGATAAACAATCACAAGAAAATAACATTGATTTGAATATTCAATATCATATAACCATCGGAAAAAATGTTCTAATTAGAACAGGATCTACAATTTATCTTGATGTGCAAATTGATGATAATTGCTGGATCAATCATAATGCAATAATCAGAGAGAAAGTGAACATATCTAAAGATTCAACTATTGGCTCAAATACTATTTGTGAAAATAATGTTTCAATTGGAAAAAGATGTGTAATTCATAATAATACCATGATCTGTGCTGAAACGCTAATTGAATCATTTGTGTTTATTGGACCCGGAGTATCTTTTACAAATAATTCTCCAATTGGCCATTTACGAGATAATCCACCCACAATTAGAGGTGCAAAATTACGATTAGGATGTGCTATCGGTGGTGGGGCTACAATTTGCCCGGGAGTCGAAATAGGTAGTGAAGCAATAATTGCTGCTGGTACTATAGTCACAAAAGATGTTCTTCCAAGAATTATTGTTGCGGGAAATCCAGCAAAGAAAATTAACGATGTAACAAAACAAAGTTTGATCAAAGAAGAATTTCATCAACAATACAGAGTTTAAAAAAATCATTGATTCGAAATACTATAAAACAATAGAAATCGCTAACAAACTATGAATATTTTAGTCGTTCATGAGGTTGATTGGTTAAAAAAAGTTACATATGAAATCCATCATTTATCGGAACTTTTTTCACTTGAAGGGCATAAAGTATATGCAGTTGACATTCCAGATCCAGGAAACTTTTCACTCGACAAAATTATCAGAACGAATGTTGAAGACTATAATCGTGTATATCCAAAATCTTCTGTAAAGATTTTACGAACACCTGTTATTCCAATCAAGGGACTAAATCGACTTTCTGCCTATTTTACATCATATAAATTCATTAAAAAAATTTTATCTGATTATGAAATTGATATTGCATTTGTATATTCTATCGTGAACAACATAAAAGGAACTATTCGAGCTTGTAAAGAGCTGAACATTCCAATTATTCACAGAACCTTTGATGTAGTACATGAACTTATGAATGAGAAATATCTTAGCAAAATTGTATATAAAATAGAAAAAGAATCATATCCAAAATTTAACTTGGTTATTGCAAACACACCTTTTATGAAAACATGGTCAGAAGAAATGGGAGCTAATAATGTGATTATAATTCCTCAAGGTGTTGATACAAATATTATGAAAAAATTACCAAAGGACAAAGA
>CAZCRK010000123.1:0-2368 GCA_964501035.1 uncultured bacterium
TGGTCATGCTTTAGTGTTCGCTACAGATAATGACGCAACTTTTGCAGGGGATGTAACTTTTCAAGGTGGGGTAGATGCTATTAAAGTAGTTGGTGCTGGAAGTCAAAACATTAAAATTGGTAGCACAAGTAGTGGTTCTGCTAGGATATATCTTGATGGAAAAAATGGAGATTTTAGTGGTAGTGATTATATATACATAGGACAAAATGATGATGGAGCAGTTCATTTTTATGCTGATACAAACGCTGGTACTACAGTATTTACTTCTAAAGGTGCAACCAATCTTACAATGGATGGTGCAAATTCAACTTTTGCAGGAAATATATCCGCTCCTATATTCTATGATTCAAATAATACAAGTTACTACGTGGACCCCGCTAGTACATCGCACATAAATACTCTGTCCGTTGCAGGGAATTCTACTCTTAATGGGCATTTAACAGTCAATGGAGACTACGCAAAGATTAATGGGAAATACTATAGCGATTATGAATCCTCTGGTCATTTCTATTTAGGCAACCACGATTGGGCACAGCTGATAGATAATCAGTCTAATGTCAGTTACTCGGCGACTCATAAAGGGATGTCATTTAATAATCAATCTGGTGTTATTCCTTGTAGGATTCCTATTGACCCTGAAGCAACCTACCGCGTAAAAATAAGGTTCAAACAAGTTACAGTTAGTTCCGGTTCAGGTAAATTTTACCTTGGAGTCAAGACTTTAAACGAAGATAAGACGCATCTGTCTAGCGACCAAGCAACCTCTTATAACTATGGTGTGGTCGCAGGGCAAAGCCATAGTGCAGGTTCAACGTATACTTACGAAGATACTTTTAGTGGTTATAACGCTACCAATCAGGGAGACCACAATAAGTTTGACCCTGAAGGTAAATACTTTGACCTCATATATATTTGCAACTACCAAGGAAGTGGTGAAGTTGTTATTCAGAGCATCGAAGTTGAGAGGCTACCTGATTCTGTATGGGTAGGAGACTACAAGGCTATTGATAGCAGTAGGAATGCTAATTTTAATGGGTTAAGAATACAAGCAGGTACTTCTAACTATAACAGTCACACTGATGTTGATGAATATCTTGTTCAAATACAGGACAGCTATAATGCCGCGGGTTCTCACAATCTCAACGTAGTTAACTGGAACGGCAATTGGGTGGACGGAACTTCAGGGGCTGACTGTGCGCATGGCTTGCATTGGGGGTATGAAAATAGCACTAGAGCGGGGATTCACTACGATCATAGGAGTAGTGAAAAGTTTGATTTCTATAGCTCATATGGAGCGATAAGATTTAGACTTCCTGCGTCAGCAAATGGAAATTTAAGCCCAATTTCTGGTAACTATAATGATTACTTAACAATTAGTCCGGGGGGCGCGGTAGAGGCAAGCTCCCACGTCTTAGCGCCTATATTTTACGATTCAGATAATACTACTTATTATACAAACCCTGCATCTACATCTTCATCTGGTGTGCTTAGAAGTTATTTGCAATTTAATGATTATGGAGCTGGGGTAGTTGGCTCTTATAGTTCGTATAAATACCAATTAGTATTCGCGATGGGCAACTCATATAAAGGCGCATTAGATGGTAGTAATGTATCGGGTGGGTATGGTTTATGGTATTCACATCCGAATGCACAAGGTGTTGCTGCTAATTTAAGTAACCATGGACTTATGAATATTGTTAATGGTCAATGGCATGCTTCACTTGCAAACTCTACAAGAGCAGCTGTAGATATGCGAGCGCCTAGATTTTACGATTTAAATGATACAAATTACTACGTGGACCCTGCTAATACAGGGACTTCGTTAAGAGCAGCAGGGACTGGTCATTTCAATGGGGATGTTGTAGCGTACTACTCTGACATGAGGCTCAAAAACAAGCTAGGGGACATAGATGATCCTATCGGTAAGATACAATCATTAAATGGTTTCTATTATGAGCCCAATGAAGTAGCTGAATCCTATGGATACAAGAAGGAAAAGAGAGTGGGGTTATCTGCTCAAGAAGTGGAGAGTGTGCTCCCTGAAATTGTAACAGATGCTCCGATTGGAGATGGGTATAAGACAGTGGATTACGCTAAACTTGTGCCTGTACTGGTAGAGGCTATAAAAGAACAACAAAAGCAAATAGACGAATTAAAATCAATTATTAACAGTAAATTATAAATTATGGATATTACTTACGAATGGAAGATTACGGCTTTAAAAAGAGCACCATCGCTGGACGGATTGTCAGATGTAATCACACACATTAGATTTGACTACAAAGGCACAGATGCGAACTCTGGGGAAAGTGCTACTTTTAATGGGGCATGCCCCGTTGGGGCACCTAAAACGGAAAGCTTCAAGCCT
>CAZCRK010000124.1:0-2342 GCA_964501035.1 uncultured bacterium
TGATTGTGATTTCTGTTGAAATATGTAGGAAGTAAATGCTAATACAAACATTAAAAGTACTATTTTCTTAAATAATGTTAATGCGTTAACCTTTATAAGTATTAAATCTACTGACCAAACCATTGTAATATTTATGATCACTGAAACTGCAATAAACCATGTCCATGCTAATCCGTAAAATTGAGCAACAAAAACAATTCCCAAACTTGAAATTAAACCAACAACTAAGCTGATGGGGGTAAATTTCCGTTTCATTTTGCTTAATAAAAATAATCCGAGAAGACCACCATACGTAAACGAGGCAATTTTAAGACCAACTATGACAATTGCAGAGTCATTTTCATCAAAAACAAGAGCAATTCCAACTAAAATGATTGCCCAAAACAATGAAATAAATCGTGAATTGGTTAATGTTACATTTTCTTTAAACCAATCTGTAACTGTGGAAGATGCCAATGAGTTGATAGAAGAACTAAGAGTGGACATCGCTGCGGACAGTACTCCAGCTAAGAGCAATCCTTTAAAGCCAATAGGGAGTGAACCTACAATGAATGTAGAAAACTCTCTATCTTTAACCAATGTTGCTCCATCAAAATAAACAAACAATAATGAACCCACAAGTAAGAATATGGTGAATTGGATAAATACAAAAATTCCGCTTCCTATCATTGCTTTTTTTGCAGATGCAATATTGGAACAGCCCAACACGCGTTGCACCATCATATAATCAACACCATGCGATGCAAATGAGAGTAACATACCCCCTAATACGGCAGAACCAAATGCCCATGGCTCCGTAAATAGATTCCAACTTGGATTTACTACATTTAATTTCCCATATTCAACAAGTTGTGATGATACCTCTAATAACCCAATATCGAGATGATTTAAGATGAAAAATATGGAAACTAAACCACCACCTAAGTACAGAAGAAATTGAATACTATCTAACCAAACGATGGTTTTAATACCACCATACAATGTGTAAATAATTGTAACCAACCCAATTACAAGCACAGAAATTGGAAGCGACCATCCTGTAACAACTTGCACAATGACAGCAGTTGCCAAAAAACGGACACCATCTGCTAGTATTCTGGTGACTAAAAATATGGTGGAGGCAATACGTTGCATCGTTTTGCCATATTTATTGCCAATAATTTCATAAATTGAGGTTACACCATTTGCAAAGTACATGGGTAGTAAGAATATGCTCACCAAAACACGACCAATCATGTACCCCATTGCAAGTTGCAAAAACATCCAATCGCCTCGGTAAGCCACACCGGGAATACTCACAAAGGTAAGTACCGATGTTTCGGTAGCCACAATGGAAAACATGGCAACAACCCACGGTAAATTTCGCCCTCCTAAGAAATAGTCTGAATTATTGGTATTGGATTTCCCCTGCCAAATACCATACCCTGCCATTCCAATAAGGAAGCAAATAATGATACTAATGTCTATTATGTGCATGATTGTATTTGAATTTTATATGTTAACATAAATTTTATCTTTCTAAATTCATTTTTAGTTCAAAATATTGAATATGTTTATTTCCTTATTCGTCTGAATCAGGATTTTCAAGATGTTAAGAATATTAGGATATTACATTCTGTTTTTATCCTGCCTATCCTTTAATCCTGTGTATCCGAATTTTGACAGTTTCTCAACCTTTCAAAGGTTTGAAACCTTTGAAAGGATTACATTTATTTTCGATTTTGCCTACGGCAAAATAAATAGTCAAATAGACAAATAGTCTAATCCCTAACACAGCGCACAACAGACCCGCCTTCCTTATCGTAACCGTAACGGCCGACTTCTGAATTATTGGAACTCAATCTCCGGAACCACGCACTGCCAGTATCGGTTATGGAAGAAGACCAGAAATAGCCGTAGTTGCCCATATAGAGGTAATTACCATTGCTGCTACTACGGTAACCAGCAGGAAGGGCGTTAAAGCCACTTGTGCCAAAATTAGCGTTGTTTTCTAGGTTTCCATCAGACCAAAGGTCGGCTCTGCCGGCTAGTTGGCTACCTGCATCACTACCTAAATAATTAGTCAATTCTGTCCATTCTTCATCTGTGGGTATATGCCAACCTTCTGGGGCTAACCCTCTTGCATCATCTACGGCATACCAATTATATAGGTAACCATAGGTGTCTGCATTGCTTTCTTGGTCATCATATACTGCATAAGCACCTGAACTGGTGCTATTCCATTGGCTACCGCTTAATCCAGTTGGGATGGGGTCACCATTGCGGTAGTGGGTGGTTTTAAGATTGGTATCACACCATATTTGGTTGCCAATTTGTATTTCTGAAGCATCACCACCCCAAAC
>CAZCRK010000125.1:0-2341 GCA_964501035.1 uncultured bacterium
GGTATGATGATCGTCATGAAACAATGGTCAAATGTGTTTAATCTTTTTGGATTACTCATTGTTCTTTCTGCTGGATTGTATTGGTTTTGGTACCGGCACTTATCTAAAGAAGTACGTTTATGAAAAAAGTCGTTTTAATTGGGCTATTAATCGGGCAGTCATTACCACAATCTTTGGATGTAACATTTAGGTATATTACTCATCCAGGGGAAGAGTTTATTCGTATTTTTGTTCCGGGTACGATGCCACCTGGTAGCAATGAAGATTGGGGACCAAATTCAAATGGAATGATAAGTCCCAATGCTCCTAGTTTAATGAATTATGATGAAGCTATTGATGCCTATAAACGAACTTATTCTTTAAATGTTGACTCTGAATATTTATATAAAATTCACTATCATTATAATGAATCTGGAACTGACTGGCAATGGGTAAGCGATCCGCTAAATCCCAATGTTACAACGGATGGATATGAAAATTCTATTTTAAATTGTACTGATCCCTTATTCTTTCAACCTGTAAGACATATGAATGATGATGGTATGGTTGATGGAATGAGTGTGGGCATTTTTACAAATGATAGTATTAATAGTTTAGAATATATCGCAGGTTCAGATTCATCAGATGGAATGGAATTTTTGTCAGCAGATAATATATTTTACGTTGAATTCAGTCCCCCCAAGAGTATTTATGAAGCTTACAATATCACAGCAATAATTAACGAAATTGAATATGTTCTTTTAGATTTTCCTGCAATTTCGGTAGAAGTGGAGCCATTGCCCGAAAATGTAAAATTGGGCCCAAATTGGATTAATAATGAAATGATACTTGCAGTTTATGCACCTGCTCAACCTGTAATGCAAGTGATAGTCACTACACCGGGTGAAACTGGGGAAGTATCAAATGCAATTGTTATGAAACGCGACTCTGAACAATCGGATATTTGGTGGACAGAATTAGATCTATCCTTTGGGCAGTATGAATATGAATATTTATTGATAAATGGTAGCAGGTTACCTGATCCATTCACAAGAAGACTGAGTAATGGTAAAACACGGGTAGAAATTGGTGCTGGTGGAGTTTCAACAGCGGATGATTATAACTGGCAATCAAATGATTATATCCGCCCCAGTTTAGATACTCTAGTTATTTATGAATTACACGTGGATGATTTTGCTGCGCAAGGAAGTGGTCAGGGAACCTTTGATGATGTTATAATACGATTAGATCACTTGAGAGAATCGGGGATAAATGCCATTGAACTTATGCCAATTACTGAATTTCCCGGTGGACGTTCCTGGGGTTACAATCCGGAAATTATGTCATCAGTAGAAGCGACATACGGCACACCTGAAAATTTTAAACAATTGGTAGATGAGGCACATTCCCGTAATATGGCTGTTATTTTAGATTTGGTATGGAACCATGCAACATCATCTACTCCTCTCTGGCAAATTCAGCCAAATAATGATTTAAATCCATATTTTAAAAATTCTAATGACTTAAACCCCAATGAAAATGAAGGCACGTGGGGAATGTTGGATTTCGATCATTTCAATGAAAAAACAATTGAATATATCAATGAAGTCCATCGGATTTGGTTGGAAGAATATCGAATTGATGGGTTCCGCTTTGATGCTACAAGATTTGTGGGTTGGGACTTAAATCAACCGCAATATGGGCTTCCCGCATGGACAAGTGCCATCCATGAATTGGATTCTAATGTTTACCAAATTGCTGAACACTTGCCATCAGATCCATGGTTAGTGAATAACACAAGTTTGACTTCCAGTTGGCATGATAGTTTTCATGATCGTTTAATTGACCACATTTTTAGTAGTATTGGTACAATGACTGCTATGCGGCAAATAATTGGATTATATGAATATTCTAATTGGGGAACCCCTTATGCTGATTTGACTCAAGCTGTAAAATATATGGTTTCTCACGATGAACAATCCTTAATTCAGGAAATGGTTGAATTTGATGGTGTTTCATTAAGTCAGGCGAGAGAGATCGATAAATTTTATGCATCTTTACTCTTTACAGCTCAAGGCATTCCAATGATTTGGCAAGGTCAGGAATTTGGGTTTCAATCGGGATGGCTGGACAATAATGGCAATGGGAATTGGGATGAAGAAAAATTAGGGTATCGACCTGTCGATTGGTCTTTGTTGAACACAGAAGAAGGGCAATCTCATTTAGATCACTACTCAAGGTTGGCACGATTTAGAAAAATGAATCCAGCCTTTTCTAAAGGAGAATTTTATGACTTATGGCGGTATTCCAATGAGAGAGTCATCGTGTATGGATATAAAGACGAATCTGAAGGCAACAGTGA
>CAZCRK010000126.1:0-2308 GCA_964501035.1 uncultured bacterium
CACAGTCCATGTCAGCGTTACCGCCATTACATACACCGCAATCATCTAGAGATGCATAACCACCTATAGTTCCATTACAATCAGTATTACCAAGTAATAAACCATCTGCTGCAGAAGCGACTTCACCATCTAAATCACTTAAAACAATATCACTTAAACTTACAGGACCATCACCTCTTACAGTCAATGTTGTCAATAATCCGGATCCTTCTGGGATAATAGCACCACTCATTGATACACCGACAACCATTCCTGCATTCGCAGATACCAAGTCAAAATGATCCGCAGCTGCACCACCTGATGCACCCACAATTTCTACGCCATTTACATTAAATTGGAAACCTGCAATGTCTTGTGAAAAAGCATAACTAACATCAACGTCATAAGTTGGATTGCATGTATCATAATCATAATCTCCAGCAGCACAACAACTATCAAAATTTTCATCAGATCCATCTGCACAATCAGGACCCCAGCCAGCATTACCAAATTCACTTGATCCATCACACCACCAAGATACGTATACACATTCATCACCTGAATCACATGCTGTATAAGAAGCGGATGAACAACCACCATTCCATGTACATGAACCATCATCCATTGTTGCTTCTACATTAAAATTTTCTGCGGTATCATCTGTACAACCCGCTACTGGAGGAGGACCACCAACTGTTAGGGTCCATGATCCAGAACTTCCTTCTACTGCAAATGATGCAATTAAATTACCATCAGAATCAGAAAAAGCAGCTGTATTACCATTCCAGCCATCACCATATGCATCATAGCCATTAAATGTATAATCACCATCAGCTAGACACATGTTAAATTCTCCTACACCACCAGATGAACCATCCGATAAATCCCAAGAAACTTCACTACCCCAAGATCCACCACCAACTTCAAGCGTAACATCTTCGCCAGCACAAGGGCATTCAGCATCACAACTATCACCACAAACAGCAACAGTCATATCTCCACCAGAGACTGTAAATGCATAATTATTATATGGTTCAGCAACGCCATTCCAACAATCACCACCAACAGGAGCATGATATACAGTGGAAGAAGCCCAGATATCATACCACCATCCATCGCCATTTGCACATAAAATTACATATTCATAATCACCATCTTCTAATTCAAGAGATGTAAGACCATCACCATAGTTAAGACCCCAACCTGACCAACCATCCCACGTACCTGTTAAAGTTACAAAAGCACAATCATCTGGAGTGTCTATTTCAAAATTTACTGTAGAAGTTCCACCAGCTGGTGCATCAGTAACATCAAAACCTAAAGATGCTTCATATAAATTTGAGTATGGACTAAGTGCATCACCTGAAGCTGCTGTTACGGTACCAACATAATCACCATTTACAGAAACATCAGCAGAGCCACCACCATCTCCATAACTATCACCTACAATAAATAAATAATTACCTGCAGGTACACTAGCAGACCAATCTTCACATGAATTTGAACCTGCTGTATGCTGTGTCCAGCCATCGGCACCCCATGCCCACCAATTTTGTGTATCTAATAAAATCCAATATGTTTCAGAACTCCAATAATCACTACATATAGTTGCATCAACAACACCATCTCTGCTTCCATCAGAAGGAGCAACTGTAATACGTTCCCATAATTGAGGACCATCAAAATTTGCTGCGTGCACTTCATGCAATTGGTTGTAATAATCATTTTTTTCTTGATCAGGGTGTGGAGCTTTTTGTCGACCCTGGTTGTTGTATGTATCCGTATTTGCTTCAACTGCAAATAAACAAGTAACTGTGAATAACAAAAATGAAATCCACTTTAACCCTTTAATAAATGTACACATATAATATCTTCCTCCTAAAAAAGATTGTATTCTATATAAAAATAAAAATTTTCCTCCGCATCGCTGGCCTAAATCCAGTAGGATTGCAACCACACTTATCCGCATAAGTGTAAACTAATTCTATAAATATTAACTATTTTGATATTAAAATATAGATTCAGTTACAGATTTTAACAATTCTAATTTATAGAGATAAGAACTACTATACAATATTTATCTGCACTATAAAATATTAGTATTGATGAAAATCACATCCAACATAAATTAAATAATTAAATTTCAAATTTTCCAAAATTTATCAATAGTAAATAATAAATTTATAAATTATAGTTAATGGAACCTGATTTTCTAAGAAAACTCATACCGGTCATCTTTTTATTATTTTTAGGTTTTATAGAAGTCTTGAATGGATTTTATATCAATAATAAACGTTCCAAAAACGATTACACTATTGAAATAATAAGT
>CAZCRK010000127.1:0-2262 GCA_964501035.1 uncultured bacterium
GTAATAATGTATTCACTAATAGGAACAGCTTGTCTTGGAATTTATATTCAATTAATTGAAAATAAATGAAAAAAAAGCTTGTTTTACACATGAAAAAAGACATATATTATAGTATGAGATTAATCATAATAAAATTTAAACATAAAATATCAACAGAAAGGGTCAGGTAAATGACTTTAAAAGCTCCGAAAATTAAACCAAAAAGACAACCACGTAAGGCATCTTCTAAAATTGGAAGGAATGAGAAGGTGTTAATTAAAACTGACGAAGGTAAATTAGTGGTTGCAAAATATAAGAATGTCAAAAATGAAGATTTTGGAAGACGACTACCATTCAATAAATTACATAGAAATGTATTAAGTTCTGCAAAACCACCTTCAGAGAAGGGTTTGGGTGATAGAACTGCTGGTAGAACTAAAGCTAGGAAAGTTACAGTTACTCCTGAAGATTTGGAAAGGATATATAATGAGCAAGAAGGAAAATGTGCGCTTACAGGTGTTCATTTAGATTTAAATTTACTTTATGTATCAAATGCGATTATGGCGCCTTCAGTAGATAGAATAAATTCTAATGGTGAGTACACTGCGGATGATGTCAATGGACATAATATTCATATTGTAATGAGAGGTATAAACCATTTTAAAATGGATGCTGGTATGCATGAAACTGCTACTGCGATTCAAGCAATACAAGATGCTAATAAAGATTTGAGTGAACTTGATTTACCAAACTTTGAATTTAGTTTTCCTGACTACGAAGAGATATTCGAAAATCCAATATCCGAAATCATTATGAAAACAGAATATGGTTATGTTAAAATTTTAACTGGTTCAATGAATATCGGTAAAACTTATACTGCTTTCAATACACTAATTCCTGAACTGATGGTTAATAAGGGTGTTAAGTTATTTTATTATTACGCTCCTTTGTTAGAAAATATTGATGAAGGTGAATTTAATGATTACATTGAAATGAATGTTAAACCAAAATATGGTTATGAAAACATTGGAGCAGTTAAGTTACTTACATTGGGTGGTGAAAGTGGATACAATTGGGATCATGTTGAAGAGTATCTTAGAAAAGACTATACAGTTATAGTCGGTTCTACTGATAAAACTTTGAAAAGAATTATGGATGACAATCGTAAGTTGGAATACATTCAGAATTTAGGTGATAAAGTCTGTATGATTAGAGATGAGATTCACTATGGTTCATGTTCCGATGCATCGTTATATAAAGATGTAGTTGGTGGTACTGGTACAAAATATAAAGCTCAAATGTTTCATATGTTTTTAAATCTTATTGATACAACTCCGTGGTTATTTGGATTTAGCGCAACACCAACAAAGGAAATGTTAGATGAAAACTTTGGTGCTGCTGAGTATAAAGTGTTGAATGAATGGGTCGCACCATCTAATTTAACAGGAGTTAGTGCGTGGGTAAATAGAATAACTCATTCATTGAATTTACAATCTTATGAAGATGAAACTTATATTCTAGGAAGGTTACAAAGAGTAGTAAATAGTCTTGTAAATAGAACATCTATTGTTCAGAGATTGGTAGAAACAAATAGTTCAGAATACCCATTTTTGGATAAAGTAGAAACAAAGACGACTGGTTTGATTGCAGTAGACACAACTGTAGGAGATGGAAATCCAAAGAAGGCTTATCTGAATAAAATATTGAGGTTACTCAAAAAGACTGTTATGCCTGTTAATTTTGAATATGTAGAAACTACTAAAGATGGTTGGAAAGTTTATAATCACAAAGGTAAACTTGTGAATCAAGGAAAAGGAAATGGTTGGAAAACACTAATGAATAATCCAGATTCAAATGTTAGACTTGTGATTGTAGTTATGAAAGGTTCTATGGGAGTTAATATCCCATCACTAACTGATGGAGTTATCTTTAGAAATCCAAAAATGAAAGATTCAATGGGTAGTTGGATAGTTAGAAATTCAATTCAATTATTTGGTAGATTTGTTCGTAAAAATTGGGGTGGTTTAACATTGGATGAGGTACAATATGAATTACCTGGTGAACTTGCAACTGATATACTACATCAACTAAATACATTTGATCTTGATGTGCCTGACTCACCACAGTGGAAACAAACTGTAGCAGAATTTAACACAGAATATGCTTCACATATGGCTGATATTTTTGGATTCGGTACTCAGAGAAAAACAAAGGTTGATTAATATGAACTACACAACAACAAACGGAGCAAAACAACATTCAACATCAAACGATGTATGTGTT
>CAZCRK010000128.1:0-2261 GCA_964501035.1 uncultured bacterium
AGTGAAGGGTGTTATTGAAAGTCTATAAAGTAAACACACTTTTCACTTTCAACTTGATTACTTGTTTACTTTGCTACTGAGTTAAGTTTGAATAGTGATGAATAGCAACTAACTAAAGAACAGTACACAATTTAAAAGTTTAAATACTGTACTGATGAGGAGGAAATCAACCCCTGGTGAAAACTGGGGGTTGTGTGTTTCTGTAACACCTTGTAACGTGCATTAAAATCTTTTGTTGAAAGAAGATATTCAAGTCTAAATTAAGTCATTAATTCTAAGAGGGATTCTATCTATGAAACAGGGACTTTTTTTAATCTTCATAACTCTTCAACTTGGGTTTGCACAACACGATGCTACGTGTAGCCACCTCAAAACAACTCGAACACTTATTGAACATGCACAAGAACCCACACGAAATCAATTGGATATTGATGTGCATTATTATGATATAGATTTAGAAATATTTCCAAACTCGGAAACCATTTCGGGTAGTGTGGAAGTATATTTTACAGCAGTGGTTCCAAATGTCCAAACCTTAGATGTTGATTTAACCGAATCATTATCAATCTCATCCATTACTCAAAATGGTGAAAATCTCAACTATTTTCATCAGAATAATTTATTATCTATATCCTTGAATGAATCCTTAAATGTTGGTGAATCCGCTCAGGTTAATATATCCTACAGTGGAGCACCACCATCTTCAGGATTTGGTGCATTTGGTTTTAGTAGTGCGTATGGGGAAGATATGATTTGGACACTCAGCGAACCCTATGGTGCTCGCAATTGGTGGCCATGTAAAGATACTCCTACCGACAAGGCAGATTCGGTCGATATTAGCATAACCGTGCCAGAACATTTAATTGTTGCCTCCAATGGACTTTTGGTAAATGTGGAAGATAATAATTCACATAAGACATATCATTGGGAAGAGCGATATCCCATAACCACCTATTTAGTATCGCTCGCAATATATCCCTATACGGTTTTTTATGATTGGTTCCACTATGGAGAAAATGATTCCATGCGCTTGGATTATTATGTGTATCCGCAAAATTATTCCAATGCATACCCCAATTATATGCTCACCAAGGATATGTTGGCTGGATTTTCAGAACGATTTGGATTGTATCCGTTTATTGAAGAAAAATATGGACATGCAGATTTTGTTTGGGGTGGAGGAATGGAACATCAAACCATATCCAGTATGGGAGGTACATCTCAATATTTAATATCCCATGAATTGGGTCATCAATGGTGGGGTGATATGGTAACATGTGCAAATTTTCATCATATTTGGTTAAACGAAGGCTTTGCAACTTATAGCCAAGCAATGTGGTATGAAATTCGTGATAATAGTTTGACTTCGTTACATAATGAGATGGCAAACAAAGTGTATTATGGTGCTGGTAGTATTTATGTTTCAGATACAACAAATGTAAATGCCATATTCAATAGCAATTTATCCTATAACAAAGCATCATGGGTATTGCACATGTTACGTCATATTATGGGTGATGACGCATTTTTTTCCGGATTACGTGAGTATGGTGACCAATATCGGTTTTCATCTGCAGTCACTGAACAATTTACCGAAGTAATGTCCTCGGTTCATGGACAGGATTTATCACCGTTTATCAATCGATGGATTTATGGCCAATATTATCCACAGTATGAATCGACACCTTCATTTAATATAAATGAGGATGGGTCATATCAAGTAGAAGTGATGATAACTCAAAATCAATCATCTGAAATATTCCCTATGCCTGTGGATATATTATTGGAAACGGTGGATGGTTCAATCACTTTTGTGGCGGATGTGACTGAGAACAATCAAACTTTTTCATTTGAAGTAAATTCGCAACCCTTATCGGCATCGTTAGACCCTGATAGATGGATACTTCGTACCGTGAATAATGGAGATTTTGAATTTGTTTATGGGTGTACAGAACCCAATGCAACCAATTATAACCCCAATGCAAATGTAGATGATGGATCTTGTGTCACTGCAGATTATGGCGATGTAAATGCAGATGGCACCATTGATATTCTGGATATTGTTATTGTTGTTAATATCATTTTGGGACTAGAACCTACCATAGGTAATGCGGATGTAAACACCGATGGAATTGTTAATATTCAAGATATTATCATTATGGTAAATTGGATTATAGGGGGATAGTTGGTATTAAATGTTAATCCTTTCAAAGGTTTCAAACCTTTGAAAGGGTTTGCTGGAAACTAAGCTATTGGGTCTA
>CAZCRK010000129.1:0-2250 GCA_964501035.1 uncultured bacterium
TTATCTCGTTCTTCAACCAAATCAATGATTTTACCCGTTCTTTTGGAATTTACTTCCACTATTTTGTCACCTATATTATATCCGCTCATCTTGGTACTCCTGTTAGTTGTTCAAAGTAAGTTATTTTATTTATTGGAATTTGAATCCACGAACCACCTCTCCACTCTTCACCATTCATATCCCAAACAACGATTATTCCACTTTCATATTCATAGTCTATCCAGTCGTTGGATTTATCAACCTCAATCCAGTCTTTTCTGAGGGTGCATGATTTTATGTGTTTTTTTCCAGAGTCGTCCACATATTTAATTTCACAGATACCCTCTTTAAGAGATTCATAAAGTCTAGACCTTGATGTCTTATTAATATTTAATATTTTTGTGGGGCCGGCAACATGTACCTTTTTAACAAACCCGTTATTTTTATTTTTTGTTGTGGTCATAGGTTTTGAAGTTCCATATACTGACAATAACTACAAATATTACCGCATTTCTTTTCATATTTTGTACAATCTGACAGATTTCTGCCCGCACAATCAATATGATAGTCTGCATCAAATTTATTTTTAGCAAATGATATGATTTTTAATAAATCAGGTAGTTTAACATCGTCTACAGCACAATCAGTTTTAGTACCCATAGTTTTTTCAGAAATACCATATTTTTCTAAACAGTTGGTTTCAAAAAATCTATTTCGAACATCTTCTGAGGAGAAAGACAAGATTACTGATGCCTTTCTATTTTGCAATTTATTTATTTGCATATCTATTAATAACCACCTTCAAATTCATTTTTACCCATAATGCTAATCAATTCATTGTTAATTGACTTTTTGAGATTAACTAACAGTTGTGTTTCTTCGTCAGAAAACATGTCTGATGAATGTTCAGTGGCTAGATTAACAATCAATATGTCAGCAGAATATAGTGCACCCATTTTTTGTTCGATTGGTAGATCGTGAAAATATCCATTATCAATTTTGTTATTGAGTTCTATTAAAACTTCAATTGCAGTTGAGATTTCAAGTGTGCTTTTTGTCATCATGATATAAAATCCTTTTTATAGTTGTTCAAGCATTTCGGGTTCAAATACAAATATCTCATCGTTGGTCATTGTTGTTTCACTATCATTATCATCATCCTCTATTACCAAGATCATGTCTGTTAGTGGTGATTCACCAGTAAATTTTTCAACAACTTCTGGAATAGTGTATACACCTTGTCGTGCACGTCTATCATGGTCTTTAACAATCCAGTTTGGGACATCATCGTTGTCCTTGAAACTAAGAGATATTGCTTTAAGTTGTTTTCTTGAGAAGGTCATATCTGTTAAGTCGATACCAACCGCTTGACCGAATTCTAAAATCCTATCAACGTATGCTTTTCTTGCTTCTGTTAAATTATCATATGTCCAGTCTGGACTTACATCATCAAAATTATAGTGCGAATTATTATTTAAATTCATTTGTTTCTCCTTTTTTTAGAAACTTATTATCTTTCGCTTCCACAGTAGAAGCAACAATAAAATCAACCACGTTGTTTATTGTTTTGAAATCCGTCTCATTATTAATAGCAATTTTGAATTCTTGTTCAATCTGAAATACCAAATCTAACATATCTAAACTATCTAAATTTAAATCATTAATCAAGTCTGATTCTAAATTTATTGAGTCATTAATAAAGAATGATTCCGATAAGATGTTTACTACTTTATTTTTTATTTCAGATTTATCCATTTCTTTTCTGTTTATATCTTTGTATTATATCATAAAGGCATATGCCTGTCAAATCACCGATTTCAAATGAGGAATATTCTTCAAATCTAATTTGTTAAATCCGTTTTGTACATATGCGTTCCAAAAGATTCTACCATCATCTGGTGAGCAGAATTCAACCTTACCAGATGAATGTTCAAATCGCAGGACATCTATCTGCGACCAGTTCTGTACTGTGATTACCATATTACCGTTTTTGAGATGGTATATGTCAGTTGGTTGTTCACCGTTGGAAAATATCCATTCTTTGGCGATACTTTTTTTAATTTCCCCATAAGTACCAACAATCATCTTCCGTTTGTTGAGTTCCCCATATACGACATCTTCATCACCAGATGGGTGAGTTACGAGTATATCGTATGGCAGCCACCAACAATGGCCTTTCGCATCCCACCTTGCACCGAAATTCTTCGCCCATTCTTTTTCATCATAGAGAACAGCAAGTTTTAATCCGTCATATACGCAAGGTTTGGTATA
>CAZCRK010000130.1:0-2214 GCA_964501035.1 uncultured bacterium
CTGGATGGGATATGGACTCAAATGAATCCACCATTATTCTGTACAGTCAGGATGGCTCACATCTGGAAGACAGCAGATTATTTAGCTATGATGGTGATATGAGTATAGAGAGCAGCATCTTTGCAGACTGGCATGGCAGTTCTATTAGCTCAAAAGAAATGCTGCTCCCAAGAGACTATAGCCTGGAGAGTGCCTACCCAAATCCCTTTAACCCGGTAACTAATATTGGTTTTGCACTGCCAGAAGATGGCTATGTAACCATCTCTATCTATGATCTTCAGGGCAGACAGGTAGCAGAGCTTGTAAATGGAAATAAGGTGGCAGGTTTTTATAAACTATCTTGGAATGCTGCTAGCGAGGCAAGTGGTATTTATTTTGTACGAATGCAGGCAGAAAATTATGTTAGTGATCAGAAAATTATGCTGGTGAAATGATGAATTTGCGACTAATTATATTACCGATATTGTTTGCATTTATATATGCAGATAATACGCTTTCGCTCGAAAATGCAGGTGGGGGAGATTGGTATGTTAATTATACCAGTGATGAAGATATGGCGGGGTTCCAGTTCAATGTTTCCGGCGCTACTATTATAGAAGCCTATGGAGGTGATGCCTCTGAAGCTGATTTTGTATTGTCAACATCAAGCACCATGTTAATAGGCGTGTCATTGACAGGTACAACTATCCCTGCTGGTGATGGTATACTAGTTGTACTAAATCTTGCAGGAGCACCCTCAAGTTTAACCAATATTATAATCTCAGATTCGATTGGAGAATCTATTGATTTTACATTTGAAGAAACTATCAATGATCTAGAAAATATTACAGATGGTTGTGATTTGCCTGATTATTATATGTATTTAGCAGATGATGGGTCATTATATTATAAATCTTCTGAAGAGATAGGAGGCTTCCAATTTAATATAGAAGGAGCTACAATAAATGAAGTGTATGGCGGTGCTGCAGAAGATGCCGGTTTTACAATTCAGGTAGGTGGTAATATGGTACTGGGGGTTTCACTTAGTGGTACTACTATTTCAGCGGGATGTGGTACGTTGTTGATAATGGAATTGGAAGGAGATGAGCCAGTTTTATCAGGTCTTATTGTTTCTGACCCTGTAGGCAGTGAGATTGATTTCACTATCTGTGATAATTGTGATAATGTAAATGATAATGATTACAATAGTGCCGGCTGTGATTTACCTGATATGCATCTCTATTTAAATAATGATGGTTCTGTTGCGTATAATTCTTCTGAATCCATTGCAGGGTTCCAGTTTAATGTTGATGGCGGTGTTATTTTAGATGCCTATGGAGGAGCAGCATCAGAGGCCGAATTTATGATAAGTACATCAAATAATTTCATAATGGGATTCTCAATGACAGGAAACTTAATTTCTCCTGGCTGTGGGATTCTTGTTAATCTTGAAATAGATGGGAGTGCAACTGGTCTTTCAAACCTTGTATTTGCAGATGCAATTGGCAATGCCCTTGACTTTTCGTATAATCCAAGCCCTGAAATTGCAGGATGTATGGATTCCACTGCATGTAATTATAATTCCCTTGCCATTGAGGATAATGGAACGTGTACCTATGCAGAAGAAAATTATGATTGTTATGGAAATTGCATGATAGAAGAAGATTGCTTAGGTGAATGCGGCGGATTAGCTGTTGTAGATGAATGTGGCGAATGTAATGGTGATGGAATTCCAGATGGAGACTGTGATTGTTTTGGAAACCAGGAAGATTGCAACAATACCATCAGCTTAGAACATTTAGGTGATAATATCTGGAATGTGAACTATTTTAGCTATGAACCCATTGCAGGTTTCCAATTTAATGTAGAAGGGGCAGTATTAAACTCTGCTTCAGGTGGAGCTGCAGAAGCATATGAATTTGAGATTGCTACAAATAGCTCAATGGTATTTTCTTTTTCTTTAACTGGAGCGATAATTCCATCTGGGGGAGGGGTATTAGTTTCATTAGATCTAACAGGAACGCCAACGGGCCTAGCTGGAATAATAATTTCCAACCCTTATGGAGAAGCGATTGATTTTATATATTATGGTGTGCCGGGATGTGCAGATAGTTTAGCTTGTAATTATAGTGCTGGTGCAACGATAGATGATGGCAGCTGTGAATATGCGCAGGAAAATTATGACTGTGAAGACAATTGTGTGATTGAACTAGATTGCGCTGGTGAATGCGGTGG
>CAZCRK010000131.1:0-2203 GCA_964501035.1 uncultured bacterium
TTAATCTCTTGGTCTGCAACAAATGCAGATTTATACTGATAATCTGCAATAATTAATACTGCTTGAGGAATAGAATTTTTATCGACAACCTCATACAATTTATCGTAGATCTTACGATATACAGATGCAGGATCATTATCAACATTTGATGTTACCCATTGTCGCATATTTGGAAAGTTCTTTTCTCTTAGAGCCGAAACCAATGCATTAAGATTTAATTCTCCTATATTTGCAAGAATGCCCGAATCGATTTGACCAGATGTAGAATATCGTTGCATTTCATTTAACATTCTCCTAAAATCTGGAAAATGTTTATTGATCAGTTCAACAATAACTCTTTTATCATATTCGATATTTTCACTTTTCAGAATATGATCACATCTATTCAAAAATGCATTTGCAATTTCTGGTTTTTCACTTTTTGGTGAAGTGAAATCCACTACTGCACATCTTGAATGAATGGGCTCGATTATACGATTCTTGTAATTACAAGTGAATATAAAAGAACAATTCTCCGTAAACTTTTCTATGAATCCACGCATTGCTGGTTGAACCGAATCTGGATTCATATAGTCTGCCTCATCAATAATCACAACTTTTCTACCACCTTTTAAGGAAATAGTAGAACAAAATTGTGTCATTTTAGTTCTGAGAGTGTCAATCATTCTACCCTCATCAGAACCATTGATGATAATATAATCGGAATTTGTCATGTCACAGATTGCCCTGGCCACAGTTGTTTTACCAACACCAGCAGGGCCCGTGAACATAAGATTGGGAACTCGTTCTTCCTTAACTAGATCGTTAAGTGTTCCCTTGATTGTATTCGATAAGATACAATCATCGATGGTTTTAGGCCGATACTTTTCGACCCACAAGAAATTATCCATATCAAAAAACCTTTCATGATGAAATTAAACTTATCCCTCAAAAGTAGAATTCTGTTCAAGGGCAATCCAATACTGTAACGAATCTGTTGTTCTCTTGAAATGAGAAATTCGTTTGGATGATAGTTTCACTTCATAAGTACCTTCCATAATCTTATTCAAGTTTTCAGTCTTGAAGATCATTCGGAAAGTTTTATCGGTAGGGCCGACACCAGTTGAAAAACGATCTGAAGTTGTGTTTCCAGTATCGGACACAACTAAACGTGTTTCAGTACCATTACCTTCTACAACTACTTCTGGAAGTCCAAGAGTGTTTGCAGCGTTAATGGTCTTTTTGAATACATCTTTTTCAAGAGTGAATTCAACATCTGGATCTGGAAAGGTTATATCTTTCTCAGGCGGAGTTTGGAACATCGAACTACTCCCACAATATCGATATTGTGCTTCATGAGAAGTATCGGAAATAGTTACACCTTCTTCTGCAAAATCCAAATCTGGATCATTAAACAAAGACAAAGTTCCAAGAAAACGATTTAATTCGTAAATTGGAAATGTCTTTGGGAATTCCTCACTAATCTCAACTGAGGCGAGAATAGTGTTTAGTGGAGAAACAGTCCTTAGAAGGTTTCCCTCACGAAATTCCAAACTTTGATTTATAGTAGCGTAATTTTTCAAAAACCCTACTGTATTGTCACTTAACTTCATCGTGTTCTCCTTGAGTTTCACGTTTATAAAAATTATCATGTAGGTATAACATAATAATAACATAATGAGCGACTTTTGTCAAGTCGTTTCTATTAAATCCACCCTTCTTACCATACCTTTGAGCGTATTTAATTATATTACCAATACAGAAACCTTCACCATGTCCTGCATCTGCAATAAACTCTGTAGATTGGACTTTATTCTGAGCATAATGAGAAGAATAAGTCTTGTCTATCGTATCCCATATTTCAGTTAAATATTTGTCCTCATCGAAAACATAATTAATTTTTTCGTAGTTTTCGTTTCTTCTTATTTTCTTGATTGATTTTTCGTCTTCGTTTTTCAAAGTTTTTCACCCTTGTTTCATTGTCTATACCATGACCAGCAAAATCCAGATTGGCCAGACTTTGCATCGAACCACTAAAATTATATGAACCCATATGACTTATTTTCATCCATGGGCATAGATATATTTTGTAACCGATTCTCCTTACAAACTGACAAAAGAAATAATCTTCTGAAAGATACCGATTACTTTCACCAGAAATATCACCCAAATAAGCCTTAGAATCAATCACAGTATCAAAATATGCATGAATGTCTCTATCACC
>CAZCRK010000132.1:0-2188 GCA_964501035.1 uncultured bacterium
GATAATAATTAGTGGACGAACCCGGTTCAATTTCAATTGCATTTGCAATCGTTTCGTCATGTACATGAATATAGGGTAGCAAACATGAAAAACTGGATGTAATATCTTTAAAGCGAAGAATATTAAAATACAATTCTAATAGTTGTTTTTCAACAAGTGTTAATGTTTCTTCTGGTTTAGAATGGATATCATTTAATAATTCTAAATGAGATTGTACAGCAATTGATAACTCCTCAAATGTATATTTATGCTCAGAGGACCATTCTAGTCCTAAACTTCTAACAACCTCTGGGTTTCGAACATTGAACACTTTATACGTAAGTGCTTTTTCATTATCCGTGGCAATATCAAACAACCAATCAACAGCATCTACTTTTTCAGACTTTAGGGCTCGTTTTCCATAAAACCGTAACATTTGATTTCGTGCAAATGAATCCATGGGTTTAATACGTCCTTCTTCTTGGACAGGGATATGTTTAAAATCAAAATTTGAACCAAAACTACTTGATAAACTAAGGATGAAAATACTCAATAATACCATAATACGCTTCACTGTGATACCCTCCCAGATTTAGTTCTAAGTAATTTGGGAAGTTTAACGAGCATATGCAATAATAAACCTAAACTCATAATCAAACTGGAAATATATGGGAATAGTCGTCCATAATTTTTAACTGCAGATAATATAGTTGTATCTTTATCTGGTGCTTCACTGAATGAAGATTGATAAAATGTATATCCACGATGACGAAGCGGTTCATTCATTTCAATTAACACATTGCGTGAAATTTCATCTTCTATTAGATTTATATCTGAACTGAATGATTTTGCCATTCCAGTACCAGGGTGAAGGACTTTTTTAAAATCAATTAGTTCAAGTTCAAATGGTAAATATGTTCGTTGACGACGCAAAACTAAAGAATATTTTTCATCACCTACTTGAATATGTTGTGGTACTGACTGCCCGATAAAAAGAGAGTAAATTCCATCGGTGGCTTCATTAACACCAGTAATTTGAATTGTTACACCAGATTGATTCCTATTATCCTCTTTTTCATCATCAAATTGAATAAGTGCATAGTTTTTTGCTAATCCTTTATACTCAATACCGACAGGTACTGCTCGTTTGTGGGGTTTGCAATTTTTGTAATATTCTAAAACTTCTATTTTAAAGGGTACATGCTCACTTTGAATTGTATTATCAGAAAAGAGTTGGTTATCACTTATGGAAGTAATTTGGTCATATTCAGTTGGAGATGTGTTGATAATAGCTAACTCTTTATGATGAGAGTCAATCACATAGTTTACAGATTCACCTTCTTCTATAATCATGGATCCCTCAGCACTAAAGTAAGCGGTGAGACCACCACCAATTAGAAGTAAAATTGCACCTCCATGTGTAATTATGATTCCAATTTTCTTCAATGACCACAAATATGGTTTAAACATAAATGAAATCATATTCACAAACATAAGCAACATGGTTATTCGTCCCCCAGGAGTGGGAATGAATCCTATCCAAGCTATCCAACTGGAAAAGTACTTCTGTTGTGCTGCAAACAATCCCATGTCTCTTTGTGCAAGCGTTCCTAAAACAACGAGCACCATCATCCAAGAAATGGTAAAAACAAAAATTTTGGTATTAGATAATAAAGAGATAACTCGTTTCATTAATTCTCCTAATGTCCCGATTTAGAAAATGATGAACAAAATGATGTAAAATCAGATTGAACTTCATCGATTGCTTCACTATGTAAATTTAGTTTTATAAAGAGAGTTTTACTTTGAAGCTCAATGATAGAAGCCATCATAGCTGTTTCTGGCCTTGAATCATTAATTAAGATAAACATTTTAAATTTACCCAGTTTGCTAGACCCATCAATAGCTGAAGCATGTATTTCGTGACTGGTTTGTGCTGAAAGTCCAATTTGTCCTCGCCACCGATTGATATTCGCTTCAAGACCACCACCATTACCACCTAGTTGTATTACAGAACAATCACCATCACCTTGTGAAGTAGGTACAGAAAAACTTGCAAGACGCATCGAATGTCCAGCTGACTCAACCCAAGAACTTGGAGTATCCCATGAAAATCCTGTTGGTGCTTTATTTGGTGAAGATTGGTGTTGCTCTGGTTGGCTTGAAGGTGTTGTTTTAGAAATACGATATGTTTGAATATCATTAGAAT
>CAZCRK010000133.1:0-2145 GCA_964501035.1 uncultured bacterium
TGAATGAGTTTCCTATTGTTTCCGGTGATAACACCTTGGCTGTTGAAGTTCATAATTATAATACTTCATCATCCGATCTGAGCTGTATTCCTTTTCTCACTTTGGGCTATAATTCAGAAATAGATAATGCAACAGAGCCTCATCAATTAATGGTATTACCTAGCTCCTACTTGCATACAAATTTTAAGTTAAGTTCAAATGGTGATAATCTAATATTATCTGATCAAGGTGAGAATGTCATCGATTCTATTTTTACGGGCACGTTGGAGACAGATATGTCTTTTGGTCGATATTTTGAAACTAGTTCCTGGGTTTTGTTCGCTGAGCCTACACCCGGTTCTTCAAACTCAACATCATCCTATGCCGGTGCGCTATCGCCTATTGAGTTTTCTATGGCATCAGGTTTTTATAACCAGGCTCAGATCTCAGTTGAATTAAGTAGTCCTGATGAATCCGCCACAATATATTTTACTACAGATGGCACTACACCAACCATGGATGATTTTAATTATGGGTATTCTATTCCATTGACCAGCACAACAGTAATCAGGGCACGGGCATTTCTGAATGGCTGGCTGCCATCAGAAACGGAATCTAAAACATATATTTTTGGTGAAGACGAAGCAGAAGGTTTGCCTGTAGTGTTTCTTTCAACAGATCCAAGCACCTTTTTTGATGAAGATACCGGAATGTATGTTATGGGGCCTAATGCAAGCTGGGATTTTCCTTACTTTGGAGCAAATTTTTGGGAGGACTGGGAGCGTTCGATCCATTTTGAGATACTTGAAACTGATGGCTCAGGTTACTCAGCCAACGCAGGTGTTAAGATATTTGGTGGCTGGAGCAGGGCATTACCTCAAAAATCTCTTTCCATTTTTTCCAGAAGTTATTATGGTCCTAGTACTTTTGATTACGGTCTATTTCCTGATTCTGAAATTGATAGTTACGAAGCATTTATACTACGCAATTCTGGGAACGATTGGGAATCCACCATGCTAAGAGACGGATTTATCACCAGTTTAACCAATGACCTAAATATAGACCACCAGCAGTACCGCCCTGCAGTATTATACTTAAATGGGGAATTTTGGGGAATACAAAATATCCGCGAGAAAGTGAATGAACATTTCCTTGCATCTCATCATTTGATCAATGCTGAGAATATTGATCTACTCGATATTCAAGGAGTCAACGAAGAGAATATTGTTCATGGTACAAATATAGATTATGTGAATCTTTTAGATTATCTACAAAACCAAGATATGGGAGATCCTATTGTTCAAAACGCTCTGGAAAACTGGATTGATATTGAGTCCTACATGAGTTATCAGGCATTCCAGATTTTTATTGATAACCAGGATTGGCCAGGGAATAATATTAAATTTTGGAGAGATCACCGGGTTGGAGGGAAATGGCGCTGGATATTATATGATACAGATTTTGGATTCAGCATTTGGGATTCCTATGCCTACACGCATAATACCCTTAGTTTTGCCCTGGAACCAAACGGACCAGGATGGCCTAACCCACCATGGAGTACTTTTCTATTCAGAAGGTTGATGGACAATGATCATTTTAAGAATTCATTTATTAATATTTACTGTGATCTGCTGAACACTGTTTTCCAACCAGATTATCTTATAAGCCACCTTGATTCAATAGCCAATAATATTGAAGATATTATTCCTGTCCATCGAGCCAGATGGTATAATAATGGCAATTGGCCTAATTCTGCTGTGAACTGGCAGAATAAAATTAATACAATGGCAAATTTTAGCATCAACAGAAGGTCTTATGCTATTAACCATATTAAGAATGAATTTGACCTGCCAAATATTGCTCAGACATCCTTGAATATTGTTCCTGATGGGGCTGGCTCAATCCAGCTAAACACCTTAAAGATTATAGAATCAGGCTGGAATGGCTATTATTTCCCAACAATTCCAATTGAAGCCAGGGCAATTCCAAACGAAGGGTTTCAATTCAGTAGTTGGCTGGAATTTCCAGATTCAAATGCAACAATCCATGTACAGGTTACAGACCCCTTTACATTGACCGCGGTGTTTATCCCCACGAATCTCATTTCAGGCACTACAGTAATTAATGAAATAAATTATAATTCCAGCGATGATTATAACTCGGATG
>CAZCRK010000134.1:0-2098 GCA_964501035.1 uncultured bacterium
TTAGCATCAGTTTTTGGCATTTCATCTTTTGGAATCCAATCTACCATGTTTGGATATTCGTAGATGGCTTCATTGATAGACTTACCAATCTTATTCTCTCCAACGTCAAATCCTGCGACAAAATCTATGTCATAAATTGAATAATCCTTCAATTTATCATGAATTATTCCAATAATTTCTTGTGATGGGTTTTTTCTATAATACTCTATTCCTTGAATTAAACCAGAAAAACAGTTGCCTAGACCAACTAGTGCGACTTTGATTTTCTCAGTCATTTGCAATCACACTCACAAATTGCCATAAATACATTCCTAAGACCATATAGAAAAATTATAAACATAGTATTTGGAATAACTACTCAATGAGTTACGAACTTGAGATTAAAGAAATTACACCTATAGATATCGATGGTGGTTTTATGGTTAATGGATTCCCATCAACTGGAATTGCTAGTGCAATTGCTACAGAATCTATCATTAATGCGTCAAAATTTGAAGTTTCTGCTATTATAGATTCTGACTCATTTCCACCAATAAGCGTAATTAAGAATGGTCAACCCAATTATCCAAGTAGAATATTTACAAATAAAGATCTAAACACTGCAATATTTTCATCATATCTTACATTAGATGTAAGTTTTCACAAAAGTGCGGCAAGAATGATGCTAAAATGGTGTAAAGAAAAGAAATGTTCTACTATAATCAGTTGCATTACAATGAATACACAATCTAAAGAAATCTTTGGTGTTGCGTCAACTGGAACTGCACGTGGAAAACTAATTGATGCTAAAATAGATATTGTTGAACATGGAACAATTCCAGGAATTTCTGGTGTTTTATTAAATGAAGGGATGCTTAATGGACAAAATGTAATAGTATTAGTTGTGAGCTCAGATACACGTGGACCTGATTTTAGAGCAAGTTCAAGACTTTGTGATGGTCTATCAAAAATTATTCCTGGTGTCTCATATAATGCAGATAAACTAGAGATTGAAGCAAGACAAATTGAAGAGCAAATGAAACAGGTGGAGACTGATAGGAAAGATCTTGCTGATAATATCTATGGATAAATAAATTAAAAATCAAATATGGAACAGTTTTTAGGTTTTGCACTAACTGTTATTATTATTTCTATATCAGGTGTTATGTCGCCTGGACCATTATTTACTTCAAATATTATACATGGATTAAAAGAAGGGACAAACTCTGGAATAAAAATTGCTGCGGGTCACACAGTTGTAGAACTCCCGTTGATAATCTTACTTGGTATTGGAGTAATAAGCTTGGAGATGATTCCAGAATTCAAGACCACAATTGTAATTTTAGGTGCAATTGGACTTTTTGGATTTGCGGGATTACAAATAAAAAATATCTTGACAAAAAAAACACAGACTAATACAAAAATAAAACACGGAGCATTTTTTACTGGTATTTTATTTAGTGCACTAAATCCATTTTTTATAATTTGGTGGATTACAATTGGTTTCAAGTTAATATCAGATTCTATAGAAATCTGGTCATTTTGGGGAATAGGTATACTATTTGGTGTTCACATATGGATGGATTTTCTATGGTTAGGTTTTGTTGCTTTTTCTGCATCAAAAGCATCAAATTTACTGTCAAATCAAAACTACCGTATAGTTATGATTAGTCTTAGTGGAATTTTAATTTATTTTGGGATTAATTTTATTCTAGAGATTTAATTGGATTATTTATGAGACATATCTATTTCAATTGTAGAAACATTTCGTGATTTACCATCATTAGATTTTAGTGAATCAGATGATATACGGACATCTTTGACAAAATAACCAACTGTATCCATTCTCTTTAGAATGAATTGTGATATGTCAACTGCTTGTGTAATTGATTTTCCACGAGACTTAATTGTGACTACTGGTGATACAGACAACTGTGTTAATGTTGCATTAACATATGTCATTAATGGTTTCTTACCAACAAAAATGATGTCACGTGGTTGATCCGATTCTTTAATTTGTGTAGTTTTTTCTCCAGTCTTTTCTTCTGGTTGTTCCACAACTGGCTTTTCTTCTGGTTGTTCCACAACTGGCTTTTCTTCTGGTTGTTCCACAACTGGC
>CAZCRK010000135.1:0-2096 GCA_964501035.1 uncultured bacterium
TGATGATTGTTTCTCAAATTACCATGACTGTAACGGAGTATGTGACGGTGATGCGCAAATCCTTAACTATTGCTATGATTCAGATGGTGATGGTTTAGGTAATGGTTCAATTTCACAAGAATTTTGTAGTGCTGATGTTTTAGATGGTTTTGTTGAAGATTGTTCAGATGAAGATGACGATTGTTATTCAAACATTCACGATTGTGCCGGAACATGTAATGGTGATGCGTATGTAGATAATTGCGGAACATGTGATAATAATTCTGAAAATGATTGTGTGCAGGATTGTACTGGTGAATGGGGTGGAACAGCTGAAATAATCACAGTTTGTTATGATGCTGACTTAGACGAATATGGTGACCCTTTAACTGAGCAAGAAGTTTGTGATGCATATCTTGAAACAGGTTGGTTGGAAGATTGTTCTGATGAAAATGACAGCATTTATTGTGAATCTAATTTTATTGATAATTGTGATGTTTGTGATGGTGATGATTCATCCTGTACAGGTTGTATGGATGAAAATGCGCTAAACTTTGATTATGAAGCAACAATTGCATGTGATGATTGCTGTGAATACACAGTTCAATATGATGTTTCATTGGATTATGGTGCGAACCTAATTAGTTTGTTTGCAATACCTGAGGATAATTCCGTTGAGAGTATTATGAGTGGAATTGAAGAAAACATACTTGGTATTTTAGGAGAATCTTCTGGTGCTAGTTATTATAATGGATCATGGTTAGGATCACTTACTGAGATTGATAGTAGAAGTGGTTATTGGTTTAAATTATCTGGTGATGATATTCTTTCAATTGATGGTTATCCAACTGACCCTAATACTGTGTATGTGCTTGATGGAATTGCCAATTTAATTTCATATCCATTTGCTGGATCCAGCCCAATTGAAGAGACTATTCCACTTGATGTTCAAGATGACTTATTGGCCATTATTTCTGATGGAGCAATTGCATACAACTTTGATGATGATGGATGGCAAGGTGCTTTAGATAATTTATCTGGTACAAATGGATATTGGTTTATTTTAAAAGAAGGTGTTTCTGATGTATCATTCAGTTTTACACCACCTGCTAACCTAATCAGAGAAAGTGCAAATAAACATCAAACTCCAATAGGATTTGAATTTGCACATTCTTCTCAACAAGCATTTTATTTTGTAGATACCATTGTGGGTGCTGAAATTGGTGATTGGGTTATTGCATTAAACAATAATACAATTGTAGGCGCACGAGAATGGAATGGGCATAAAATTGATATTCCTGTAATGGGATTTGATAATGAAGATTACTCTCTTGGATATTGTGAAAGTGGAGATATTCCTCAGTTTTTACTATTAAAAGAAAATGGTGATTTAGTAAATCTTTATGGGTCGATAGAATCATGGGATGAAAACCAAATTGCAATGGTAGATGTATTGACAGATGAGGATTTAACTATTCCTTCAGATGTAACGTTATCTTCAGCATATCCAAATCCATTTAATCCATCAACTCAGGTAAATTATTCAATTCCAAATGATATGCATGTTTCATTAACGGTAATTGATATGCAAGGTAGAGTTGTAGAAACTTTAATAGATGGATTTATGGAAAAAGGGTTCTATGAAATTCAATGGAATGCTACCTCACATTCAAGTGGTATTTATATGATAACACTAGGAACGCCAAGTGATGTAAGAACGACTAAAGTAGTTCTTGTAAAATAATGAAATCAAACTGTGGGGTTTGTTTACTCAATTGACGTTTACAAGCCTCATTGTTAACAGACTAAATAGGTCAGATATGGAGAAAATATGAAACGAATTAATTTTGTTTTATCGATACTATTCACATTAACAGCACAATTTGCATTTTCTCAAAATTGGGAAGTAAACCCCTCTGCTTATGAGTTTAATGGATCAATAACTGCAACGGTGTATATTGATGGTACTATAATGAATGAGGGCACACTTGCTGCATTTGTAGGAGATGAAGTTCGAGGTGTACAGGATGCTTTGTTTTTTCCACCAGCTGGAATTTATTACTTTCCAATTATGGTGTATTCAAATGCTACAAGTGGAGAGACTCTTAACTTTAAAT
>CAZCRK010000136.1:0-2081 GCA_964501035.1 uncultured bacterium
AAAACGATATTCATAATTTCTTCGTTTTAATTTGAAAGATCTTTTGATACTATTGTCTAGTAGTGAAATTCTAGAACCAATTATTGTTATTGTAATGAAAAACTAGTCTTGTATCTATTTTTATTTTGGTGGAATAAATACCCAACATGAACATGAAATTATTACTAGTTTTTGTAATAATATCAGCATTAATATTTCTAATAACAGTACCAGGTCAAGTCGAATCTCAAGAACTTGTTGAATCTGAATCATCCAATTGGGATAAAAATAAAGAGTTGAAATTATTACGTGTTATAGGAGGTACTTGTGTAATCTCACCAGAAATTGGACCTGAAGAACCTGCATCAACAGCAGAGACCTGTGGATTATTTACAGCACCTACAGATCTTGCAATAGGTGAATCTGGAAATATTTACGTTGCAGATTATGGAAAGAAAAGAATTCAGATACTGAATCCTCTTGGGCAACTTGTACAAACAATAGATTTGAAAGGATCTCCTCATGGCATAACTTTAGACAAAGATGAAAACATCTACGTCACGGAATGGTGGGATTGGGAGGGCGTTGAAAAATTTACAAAAACTGGCGAACCGGCAACTGATTTTCAGATAGAAGATCAAAGTGTTCTTGGATTACCATCAGACATCATAGTTGATCCAGACGGAATAGTATATGTATTGAAAAGCCATAACAATGGCGGCAAGACTTTTAGTGGTATGGGTGTTCATAAAATATCTGCAGATGGAGAATATCTTGAGTTTCTCCCAGTTCCAGAAACAGTTACAGTTCCACATTCAGGAGCTTCATTAATGGCAATTGACAAGGAAGGTTATCTGTACCTAGTTGATCAAAAAGGAGCTAATATAATTATTTTAGATCCTTCAAATGGTAATGTAAAAGTATTAGACTTTGAATATTCTGGGCATGTTCAGGGTATAGCATTTAATCCAGAAGGGTTCATGTTTGTGCCAGACTGGGAGCCTGGGTCATCGCATTGCAGTAACTGCCAGGTTGCATCAATTCATGTTTTTGATGAATATCATTTACCGATCACAACAATAGGTGAGTATGGAACAGAAGACGGAAAACTTAATGCAACACATGGATTAGAGTTTGATAAAGATGGTAACATGTATGTTCTTGATTATGACAATTCTAGACTTCAAGTTTTTCATATAGATCCCAAAGTGTTTGGATCATTAATTTATGAAGAAACAGAGAAAATCACTCCCGTACCAACACAATCTGAAATTTCTATTCCAACTTGGATAAAAAATAATGCTGGTTGGTGGTCTAACGGAGAGATTCCCGACTCTGCATTTGTTTCAGGTATCCAATGGCTCATATCAAATGATATTATGAATATACCATCCACCGAACAGGGAGAGGGTTCTGATAATGTAATTCCAACTTGGATAAAAAATAATGCTGGTTGGTGGTCTAACGGAGAGATTCCCGACTCTGCATTTGTTTCAGGTATCCAATGGCTCATATCAAATGGAATAATGAATATTTCTTCATAATATTATGTGATTGTTAAATTTTTAATGTAAACTGATTAGTCGTTATACTGTTTTATTTTTGAGAAATTTGTAACTGAAAATTAGGTATATGGCTTGACATGTATTTCCTAATAAAATACCAATAGCTGCTCCATTTATTCCATATAAGGCGGCTAATCCAATAATACTTGGTATTTGGACAGATACCAAGATAATAGAACCAATTAAAACGAATCTAGTTCTTTCCGTTCCAAAAAATTGTGAATTTAAAATAATTGTAACTGTAAATGGTATAATTGCAATACTCAAAATCTGAATGACAGGAACAGCCTCGGTAAATTCGGGAAACAAAACAGGTATCACGATAGGTGATAAAATAATAGCAAGTACACAAAGTCCAACAGAGATTAATATTATAATTTTTTTCAAGTTTGTATTAGATTCATTGCGAGCATCTTTTGGTAACAAATATTGATAAAACATAACTGGCACAATTTCAAAAATCAACATAAATTGTATACCCAATTGATAATTTCCAAGTAATGCAAAACCAAGCATAGGTGCTACAATTAATTTATC
>CAZCRK010000137.1:0-2078 GCA_964501035.1 uncultured bacterium
AAAATTTGAACATTATTTAGGAGAATTCATGAACATTCAGTGGGAAAAGATTAAAGATTATACAGATATTCGATATGAACGCGGAGTCGGTGATGCAAAGGGTATAAACAAAATTACCATCAACCGGCCCGAAGTAAGAAATTCTTTTAGACCTCAAACTGTATTTGAGTTAAAAGAAGCATTCGATTTTGCTCGAGAAGATCAAACTGCAGGAGTTATTGTTTTGGCTGGCGAAGGCAAAGATGCCTTTTGTGCAGGTGGTGACCAAAAAATACGTGGTGATGCTGGATACGTTGGATCCGATGGAGTTCCACGTTTAAACATTTTAGATGTTCAAAAACAAATTCGCTATATGCCAAAACCTGTGGTTGCAATGGTAGCCGGGTATGCTGTGGGTGGAGGACATGTTCTTCATATGTTATGTGATTTAACTATTGCATCCGATAATGCAAAATTTGGTCAAACCGGTCCCAAAGTTGGCTCTTTTGATGGTGGTTGGGGAGCTTCGTATATGGCTCGTATTATTGGCCAAAAACGAGCAAGAGAAATTTGGTATTTATGTCGATTTTATGATGCACAAAAAGCACTTGATTGGGGGCTTGTCAATGAAGTTGTTCCCTATGAAAAATTAGAAGAAGAAACTGTGCAATGGTGTAAAGAAATGTTGGAAAAATCACCTCTTTCTCTTCGATTACTCAAAGCATCTCTCAACGCAGATTGTGATGGTCAAGCAGGATTACAACAACTTGCAGGTGATGCTACACTTCTGTTTTACATGACTGAAGAAGCACAAGAAGGTCGTGATGCATTTAAGGAAAAACGACCACCCGAGTTTGATAAGTTTCCTCGATTACCCTAGTGATTGAAAAGTTAGAAGTAGAAAGTATCAAAGTTAACAATTGTTTCATTCATCAACATTTTTATTAATCGTAGATTATCCATGGTAGTTCGAATAAATAAATGGTTGGTAGCCATTCGACCGAAAACATTAACGGCATCAATTTCACCTGTAATTGTAGGTTTGGCGTATGCATACTCACTGCAGGAGTTAAACATTTTTGTGGCTTTAGTAACATTACTTTCTGCATTACTCATTCAAATTGGTTCAAACTTTGCTAACGATGTGTATGACTTTTTAAAAGGTACCGATAATGAGGACAGGTTAGGCCCAAAACGAGCAACTCAATCTGGGTTAATCACACCAAATGAAATGAAAAAAGCAATGTTGCTTGTTTTCACGAGTGCGTTGTTACTGGGGTGCTATCTAGCTTGGATAGGTGGTTGGGTAATTGTTGCCATTGGAACATTATCCATAATTTCAGCGATTGCGTATACGGGTGGCCCTTATCCATTAGGATATCACGGTTGGGGTGATGTATTTGTGTTCATGTTTTTCGGAATTGTTGCAGTACCTGGTACATTTTTTCTGCAAACCGGTGAAGTTGACACAAATGTTTTTTTACTTGGAGCAGGGATTGGGGCATTATCTACAGCTATATTGGTTGTAAATAATGTACGAGATGCAGATACCGATGTTAAAACAGGTAAAAAAACATTGGCAGTTCGTTTCGGAAAATCATTCAGTAAATATCAATATGCAGTATTAATGTTAATTGCCTTTGGCATCCCCGTGTATTTGGCAGAAACATGTAACATTTTTCCGCTCTATCTACCCATATTTTTAATTCCAGTTGCAGGCAAATTAATACTTCAAGTATTTTTTGAAGAGGGGATAGTATTGAATGAAGTACTTGTTAAAACTGCTCGTTTATTGTTTCTGTATTCTATCGTACTATCTATGGGTTTCATCTTATGAAATTAACAGAAATTGGTATCAAACAATTCACACTTCCGTTTAAAAAACCTTTCGAGACTGCACAAGGTGAATATTCTAAACGAACCGGGATACATATTTATGGATCTAACGGTGTTATAACAGGAATTGGTGAAGCATCTCCTTTGCCAGGATTTAGTAATGAAACTCTAAGTGAAACTATCCATGTTTGTAATCATTTTATAAAATATGTTTTACATAGAGAGTTTGCATTTGATGAAATGATGCATCATATTCAAAGATT
>CAZCRK010000138.1:0-2051 GCA_964501035.1 uncultured bacterium
CTAACAGCTACATAATATTTTTTACCCGTAGTTAGACCCGTTAAAGACTTCGTAACTACATTTCCTAAATCAACACTATTTGCATAGGGATAACCACTGCTATCGGTATCGTAATAGAATTTATATCCAGCTAAATCACCAATCTTACTGGCATCCCAGCTAAAGGAAGCGGAAGTAGCTGTGCTTGCTGTGAGTTGTAGATTTTGAGCGGGAATTGGAGGGGCATCTGTGTTAGGTGCTGTTAACCAAGGGTCAACGTTTACAAATGCATTGACACTGTCACCTTTTCCAGAAGTGTTTTGGGATGGATGGTAAGGACCTGATGAATCACCCCAGTAGTTATTTTTAGCGTTAAGAAGATTAGCATTATCATAGTTAAAAACCCCACTACCATTGTAAACTATATTACTTTGATCAATTTCCATTAATCCCTTTGTTGTATAAAAAACTCCATTCCCACTTGAAGAGATATTATTAAAAGCCGTGATTTTTCTTAGAATTGGATCTTCGGTTGAATATAACGCGCTCCCATTACCTGCAGCATAATTGCCAACTAGTGAAATTCCACTAAAAACGTCGCCAGAAATCGATCCATCGTTAAAAATTCCACCACCATTACTAGTGCAAGAATTATTTGCAATGATAGTGTTATCAAATTCAAAGTCAACATTAATTGTATTATAAATACCTCCACCATCTTTAGCAGTATTATTTATAATTTTTGAATCTGTAATTTTAATTTCAAGTTCTTGCTGAAGGTATAAACCACCACCGTATTGATTAGAATGATTATTAACTATTTCCACATTAACCAATGAAATTGCTTTGTTACTGCCACTGCCATATATAGCAAAGCCGCCACCTTTTGAAGAATAAGAGTTTCCATTGTTCTTATTTTTCAAAACATTAACCAATTCAAACTTATTGTCGCCATAAAATTCTCCTCCTGCTCCTGTAGCGCCCCATCCTGAAACGACATTTCCTTCAATTGTTGTATTATAAATCTCTGATTGATTTATAGAATGGATACCTCCACCATATTTCGAAATATTGTTCTTAATCAAACTGTTTCTAATATTGAGAATTCCATTAGAATATATTCCTCCACCATAATTTGGAGTTTCGTTTGCTTCAATATTACAGCCATACAAATTAAGTCTTCCGTTATTACTTATATAAATACCACCACCTTTTTCACTAGCTGTATTATTTTTAATCACAGAGTTCTTTAGGGTAATTCCGGCTTGGTTACAAAATATACCTGCTCCATTTGAAATATTGCCGCCATTGGTAATTTTAAATCCTTGAATCAGTGTAGTAGTGTCAATAGTTGCGCTCGAAGGATTTATATATATCACACTACTCGTTCCACCGCCATCAATAATCGTATTACTGGAATCACCTTCACTAATGAGTTTGATACCATTAACATCTGGCCATATGATGTTTTCAGTATAGGTACCAGCTGAAACTAAAACCACATCTCCTGAAGTTGCTGCATTAAGTCCAGCTTGGATTGTAGAATATGCTGAAGGGACTTTTAAGGTATCTGTTGGTGTTGTAAATGCCTTTGTTTCCGATGTTGAATAAACCGTTCCGAAATTGGCTTCGGTAGCAGATGCATAATATTCATAATTGGTACCTTTCGATAAATCAGTTACTGTTTTGCTGAATGAATATTCTCCACCCCAGTTACCAGAAGTATAAGTTTTTGTATAAGCTTCGGTTGTACTGTTTGTTGATTTATTGGTCAAATGAATATATACCTTTACATTATAAACTTGGGTCCAACCATTAGGTAAATTGACTTTAGCTTTTAATTTAGCAGAAGTAGAGGAAACATCAGTTGGGTCCTGAACCGTTACAGTCGGTTGAGCAAAAGAAAAACTGATAATTAACAAAAAAAGAATAGCGACTTTCTTCATATAAAACTCCTGATATGTTTTTTGGGTAAGTATTTTGGAATATTTTTCCCTTGAAAGGGAATTACTTCCCATGGGGAAGGTAGAAAAGTATAATTGAAAATTAACTTCATAAGCGTCTCCAATTGT
>CAZCRK010000139.1:0-2041 GCA_964501035.1 uncultured bacterium
TGGAAAGGATCCTAAAACCTGAAGTTCCAGTGATCTGTACACTGGAGACCATTGGCGGAGGGGGCACATCCGTACTCCAAGTGGCTCCCACAATGGTACCATTTCTATTATTGCCTGAAAGATCTTCTAACAAATTTCCATTTCCCTCGTTTATGTTCCAACCTCCAAGCAAACCCCAATCTCCATAAGGAGTAGCATCTGTAAGAGATTCTTGAACTTCTGATTCAGAAAACGCATAATGCCAGATTGCAACTTGTTCGATGTTTCCTTTAAAACCCCAATCATTCAATAATGCTGAATGATGTCCAATATTAAATGAATAATCACTATCAATATTTCCTTGTTGACCTAGTGGAACGGATGGACCAGAAACACCATCTAAATACATAGTACCATTACCATCACGATCAAATACCGCATGAGCGATGTGCCATTGACCATCTGCCACCTCAGTACCCTCGCCAAGATCTGAGGTCGCATAAAAAGGAGTTTCGCTAGAATTATCGTAAATCGAGGCTTGTAACATACCATTATTTCCTACCTTCACCTCAAAGCCATTTCCGAGGCTATATCCCCTTTTTGAGACTAATGAATGAGATCTACCACTTTCCAGCGTAGAAGGGTCAACTTTAAATACTACTTTAATTGTAAAATCAACATCCCCAACATCTAACCCAACAGGATCACCCATTGTAACATAATCATCCACCCCATCAAAGCTGAGAGAATAATCTCCATCATATAAACAGCTTCCATCATCAGAGTTTGCGTTGGGGTCATAGTTACTGGCTAAGGGGTCGGTACAGCCTGGAACGGGTACATCCGTGCTCCAGGTAGCACCATTGATGGTGCCATTATTTCCATTGGAAGTTTGGTCGGTTAGAGTTGTACCTATGCCTTCGTTGAAGTTCCAGTAACCTACAAGATCAGATTCACTACCTGTAGGTGATGTAGTCATATAAGATTGGATTTCTGCTTGGGTTAAGGATGAATTCCAAATTTGGACATTATCTATTTCCCCATGAAAATATTCTGGTCCAGAAGGGGCACCGCTTGGCATATATGCACCAATTTTCAAATCTTGAGAATTATCTGGGTTTAATACTGTACTTGCTGCAGCAGTGGCTTCTAATTGACCATTGACATATATATACGTTTGACCATTTGTACCGTCAAAAACACCAGTAATAAAATACCATTGACCATCATTTACAAAATAATCAGACTGAATAGTACCATTATTAATCCATCCACCATCATATCCTTCACCTGGAATAAATCTTATCTTATTATATACTAACCCTAAATTCCAACCATAATAATTTCCAGGAGTAGTTTCCTGTTTTGAAACAATAGTTTGATACGAAGGGTTACTATTACTTTTTTTAATCCAAGCTGTTACCGTGAAATCGCCTGAACCCCAATTTAATGTTGGTGAATCAGGGATAGATACATGAGAAGCTCCATCAAAGCTGAGAGAGTGGTTAGCGGATGGTGGGTCTTGATCCCCAACTTCCCAGATCTGGAAATTTAAACTCCCCGAATTATCTCCATAATTCCAGGATGCGGATTCAATGAACTCAAATATTTCTGTAGTACCATCACTTTCAAAATAATAATAGTATATATGGTCAGAATTATATTCATCAGGAATCGGTCTAGCGCAATCCCAAGGACTACCATCAGGAATCCCATTCCATCTCCATGGATAATAACACGCAGCTTCCTGATTACTTAATTCAAACGCAGCATCGCGATGTGGTGTATAATTAGCAATACCATAAGTGCCAGATATTTTTAGATAATAATCAGTCCCTGATTCCAAAACAGATGATTCAATATATTGTTGTGATGAAAAAACCATTGTGAATTCTTCAATCAAAACATCCTCAGCAAATATATCCGCTGAAAACAGAAAAATAATGAGCAATGAGAGTAATTTTTTATGCATTTGTATTCCTTATATATGTTAAAGCAATAATTGTACCAAAATTCAGATAATTTTGTCATATTTATTTTCTCATCAAGAAAATAGATAATA
>CAZCRK010000140.1:0-2010 GCA_964501035.1 uncultured bacterium
ATAACTTTGATGTAATGAAAATGAAAATTGGGATGTCATCTTTAGAAAATGATATAGCTAAAATTAAAAATTTTACCCATGATTTTGGTAAAAATGTAGCATTACGATTGGATGCAAACGGAAGTCTCACATTGAAAGAAGCATTGGCATATTGTGAAAAATTAAAACCATTTAATATTGATTATTTTGAGCAACCCCTCCCGGAGGGAAATTTGCGTGAGCTAACACAACTTTGCAACCAAACAACTATTCCAATTGCTGTTGATGAATCGTTAACGGATGTTGATTCTGCAAAAGAGATTATCAAGCATACTTCTGTAGATGTATTTGTGATAAAACCCACCATAACTGGAGGGATTTATGAAAGTAATCGGATTATACAATTGGCAAAAAAACATAGCATTCGATCTATTATCACAAGTACCCTTGAATCACCGATTGGCCTATCCGCTTGTTCCGAGTTAGCCAAAGCAAACCAAATTACAGATGCTTGTGGACTCTCCACAGATATTCTATTTGAATTAGACTCCATTTTATATGTTAATTGATTTTTTACATCGACATTCGGACTCACATCCAGAAAAAATTTGCATTCAATCTGAAACTATCTCCATTTCTTTTTCTGTTTTTGTTTCTGAAATCTCTACCCGAGGAAAAATTTTACGAAATATTGGGGTTCAGCAAGATGATAGGGTTGGAATATTACTGGATGATTCAATTGAATCCATAATTTCTGTATATTCATGTTTTCTTATTGGAGCAATTCCAGTTTTACTCCCAAACAATCATACAGAAATTGAAATTTCAAACATGATAAGGGTAACAAACCCATCGGTAATACTCACAAGTTGGGGATTGGCTGATAAAACGAATAGTGTAGATATTCCAGTTTTCCCAATTGAAGAATTATCACAGGGTTATGGTGGTTGTGGTCCTACAGATTTGAGTCATTCTAAATCGCTTGATGATGTTGCTCTTATCCTATTTACTTCGGGTACAACTGGCACACCAAAAGCAGTGCAACTATCTGAGCGAAACATTATTGAATCTGCATCGAATTGGCACGACCAATTAGAATTTCACCCATCAGACAATTATTTACATTGTTTACCCATACATCATATTGGTGGTATATCAATATTTTTTAGAGCAATGATTTATGGCTTTAAAGTGACAACAGTTTCATTTGATGTAAACGCAGTTATTCATGCTATTCAAAACCAATCAGTGTCATGGGTTTCAGTCGTACCAACCATACTAGATAAACTATTAAGTCACAATACAGATTTCAAATCTAACGATTTTAGAGGATTTATATTAAGTGGTAGTAGTAGTTCTGAGGCATTACTAAATACCATTTTAACCCATGATGTACCGGTGTATAAATCGTATGGAATGACAGAAACATCCTCAGGAATTTGTGGATTTTGGGTACATGAATATCCATCAAAATTTGATTCAGTTGGACATGTTTTTAAAAATGTTAATTGTAAAATTAAACATACAACTCTGCGGGTGGATAGTTCATGCAATATGGTTGGATATATTAATGAGGAGCCAATAACCACTTGGTTGGACACACAAGATATTGCTCGCATCGATTCAGATGGATTTATTTTCATTGAAAGCAGATTAAGCGATACAATTGTTTCTGGTGGTGAGAATATAGATCCCGAAGAAATACGACAATGTATTTTATCATATCCTCAAGTTATGGCTGCACGAGTATTTTCAAAACCGCATGAAAAATGGGGTGACATTGTTGTTGCGGAAGTTCAAGGTCAGCAAATTGAGTTAACTCAGCTTAAACAATTTTTAAAACAGAGATTAAGTCCCTATAAAATTCCCAAGGAAATAATAGAAGTTTGAAGTTTGAAGTTTGAAGGGTGAAGGGTGATAGTTCGGTAAGCTCACTATTCAGTGAAAAGTTTATAAGGTATTAAAGTTGAAAGTGAAAAATGTTTGAATCACTTTAGCTGGGAGAAGGAAGCAGTTAAAAGACTATAGAGT
>CAZCRK010000141.1:0-1980 GCA_964501035.1 uncultured bacterium
TTATTGAATATATTTGACAAATAAAAAACCCCCAACTTATAGAAGGGGGTTTCCTTTGTACCCTCGACACGATTCGAACGTGTGACCTACGGATTAGAAGTCCGTTGCTCTATCCAGCTGAGCTACGAGGGCTATGCTTTTGCTAGCAAGACTTATAAATTACGCAATCTGTTCTTTTGAAAACAATACTCATACTATGTAAATTTGAAAATGTCACAATCTTTTAAACACCATTTTGGCAATAACTGTATCACTATTTCTATGAACCATAGTAAGTCAAATGCGATAAACCACTCTTTTCTAGATAGACTAATTGACACTTTTTCAAATTCACATTCTGATTTACCAATTGTTTTAAAAGGAAATGAACAATTTTTCTCGTGTGGATTAGATTTATTTTCAGTTCACAAAATGAATGAAAAAGAATTAGTTGAACTAATATACAAATTTCAAAATTTACTGAATATTGTGTTAAATCACCCCAATCCTGTTATTGGGTATATTGAAGGACATGCAGTTGCAGGAGGTTTTATCCTTGCATCTGCGTGTGACCATGTTTTTATACATAAATCAAATTCACAATATGGTATGAACGAGCAAAAGTTAGGCATAACCCTACCCCCATTACCTAATGCAATTCTCCAATGGACTTACAAGCATAAATTGGATAAGATATTATGTGCACAAGACTATTTTTCCTATCAAGATATTCTAGAGTTTAATCATTTTTCTTTACTGAATAGTAATTGTATCCCTGTTGAATCTATCTCTAGAAATTTTGACCGTAAGAAATTTATAGATTCATATATGAGTAAGTATGCTGAAAGGGATATGAAAATGATGATTGAATCGTGGTTTTCTCAACAAGCTTTCAAGGGCAGAGAGAAAATATTGCAAAAACTAAAATGTAAGTTGTAGTTGGATTTCTACGTTAGATGTTCCATGTGGTATAAATGCAGAACTAAAATTATATTTTCCAGATTTTCGCTCTAAATATAAAACATCAATCACTGAAACAATTCTATGGACTATCAACCCTGCAATAGCAAAGTTGGCTACTTTTTTACTATTTGCACTAGTTATTCTCATTTTATCAAATTTTAATCTATTTGCTTTGGTGTCCCATTCCCAATGTTCATTATTTGATTCTGAATATAAATCTTCAATAGCTCTACGGCGTTCCATATCATCATTATATAATGTCATCGAATCATAGTGGCCCATATTTACTGCAAAAATATAATCCTTACCAGTAAAATCAACATCAGCATGTAATACACCAAACGATTCATAGTCCTGCTTGTACCAATTATGTAACGAATTTCCACCTATTACAGATACCCATAAAATAGCTTCTCGTATAAAGAAATTTTTTGCTCTATTTGTCTCAGAAATACTAGCTTCACCCCATCCTGGAAGAATGAGAGATTTTAACTTTGGTCCAGCAAAAACTGTTTGAGTTAACAAAATAAATAATAGTGCTTTAAATAATATTTTTTTCATTTTTTCGTAAAGATATAAATCCAACTATAATAGTTAATAATAAAATCAACTGAGCAAATTTATCACCATATTGTGAATAAAATGTCAACTTTTCTGAAGGATAAATCTGTGCTGTTACACAACCAGATTCATTCAACCCAAGTTGATGGGTTATGTTCCCTCGCTTATCAATTATCATGGAAATACCCGTATTTGCACAGCGAATAACAGGCTTTCGATTTTCAACAGCACGATAAATTGATTGTCTAGCATGTTGTTGAGGTTCAGGTGCAGTTTCATACCAACCATCATTAACTACAAATGATAAAAATTGAGCACCTTTTTGAACAAAATTTCTACTTAAATTGGGAAATGTTGACTCCATACAAACCATAGTTGCAAATGGAGTACTATTTATTTGAAAAAGTGTATAATCCATCCCAGGTTCAAAATTGGCTTGTCCAAAATTTAGTTTCTTTAATTTTGGAAATGTATCTG
>CAZCRK010000142.1:0-1975 GCA_964501035.1 uncultured bacterium
TTATCTCCAAATTTATCTTCTACCTGTGCACAACCAACAATTTTTTTCTTATCCTGAGAGAAAGTTTTGATATCCTCTTCTTGATAACGTTTTGTTGTGAGATTAAATTGATTTGTTTTTAAAGTGAGTTGAGATATTCTAGGAATTGTGAACTCATCAGCTTTTTTAATATGAATTTTAATATTTAGCTGTTTAAGATATTCTTCAAAACTGGCAGAGTTTTTTCCGGATTCTACTCTCTTTCGTTGTTGTGTATACATTTTACCACGTTGCTTATCCTCTTCTGTGATCTTGATAACATGAAAATCATTCAATTCTGTTAATGTTGAAACATATAATGAAGGATCCTTTGGTAATTCAATAGTAAGTACCTCGGGAAGAGTTTCACGTACAAAATCTCTATTAACTTGATCATCATCCAGAAACACCATACTATCTAACCCTATATTGAGTTCTTGAGCAATATTCTTCAAATTTGTGACTTTATCATTCCAATTAATCTTCAAGCAAGCAAAATGTTTTTCCCTCAGAATCATATTTGGATGCTCTTTGATTACTTGAATTGCATCTTCTAGATTATTTTTGCTATTTACAGCTAAAATTATTCCACGTTCATGAAGAGCAAGTAAATATTTTTGAAATTCTAGGTAAGCATTTCCTGGGGGTTGTGGTCCTAATTTGATTTTATTAAATCCGTCTTCACCCACTATACCACCCCACAAAGTATTATCAAGATCTAAAACAATACACTTCTTATTGAGACCTAAAGTTGGTTTAATATATCCTAGAAGATCATTTGCCAAAATTGGAATATAACTTAATGATACTTTTACATCACCAAAAAAATATTGTTGAAAATCAAATACATTCTCTTCACCATGTTTTGAAATAAATCCATTAATATCATAAACATAAATTGAATTTTCATCTCTACAAATATTATTTAGTTTATGATTTAGATCAAAAACCATTTCCTGTAAACCATAATCTGTTTTGGTTTCAAATATTCCATATGGTGAATATGTTGGAATAATAAAATTAGAAATGACTAATTTTGAATTTGATTTTTCTTTAAAAGATTTTATTAGATTAATTAATTCATTAATTTTATTTTGTATAAATTCTCGACGTTTGTCTACTGATAAATTATATGGATTATAAAATAAATCTCCCAAAATATTTCTGGTATCTAAAATAAGAAAACAAACATCCGGGGAAAAAGAATAAAGTTTGCTTTCACTATTTAGTATCTCTTCATTATAGCGATTATAACCACCATAAAATGTATCACAGCCCACTTTTAACTCTGAACATTTTACCTTGATTGTTTCATTCAAACCATCCAACGTGAAACTTCCTAGTAAAGCAATCTTGATTTTACTCTCAAAATCTGAAGAATCTACTTTTTTTGATTCTATGATATATTCTGATAATTTTCTTTCCAAGACTCTATTTTAATAAATATGAGGTTCAACAATAAATATTGTGTAGTATTTCTACTATTTTTTATCAGTAAGCTTTACAAACAAAAACTAGTTTGTAGTCATGATTGACATATGTCTGAAGACGATAATACATTCCCAATAAATGAAAAAGAGGTTATGGAATATTATGGATATTCTGGAAGCTTTGGTAGATTAAAAATTAAGACAAAATTTTTGCGTAGTTGGATTTTACACTCTCTTGCATATTCATCTCCAAGTTCAGGATTTGCGGTAAAAATGCAAAGAATTCGAGGTGTAAAAATTGGACAAAATTGTCATTTTAATCCTTATGTTCTAATTGATCTTGTATATCCAGATCTAGTTAAGATTGGTAATAATGTAACCCTTGGGTCTCATTCAATGATCTTTGCTCACAGTAATCCTTCTGCAAACTTGTTTTTAAAAAGAGGTGAATATCCAAGAAAAGTAGAACGCGTAAACATAAAATCTGGTGCTGTAATCAATCCTGGTGCTATAGTTATTGCAGGAGT
>CAZCRK010000143.1:0-1909 GCA_964501035.1 uncultured bacterium
ACACTTATAAAAATGATCAAGATTTGCCAGATCAAATGAGAAGAGGGGCAGATGCGTGGGAAAAGGAAATTATGATTAGTGAAGTATTTCAAAGGGAAAAATCCCCATTATTAGAATTTTACACTTGACAATTTGTTGAAAAATTGTTATAATTATAATATGAACAATTAAATATGAAAAATTGATATGAGCATTACCAGATATATTCGTAAAAGGATTATAAAGAAACCTAGTCAAATTGCGATGCAAGAACTAATTAGGTTGACGAATCAAGATAAAATATACTTTTCAAAACAAACACAACGGCTAAAATGTTGGGATGATATTAAAAAACATTTATATATGCAATCTGTCATATGTAATATGAATCTTACACCAGTTATTTTAGTACATATTGACGCTTGTATTGAATATTGTAAAAAATATTATAAAGAAGATGTAAAGTTTTTTGAAAATTTGAAAGAAGAAGGGTATGATTATGTCAGTAGTGATGGACAACAAAGAACTTGGGCAATGGTTGAATTTGTAAAAGGTGAAATTGTAATGAATGAAGGTTTATTTCATTATATTAGATATTTCCATGATAATCAAATTAGCGATCCACACTTTCCGTATACTGATAAAACTGAAACAGAGTTTCTTCCAAATTTTTTAGAAGAAAAAGAAAACACTATATTTGATTTTGACACTAGAGAAATGAAATTTGGAGATTTTTCCAAAGAATTTCAAACAGAGATTTTAAATGATTTCGTTCCAATTACGATTGTTTATGGGTGTACTAGAAAAGATATGTCGCAGATTTTTCAGGTAGTGAATATAAGTGAACCAGTAAATGTTCAAGAATTTAGGAATACATTTTATGTAGATATTGCGCCTGAAGTATGTGTTTTGGGTGAAGAGTATTTGAAATATAATGATTATTTGGGTAAACCAGAGGCTGGGGCCAAATCAGATGAATTTATTGTATGGTTATGGGAATGGTATGTGTCCCGAAGAGCTATTTTTGATGATAATATTGATGGTTATAAGGGTACAAAGTATTTTAGTTATACTAAACCAACTTGGATGTATAAAGATAATTCCAGACATTATAATAAAAGATTAGAATTTGCTAATATATTGAAGAAAATATATCCCTCTATGGATTATCTTTTAGTTAAGAAAATTAATGCAAAAGGGAAAGAATCTTATGATATTAAGAAACCAAAAGGAATAAATTGGAGATGGTTTTTGACCTTTTTTCAAATAATGACAAGAGTTTTAGAAACTAATAAAGTATTGGGTGGCAAAAAAGACATGGAAACGATTTTTAAAGTTTTTGTTAGACAAGAACTTGCTCGTAGAATAGATACAAATTTTTGTCACAAATCTAGTAAGGGTTCTAATCTTGTATATTCTGATATGCTTTCAAAATCATCAGATGAATATATGAATAAAGTACTTGAAATAGCGGAACGAGATCTATTATTAGATTCAGTTGTGAGTAAACTGATTACTACAAAAACTTCAAAATTACGCAAACCAAAAACAATACATGATAGAATTGTAGCTTGGAAAAAACAAGGGGGAAACCCAGGCATAAATGGTGAAGAATATAAACCAGCTATTGATCCATGTGATGACCATGAAATATCATGGGAAGATATGCTTAATGGTGAGTTATATGAATTAGATCATTTTATTCCGTTAGAAAAGGGTGGAACAGACGAACCAGAAAATCTTTTTTTGATACATTTTGAACATCATAAAAAGAAAGGAACTAGAATTCTTGATAGTTATAAGGATTTATTGGAAGATACCATTGGATTTGTTGAAGTTCCAAGTATGGTTTCTCCTATGGCAGCATAGTAAATGGTATAAATAACAATGAAAACAAAATACAAATTATTAGTGGAAGATGCAGGAAGTT
>CAZCRK010000144.1:0-1906 GCA_964501035.1 uncultured bacterium
AATTAGCAGCCAAAACTTTTGTTCCAGAGTCTGAAGAGTCACGAATTAAAGGAGCAGGCGGTAGTGATGATGCAAACGATTAAATACTTATTTATTTCTTAAAAAAGGTAAGTCACAAACACTAATCTCAAAATCAGTATTATTCTTTTTAATAAAATAAGATCCATTAACGGATCCACTCCTTTTGTTAACGATACCAAGAGCTATATTTTTCTTCAGCCTGGGTGAATATACACTAGAAGTAATTTTTCCAATTTTATCACTATCAGAATAAATTGGCACATAATCTGAACTAAATTCATCTTGGAAATTACCAAGAATTTCAATACCGATAAGTTCTTTGGTTGGTCCTTTTTTGTGTATTTCCCTAAGAGCTTTTTTTGACAAGAAATCAGCTTTTTTTTGCAGGTTTACAAACTTGTCCATACCTAAATCAAAAGGATTTTCATCAAGCGTCATATCGTTTCCGTAAGAAAGCATTCCACTCTCAATACGACTTATTTGAGAGGGTGCCGCAGGAGCAATTTTAAACTCTTGTCCGGCCTGCATAATAATCTCCCAAAGTTTATTGCCTTTTTCTCCATCCATCAAATAAATCTCATACCCCACTTCACCACTCCAGCCACTTCGGGCAATAACAACTGGAATGTTGTTTATTGTTGTTTCTTTGAAATAAAAGAATTTTAGATTCCTTATCCAGTTTCCAGAAATTTTTTCCATCAAATCCGTAGCTTTTGGACCCTGAAGAGATAAAGGTGAAGCATCTGGCTCCCGTAATTGTACATCAAATATATTCGCAGATGCTATGCCCAGGCACCAAAGCAAAACATCACTATCCGCGGTGGATAACCAATAATGATTTTCATCTAATTTTAAAAGAACAGGATCATTAATAATACCACCATTTTTCTCTGTAATAAGTATATACATGCACTGTCCAACTTTGCATTTAGAAATATCACGAGGAGTAATAAATTCTACAAATCGTTCTGCATCTTTTCCTTTAATTTCAACTTGTCTTTCACCCGCTACATCCCACAAGGTAACATCACTGACCAACGACCAATAATCATCAACAAATGTTTTATAGTAGGTTGGCATGTACATTTTATTATAAACAGTAAATCCTTTGCACCCCCATTTCATCGTAGACTCAAAAAAAGGAGATTTTCTAATACGTGTACCAAAAGTAATTTCTGGTTTAGAATTCATTTAAGTGCGTTTAAATATTTTTAAATTAAATGCAATGACCTTGGGAAATCACAAAATAACTCACATCCTTTTTCATTCACGCGAATTGACTCACTAATTTCAAGACCCCAGGTGTCCATCCACATGCCTGCCATCAAATGAAATGTAACATTGGGCTGTAAAACAGTCATGTCATTTTTACGAATGCTTAAAGTATGCTCTCCCCAATCCGGTGGGTAACCAAGTCCTATAGAATATCCACATCTAGATTCTTTCTCTAAACCATATTTTTCAAGCACACTCCAAAAAGCAACAGCTACATCATGGCATGTATTACCTGGTTTAGTTTTCTCTATAGCTCTCTCAACACCCTCGTTCGTAATTTTTAAAGTATCATTAGTTTTTGGATCAGGTTTACCAATATAAATCGTTCGAGACAATGCGCAATGATATCTATGTTTAACACCGCCTAACTCTATTATAGTACCTTCATTCTCATTAAATTTCTTATCAGTGGGAGTTAAATGCGAGGCTGATGCTGAAACCCCACTTGCCAATATGATGTTTAAACCTGAATATTCACCACCCATTTCATCCTTACCTGATAATAATGATTGTTGAATATTGCCTGCTACTTGATTTTGACGAACACCAGGTTTTATTGAATCATAAGCTCTTTGCATTCCCAATTGAACAAGTATGCTGGCATCCTTCA
>CAZCRK010000145.1:0-1896 GCA_964501035.1 uncultured bacterium
AATTGAAACCCTCCAATTTCAACATCTGCATTGTAGTAAATTGCCCATGTATCATCTCCTTCTGAAATGAACCATAGTGAATTAGTAGGATATTCACCGCATGAAGAATATTCACAACTACCGTCGTCATCCGTTGCTTCTGAATTAAAATTACATGCAGCTGAATCAGTACAGCCTGCTATGCTTTCTTGAGGATCAGATGGATCCATAGGAGAGTCTGAATTACAACCATTGCATCCATAAATGAATAGATATATACTTATTAGAATTACTTTTTTTACCATAAATGAAAAGGCTCAGTAAACTGAGCCTTAATTTTTTTATTTTAATAGCATTACTTTTTGTTGATGAATTTCATCATCGGTTTTCATTTGAATTAAATATATTCCTGTAGAAACCTCACCCGCATCCCATTCAAATTTATAATGACCAGGTGTATAATAACCCGTAGGAAATTGATGAATTATTTGACCGTTAATATTAAATATTGAAATTCCAATCTCTGTAGAAACTGGTATGTCAAATGATATATTCGTTACTGGATTAAAGGGATTTGGATAACTTTCATAAAATTTAAATTCTGTTGGCAATATATATACATCATTAGATAAATCGTCTCCATATAAAATTGCAAACAGCCCTGAAGTCTCTACAGAAGGTGCCGTACATCTAGAGTCATTGATGCTACATGTCCCTACCGGGTTCCATTTCTTTGATGCTGAATCTTCTGAATTGGGATCAGATACATGGAAAAGATAATATTCTAATGCACGGGAAAGACTAAAGTCAATTTCAACACTAATGGGTGGCTCAAAAGTTACCCCTAGAGGATAAAGCCCAACAATATCACCAATGATTGTTGCTTCATCAGGTACACCTGACCCAGGGAGTGTATTCAAATCAAAACTATCATTTAAAATTAAACTTAGCTCTTCATATCCTTCAGGAAAGTCAACGGATGTCCCTTCGGGTAAGGTGATATTTATTGTGCTTCCATCATCCATTTGGATTACAATTTCTGTTTCTTCAATGACTCCGTTTGAACCTATTTCTATAGTTTCTTCTGATATTAATTCACAATTAACATTGTCAATTAAATAATCATTTCCATTTTCATCAGTATACCAAGCTACTTCATTTTTACACTCTCCAGAGTCTGTTGCTTCTACATTATAATCACATGCTGTTGAATCTTGACAGCCTACAATTTCATCAGCATCATATACATCATCGCCATCTAAGTCAATATTACTAGATAAATTTTCTCCTGATAAAATGGTATATAATCCAGTTGTATAGATTGTTGATGAACTACATTTTGATTCTGATGAATTACAAACATTTAATGGATTCCACTCTATAGCTGTAGAATTAAATATCCCAGAAAATAAATAGGACTCTTGTTGATTAGAATTGTTATAATCAATGCTCATTACTATTGTTGAATTAAAAGTTGTACCAAATGGATATATTCCAAACACATTCCCCGTAACTTCAGCATCTTCCAAACCAACAAGACCGGTTCCAGGTAGTGAATTAAAATCATAATTATTGTTTGATATTAATGATAATAACATATCACCTTCATATCCTTCAGGAAAGTCAACGGATGTCCCTTCGGGTAAGGTGATATTTATTGTGCTTCCATCATCCATTTGGATTACAATTTCTGTTTCTTCAATGACTCCGTTTGAACCTATTTCTATAGTTTCTTCTGATATTAATTCACAATTAACATTGTCAATTAAATAATCATTTCCATTTTCATCAGTATACCAAGCTACTTCATTTTTACACTCTCCAGAGTCTGTTGCTTCTACATTATAATCACATGCTGTTGGATCCATACAACCTACGATTTCATCAGCATCAACTGTACCATCTCCATCTAAATCA
>CAZCRK010000146.1:0-1880 GCA_964501035.1 uncultured bacterium
TGCTGGTGTTTGGGGTGGAACTTCTGCATTAGATGATTGTGGTGTTTGTGACGGTCCTGGTGCAATTTATGATTGTGGTTGTGAAGAAATGCCTGTTGGAGATTGTGACTGTGAAGGTAATGTTCTTGATGAATGTGGTATATGTGGTGGTGATGGAACTGAATGCCAGGGTGTGGATGTAGATATTGCATTTTCAAATGGTTGGAATTGGTTCTCTTTAAACGTATTTACAGATGATATGTCGTTGAATACTTTGTTATCATCTTTGGATGAAAATGCTGTGTTTATCAAAAACCAAACCACTTTTGCTGACTACTATGCAGGTTGGGGTTGGTTTGGTACATTGGATGTTTTAACAAACACAACAATGTATAGATTAAGAATGGATGCTTCAGATAACTTAGTATTTACCGGTGAACCAGTTAATGTTGCAGACTATCCCTTAGAGTTATCAGAGGGTTGGAATTGGGTGTCTTATACACCTCAGAATCCTATTGATATTAACGTAGCTTTAGTTAGTATTGAGGGTTCAGCTGTGTTTGCCAAAAATCAAACTACATTCTCAGATTATTATGATGGTTGGGGATGGTTTGGAACACTTAACACATTACAAGGGCTTGAAGGGTATATGATTCAAATGACTGAAGCAAATACACTTGAATATCCAATCGATGGCTTATTTATTGAAGAAAATAATAATACTGATTGGCTTGAAAAAAGTGTAAACGATATTTCATGGGATGTAAATCCATATAATTTCGAATACAACGGCTCAATCACTGCTACTGTATCTGTTGATGGTATGGATGTAACCAATGAAGAACATGTATTATTTGCCTTTTCAGGAAATGAATGCAGGGGACAAGCAACTGCACTTTACTTCCCACCTGAGGGTAAATTTGTGTATCCACTCATGGTGTATGGAAATGAATCCGGTGAAAAGTTAACATTCAAACTATATGATACTCTGGATGGATCTGTTGTTGATTTAGCAGGAAGTATTTCATTTATTGAAGATATGACAATGGGAAATGCTATAGAAACAGTTAATCTTCAATCTATAGATATTCCAGAAAATTTTGTGTTAACGGAAGCATATCCAAATCCATTTAACCCATCAACTTCATTTGGAATACATGTCCCTATTGAAGCACATGTTTCTGTGGGTGTGTATAACGTGAATGGTCAATTAATTGAAACAATTCATTCAGGCATCTTGTCAGGCTATAAAGAATTCACTTGGAATGCAAATGATGTTTCAAGCGGAATCTATATTATCCAAGCTGTTTCAGAGAGAAACAAATCAACACAAAAGATAATGTTGTTAAAATAAATTAAAGTAAATTAACATACATTTAATTAGATCAATTTCATAGAGGAGGAAATTATGAGAGAATTCGCAAAGTATATATTTGGGTTAACATTTGTATTTTTACAAATTGGATTTGCACAAGATCCAAATTGGTCAATTAATCCACCAGATTTTGAGTTTACAGGTTCTATCACAGCACATGTAATAATCGATGATATTACTACAGATTCTGGAACATTAGCTGCGTTTGTTGGAGAAGAAGTAAGAGGCGTACAAACGGCATTATTTTTCCCACCAGCCGGGAATTATTATTACCCCATAATGATTTATAGCAATCAAACCAGTGGAGAGGTGTTAACATTTCAATTCTATAATGGTACGGAAGTTATTGTCTTAGATGAAACACAGGAGTTTTCTTCTAATATGACAATTGGTAATGGATTCGCACCGCTTGAATTACATGGTGTGAGTGGTGGAGATGGTGGTACAGATGATATATCTGATTGGTCAATAAATCCACCAGATTTTGAGTTTACAGGTTCTATCACAGCACATGTAATAATCGATG
>CAZCRK010000147.1:0-1863 GCA_964501035.1 uncultured bacterium
TTGATTTCATGTTGCTACCTCTCCCAGAGATTAAGATTGCGAGTTTAAGCAACACATCATTTCACTAAATTCGTTAAAATAAAGCTATGGTTAATTTGTAATTGAAATAGATTGTACATGAAAGCTTAACGTTCTTGGAATTCTTTCATCAATATCTGTTCCCACCAAACCATAGTATGTCATGGAAAATTGATTTGTATCAAGTGTCACAACATTGACACCAGGTTTAATAATTAATTCTTCAATTGTCATATTCGTCGGTACAGTAGGAATGTCTAATGTATCCAATTTTTCATTATTTATGGAAACCACAACCGTTCTTTCACTTCCCTCCGAACTCAAAATTATGTTCAGCATGATCTCTCTATCAGAGTTTGTTGGATTTACTATCAATATTTCTGAATTTTTCGTCGTAGAACGTGCATTACAATCAAATATTTTTTTTGCCTCAGTATCAGTACATGATTTATAATTATGCCAACCAGATCCTAGCAACAAAAATGGTTCTGAATAATCAGGTTTTGGAATTTTGTAAACAATCATTTTAGTATCTTCATAAATTGGTCCATTTCCGTTTAAAATTTTTGCCATGAGATGTTTAATTTGTGAAGTTTTTTCTGATTTTGCTAGTTCCTTGTGTACTGTCAGGTATTTAATATCAAAGTATTCAAAAAGTGATAATCCATTAGTGGCTAGATCTTGTTTTACAATATCATTTTGACTGCCAAATTTATGAAATATGTTGAGAAAATATGTTCGCGTTTGATCCATTGTTTCAAGTGAAGTCCTCGATTCATAGCCACCATAAATTGGTTTTTCATGATATATTTGGTGATATAAAATTCTAGGATCTGACATCAAAAACCCATCACCGGTTCCACCTATTGGTGCAGCTAATACAACAAATTTTGATTCATCATTTTTAATTTCTTCATAGATACCAGGGACTAATTCTGTTTGAGAATCAAATGGAATCATAGAAAACTCAAAAAGAATAACACATCCTATAATTCCTGTTAATATTAGTTGTTGTTTAAACGAAGAGAATTTGTTTTTTATTAATCCATATACAGCATAAGATGCTAGTACAGCCATTGCTAAATTAGCCATTACAATAAATCTTGCTGGTGCTCTTATTTCGTTCCATTCAGGTATTGTGTCATAGAATATTCGTTCCGGTAAGATAATTCCTGTAGGTTCATAGAAAATTTTCAATTCAGGTCCAAGACTCATCACAATAAAAATCCCAGCTATGAGTAACCAGAACCATACGTGTTTTTGTCTATATTTGATAACAGCAAGTACAGATAGAAAAATAACCGAATAGCCTAGGAATACAAGGTTTTCAATCTGTAATTGGTACGTATCAAACGGCTTATCAAAAAACGCATAGAATGATCTAATTGTCCCGCCATCAGAAATAATTTGAGTTGTATGTTCCGGTACAGGAAGTATAAGGTTTTCCAGATTAATTGAAAATAAATTGTGTTCATATAATGGTCTATTTGGTAAATCAGAGTCTCCAATTGTCGGTATCAATAGAATAGACGTACTGATTAAACCAATTAGAAGCAGTATGAAAAAATTTACAATGAATGTCTTATTCGAAACTTTTTTTTGCTTAAAAATGTAAATTGTAAAAAATACAATTGAAAACATAACGATGAACACAAAATAATATAGATGTGTAAATGAAACGAGGAAAAATACTATTCCACCTATAATTGGATAAATCTTTGATTGTTTTTCAAGTAATTTGAAAAGAAACAAGACAAAAATTGGAATCCATACTATCATTGATAATCCAAAATGTCCTTGTGAATGAGCCATGTGATATGTGGTGAATGTAAAAATTATACCAGC
>CAZCRK010000148.1:0-1838 GCA_964501035.1 uncultured bacterium
TCTCGCCCCGAGATATCCTCATCATAAGGGTTGGTATTACCATCGCATTTTCCGGATCGAAATTATCACCGGGGCCATACACATTGCAGGGACGAACTACAGACCAGTTGATGCCATATTGTTTGATGTAAGCCTGCAACTGCAGTTCAGCCATTCGTTTAGCCCATCCTGGAAACATGTCCATCGGTGGCCCATCACGGTTTTCGGTCTCGATGAATACTTCAGCACTGGAGTAAGCACCAATTGAACTGGTATATACAAGCTTCTTAACACCGTTCAACCTTGACGCCTCAAGCATATTTGTATTGAACATTAAAAGTGGAACAAAAAAACTAGCAGGTTTTGATTTTGTAACATCAATTGATCCTTTTATGCCTGCAACATGAAATACATAATCCACACCCCTGGTAAGTTTCAGGCAATTATTTATATCTGTTAAATCCAATTTGACATGTTCTGCTCTACGATCAACAATTATATCATCCAGTGATACAATCTTAACCTGGCTTTCATAATCACATAATAATTTTACTATTTCCCTTCCAACCATACCGGTACCACCGGTTACCAGGACGTTTTTTCCTTTAAATGAATCAATAATTTTTGATTCCATAGTGCACCTTTTTGTTAAAAGTTACTTCTCGTTATAGTAATCACCCCATTCTACTACCAAGGTCGATTTTCCATCTTCACGTTCATATGCTTCTTTGAATGCTGGCATTATTTCATCAGGCTCATTTAATAATACTACATTTATGTCCGTAAGCATTTCTTCCATTGCTGTAGTATAATCCTGGGTGTGTTGAACCCCTCCATCAAGCGGTTTCTTGGCTCCAATGGATGTTCTTATAATTACTTTTGGCAGCATATTCCCATTAGACATTACCCGGAATTTGTCCAGATGATTGATTAACTGATTACATGCCAGCAATAAGAAATCAAATCTTGGGTAACATGTGATAGAAACATATCCTTCCAGAGCAATTCCGGTCGACATACCCATCTGAAGATCCTCAAATACCGGCACCTCAAGTTTTTTATTTTCAGGTACCGTTTTCAATGTATTGAATATAGCATTCCCGCTGTAATTGACAGATTGACCAATAAAAATTGTGTTTTCCTTTGCAGCCAGCCATTCCATTGCTTTAACTAATTCATCTTTGTAACCCATAATAACTCCCTTCTTTAAAACAGTACCCAATTACCGGTACCATGATGCGGATATCCGCGTTCATATGAATAATATATAACATTATCTGGGACAGCTTTCTTTATATTTCCCCAGGTTTCCGCTGTTGGGGTGTTGGTGCTTAATCCATTATCTTCAACGACAAATTGAATTGGCAGATCCATATTGGTTGCATATTTATATGATTCATAAAAAATCCCAGTTTCAAATGTCATATCTCCAATAAAACACCACACTCTGTGAACAGATCCTTTCATCTTCAATCCTTTTGCGACACCAATCGCAATCGGAATGATACCGGCAACAATTGATGATGAGTAAAATTTCGGATCAACCGAATTAGTACTCATACTGTATCCATCTACAATATCTTTCAATAATTTTTCTCGACCCATACCATGCAGCAGGGCATGATAATGATTTCTCCATGATGAAAACACCCAATCTTCAGGATGTACATACTTGAATATCTCAATTACCTCATTTTCATTACCCTTTGAGAGGTGGACTGGGCTGATAATTTTGGCATCTTCATACAACTCTTTTATATCTTCTTCGAATTTCAGCAAATCTTCTTTGCCTATTTTGATTTCCCTTACTTCTTTTAAATAAGATGGTATCTGCATTTTACTCCTTTACTGTTAAATCA
>CAZCRK010000149.1:0-1829 GCA_964501035.1 uncultured bacterium
CAATTATTTGAAGGATCAATTCCAAGTATCGGAATACCAATTGTATTTGGTGGGGTGATTTCTGTGATGATTTATGCTTTAGGACATATTTCTGGAGCACATTTTAATCCTGCAGTTACAATCGCATTTACAATTGCGCGTCATTTACCTATTCCTAAAACATTAGCTTTTATTCCAGCTCAAATCATGGGTGCATCATTTGCTTCATTTTTACATTATTATCTTTTTGGTAATATAGGGCACACCTTTGGAGTAACTTCAAACCAGCTTTCATTAACTGCTGGTAGTTTTGTGGAGATAACGTTATCATTTATTCTCATGCTTGTCATCATCTCTGTTGCAACTGATACACGTGCAGTGGGTGAAATGGCAGGTTTAGCTATTGGCACTACAGTTGGGATTTCAGCTATCATTGGTGGACCATTAACAGGTGCATCCATGAATCCAGCAAGATCAATTGGACCAGCTTTAGTCAGTGGTCAGTTTGAAAATATCTGGTTATACATTTTGATGCCAATTATCGGTACAATATTGGGTGCATTGTTGTATGAAAAAATCCGTTGCAATGTACCCACAAAAGTAGACCAAGGGTGTTGTTAAAGTTATTGTTCTAAAATAATATTGACTAAAGAAACAATATCTAAAATATCAATTTGACCATCACTATTTATATCCGCTAGTGCAACTGCAGTAGGCGAGAATTCATCTGTCCCTTGGATAACCATGTTTACCATTAACACAATATCTAAAATATCAATGTCATTGTCTAAATTCACATCTCCCGACGGAAAATCATTTGTCAATATAATGTAATTGGTGAATGTAGTTGTAATTGGATTCTCATTATAATCTAACACTGTTAGCGAAACAGTATATTGTCCATTTTCTGTATAAGTATGCTGAGGATGTTTTTCAATGCTGGTAAATCCATCTCCAAAATCCCATTCATACCATCCAGTATAAACTGATGATTCGTTTACAAATTGAACTGTTGCAGGTGCAGTAAACTCAGATTGATTTGCAGTGAAATCTGATATTGGTGTAGGTAGATTTGCATAATTTACTTCGTGAAATTCCACCCAAGAATCAACGAATGTTGAATTGTTTTTTAACTGAATGAAGTAATAATCATTGGGTGTTGAAATTTCATCATATTCATCGTACCATTCAGTCCATTCTATAACACTAACATCATCAAACCATGCAAATGCTTCACCTGTATTGGGTGTATCACTATTTAATCGAATATCAAAATATTTTGCATTATTCGGCGGATTGACTTCATTATGATATAGTGTCCATCCCGTTGTACCGTCAATCCAAACATCTAAATCATCTGTACCTAAAATACTTGACGTAGTACGTGATGTATAAAAACGAATTTGAATTGTTACATTATTCGCATTTTCTGTTTTTATGTGACCTTTTAATGAATAAATATTATCATCCTTAATTTTAATTCTATCTTCAAAGTTCGTAATTATATTATCTCCAGAATCGGGTAATCGCTTTTGAGCCAAAGAACGAAATCCAGTAAATGAATTTTCGGTATCAAAGTACTCATCATCGCTGTTAGTATTCCAAAGTGAACACCCTTCATCTTCCATATTACCGAAGAATAACAAATCACGACCTAATCTATACTCAGAATTTGGAGCATTTTGAGGTTGAAGTATATTATGAATTGAGCCAGTTTCATGAATACTTATTGGTGATGTAATCCAAGCACCATTAGAATATACATCATCAATTTGTTTTCGGTTGAGAATAAATGTTTCAGGCATATTCAACGAATCTAATATAATGTGAGCACGATTATTCTCTCTATC
>CAZCRK010000150.1:0-1824 GCA_964501035.1 uncultured bacterium
TTATTTGCAAAAGCAGATTCAGCACTATATGGACAATTATACTTATCGGGTGGATTTGAAGGTAAAATTTGCCAAAGACTCTGTTTCATCTCGGATAAATCATCGACAAACTGAAATGCCGATGGCCCAATTTCACCAATCCCATATTTCCCAGGAAGAGATGTAATATGTAATAAAATGCCGCTTTTTCTATCCATTTTTATTAAGGATGGTTTGCTCTTATTGGTTTTTTATAACAAAAAAATAGTAACTCATCAATGAGTAACTAATAATATTGCCAAATAGAATCATAGGAGTCAAGGTCGAATCAATGTTGATTTGTTAGGATTTGATCAATCGATCAAGATCGAGGTCCGGACGTTTCATAATCCGTTTTACAATAGGGTTCGGATCAAAGCCAAGTCTTTGTCCTGCAAGTGTAATATCCAAAATAATATGATTAGCTGCAATTTCAATAATAGCTTCATTTTTAGTGTAGATAGAACGACTTTCGCCGGTTTCCCTAGCACTTCCCATGATGGTAGAAGAATGGTCCACAACCAGAATTACCTTGGGGGTCCATATCTTCCTCAATTTTTCTTCATCCAATTCGTATGATATGGTTTTTCCAATCTGTTTATCTAAACTGCAAAATGAAAAAAGTGTAATATCTAAACCTCGTTCTTTTGCTGCGATTAAATCTTTCTCAATTGCTTTAATTTCACGAGGCCAGCCACTCATAAAAATTTTATCTTTTGCATTATTAATATTTTCTCTCATCTTCAAAATAAGATTTCGATATCCATGTAGATGCCAAAAATCAAATGCATCATCATCTATATCAATTTTTCCAATAGTCTCCTTTAAATCATCTAATCGATCCTGATGGGAGTGGTCAAAATGTTCTAATAATGATGAGGGTGCTAATGGTATAAATTTTTTCGGTGATTCGCCAACAGAATTCACAATCCCAATTGTTTCCAGTCGATTTAATATCGAATAAATTGCAGATCTAGGAATACCGGATTGAGAACTTATTTCGTATCCGGTTGAAGGGTTATATTTCAGCAATGCCACATAGGCTTTTGCTGCATTTGCTGATAATCCAAAATGCTGTAATAGTTCTATTAATTTTGACATAATGTTGAAAAAATCATTGTTTAATTTAAGTGTAACTCTGCCATGAGTTACCAAATTAATTAAAATGAATTTCATTAATGTTGTGAAAGCTAATTTTGTATTGATTAATAATTCACATTATTCTTGTTTTTGAAAATGATATATTGGCATTACATTTCACACCGCAAATTCGTCACTACTAAATGAGTTACTATCACAATTTATATAGAAAACTGCTTTGCAGTATATTTATTTTATTCTCTTCCATTTTGATCGGTGGAACCGCCGGAAAAATAACCGGTAAAGTCACTGACCTTCAAACGGGCGAACCCCTGATCGGTTGTAATATTATTATTGAAGGAATGTCAATCGGTGCGGCTACAACTTTGGATGGAACTTATTTCATTCTCAATGTACCACCAGGTAATTATACATTAAGAGCTTCTATGATCGGATACGGATCCGTTCAGATGAATGATTTACAAGTTATTGTAGACCTTACTGCAAAAGCTGATTTTTTCTTGAGCTCTGAAGTTATTGAAGGACAACAAATTGTTGTTACTGCCCAAAAACCAACTGTACGATTAGATCAAACATCCATGTCTGCTGTTGTTGGAGCAGAAGATATTGAAAATCTACCAGTCTCAGAAATTGGAGATATCATTGAATTACAGGCTGGTATCGTTCGTGATCCTGGTGGAGGTTTCCACGTTCGCGGTGGACGCA
>CAZCRK010000151.1:0-1814 GCA_964501035.1 uncultured bacterium
GAGGACAACTTTATGGTACGAAGAAGTTTATCCCAGAAAAAATCAGAGTTGGCTCAGATTTGCGAGTTGCTGGAAATGGATTTGGTAATGATGTGAATTTGAAGTTATATCTTGATAATACCATATTAAAATCAATTAATACAGATGAACAGGGTAATTTTTTAACCACAATCTCAATACCTGATGACTATAGTACCGGAACAAGTGAGTTTATTATAAAAGATGAATCTGGAAATATTCAAAGTAGCAATATTAGTATCGAGGAAGCCAAAAATAGATTTTTAAAGACAGCAAAATTTGAGATTGAAAATATTCCTGCTGAAGTACGATATGATGAAATATTGAATATTTCAGGTAATGCATACCCACAAAGTGCAGTCATACTTTCATTTGAAGACATGGATAGGGTCTTAGAAAAAATTCGTGTGGTCATGGCTAATTCAAATGGAGAATGGATATTGGAAGAGCTGATAGATCGTAATGAAAATACGGGGGAAAAATATGTAATTATTGAAAATAATAATAATCAAACTACAAAAAATATCAATGTGGCATCAGACTATCTGCTACAAATTTCTACTTCTGCAATAAGATATAATGATGGAGATACACTCAGTTTAACTGGAAATGGTGAGCCATCAAAAAATACTACCGTATTGATTAGAGACGAGGAGAATAAAATAATACATTATGATGTATTTACCAGCCAAAATAATGGAGATTTAAATTATGAATTTACAATAGGAGATAATATTTCTGTTGGAACTTATGTCATAATATTAAAACAAGAAAATGGTTCGGATGCCGTAACGTTTGGTGTTGAGAAATATCCATCACCATCAGTTATTACATTAATGGAAAAATCAAATTTTGCACTTAATTCTCAGGCAATATTAAATATTATTGGACCTCCCTCATCCAAATTATCTGTTAAAATTCTTGATTCCAATGATAATATAGAATTAACAGATTCGCTAACAACAAGTTCATCTGGTAAAAGTAAGTATGCTATAGATTTGCAGGGGTTCTCTTCAGGAATCTATAGAGCTGTTGTTAGTGCTGTAAACATTCAAGACTCAATTAAATTTTCAGTTGGTCTAGAATCAGGATCAGGTGAAATTTCATTAATCTCAATTCAGGAAACTTACTCACCTGGTGAATCAATACTTCTTCTTGGAAATACTGGCAGTGATAAGAGATTAACTGTAACTCTTTATGATCCAACGGGTAATATATCCAGCATAACTGAAACATTTTCAGATGGCTCAGGCAATTTTGCCACAAATGAGTTAGGAATTCCAGTTAGTGCTGAATTTGGTGTCTGGAAAATTACTGCACATAGTCGTCTGGATACAAAAAGTATTGAAATTAATGTGAGTATTCCAACAGAGAAGGGAATAACATTACAACTTGATGATGTAGAATTTCTCACTTCTCAAACTGTAACAATTAAAGGTGTAGCAAAATCAGATGCTAGTCGTCTACAAATTGAAATAACTGATGAAAATAATACAATTATTGACGAGTTAGAAACACCTATTACCGCTGATGGAACATTTTTAGTTCCTTGGGTTATTCCTGATTCTATAGATATTGGGAAATATACTATTACAATAAGTGATCCTGAAAATAGTGATAGTGTCGAAATATTCATAGAATAATTCTATTATCCTAAAATGGTTTTTATCTCTCGTCAATTTTTACAAATAATATGAATTTGAAGAGAAATATAGCAGAATATCCCAACTTCCCAAAAAAGGGTATCTTGTTTAGGGATTTCAGTCCTATCCTAAATGATCCTGCTGCAATGTCAT
>CAZCRK010000152.1:0-1802 GCA_964501035.1 uncultured bacterium
GTTTTGTTGAACCCCAAAATGATTTATGGACATTTGATTTAGAAGGTCGCCTTATCGGGTGCTTCATCGATAGTGTCAATTATCGAAGAACATTAGACAATAGTTTCCATAAAAAATCACGAGAAACATTGGATGGTGAAGATTTTCGAAATGTAGAAATTGTTTCCAACAAAACATCAGAATCCCTTCTGAATAAAGGTAGATATTTTCTTGATAAATATGCATCTTGTTTACCCAATGAATTTCAATCAATCATACAACGAATTTTAAGTTATTCTTTTGATGCATTAGCTGAAAGTGGAATGCAATTTTCCAAAACGTACTTGCCTATTTCTATTCTCCCACCTGATCAATATTTATCATTAGTTGTTCAGGTTACTGAGGGATGTAATTATAACAAATGTACCTTTTGTAATTTCTATCGTGATAGACCGTTTCGCATTAAATCTCCTGATGAGTTAAGGTCACATATTCAACAAATCAAGTCATTTTTAGGAGATGGAATATCATTACGAAAATCTATTTTCTTAGCGGATGCAAATGCCATCGTAGTCCCTCAGAAAAAACTAATTTCTGCAATTCAATCCATACAAAATTCTTTCCCTCAAATACCTCATTATTATTCTTTCATTGATGTTTTTACGGGTATTAAAAAGACAGAATCAGATTTTAAACAGCTTGCCGAGTTCGGGTTAAAACGAGTGTATTTGGGGTTAGAATCTGGAAGTAGTGATTTATTGCAATTACTAAACAAACCGGCTTTGACTGAAGATATTATTCATTTAACCAATACCCTAAAAAATAGTGGAGTTCAATTAGGACTCATTTTACTAGCAGGTGCAGGGGGGGTAAAACATCATTCCAAGCATGTTGAAAATTCACTTGAGTTATTGTCCCATCTACCATTGGGAAAAGGGGATATCGTTTACATATCTGAATTTATAGAAACCAATTCTGAATATGCTCGTGTGTTAAACACAGAAAAAATTCCACAACCATCACGATTAGAAATACGGCAAATGGCGAATGATTTAAAAAAATATGTAAAAAAAGTAGTTCCAAAAACAACAAAAGTAGCCGTGTACGACATTCAGCAGTTCTTTTATTAAGTTTTTAAGCATGGGTTTACTCCTGAAAGGGGTTAAAACCCCAACTTGTGTCGTTATTTCTCGAACCCCCATCATAAATGACGGGGTAAGTGAATTCCCTTATCAATATGTTATACAGGAACTTACTCCATCCTTTAGGTTGGGGATAAAGATTCTGAAAAACCGGGGATTTATCCCCAAATGATTTTTTCGGAGTGGACTCAAGCATAAAAACATTCACAAATTTCATGTTTTGAAGACTCAAAACACTTACAATTATTTACAAATCAATCATTTCAAAATCCTATGGTAACACTTAACTTATTACTCAGAAATAAAATTTATTTTAGAATGCATATTAGAAATTAGGATAGAGAATGACAAAAGAGAAACACCTACGACAAACTATCATTGAAGAAATTGCAAACAGTATTACTCATGGAATTGGTTTTGGGCTATCAGTTGCCGGATTAACCTTATTGGTAGTTTATGCAAGTTTTACAGGTGACCCATGGCGTATTGTTGCATTTGCGATTTACGGCACTACCCTTGCACTACTTTATTTAACCTCTACACTGTATCATAGCATCACACATACCGAAGCAAAATCCATTTTTCGCCGTCTTGACCACTCTGCAATCTATTTGCTCATTGCGGGCACATATACACCCATTATTCTTATAACATTGCGTGATTCGTGGGTGCTGTACATGT
>CAZCRK010000153.1:0-1734 GCA_964501035.1 uncultured bacterium
AGGATTATCTGTATTATAAAGTCTTAATCTACCATCTCCACCAGAATTACCTTCTATTTTAACAGTCAGGCCAAAGTCTCCACCCGATTCTACACCGTTATACATTTCAATTTCGGACTCTGCATCCTTAGCAGAAATTACTATACTATCCGCAGTATTATCAGCATCAAATTCCGCTTTTAAAGTTATTTTTCCAGCATCACCGGAATCTGCATTTATAACAATAGTTTCATTTGAATGACCATTCTGCATCTGAATTCTTCGATCATCTGCATCAATTTCAATTATATCTGTTGTGTCTTCATCTCTCAATGTTATTTTACCAGCTTTATGACCACCTTTATCAGCATTAATTTCAACAGTTGCATAGTCATCTAAATCATCAATTTCCCCTGCATCCAAACAAGTCTTTATACCATCATGACTGTGCATTATAATTTTTTGATTATGACCTTCGATAGCTATAAGTGGAGTATCACTTATATCAGCCTGAGCATTATTATCATATATAACTTGGTCAGATAAATAGATACTGCCAGCCTGTTCACCAGTTCCTTTATCAAAATCTAATAATAATACCTGATTGCCATGTCGATTTTGCATTTCAATATGATGATCCGCACCTGCAAGATCTATAACTTTAACCTCATCTGTTTTCCACAATTTAATTGATCCGCCATCATCCTCATCTGCACCTATTTGAACAGTTTCAACTGCAGATGCATTGTGCATCTCAATTTTAGCTTCACCATCATCATCATTTGCAGTAAGTCTAATTCTCCCATCAGATTGAGTTTCTGCGTCATAAACAAATGGATTTGTATCATCAAATAATGTTAATCTTCCACCACCCTCCTCATCTCCATCAATAAGTATGGTAGATATTCCATCATTATTATGAAATACATTTTTATGACTATCATACATTTGTAAATTCAATTCACCATTTGTTGTAAATGATAATACTTTTTCAGGATCACCTGCATTACCCGCAGGTTCACCTGTCCAATCAAAACCTAAAAACATTCCAGTATTTCTATCACCATCAAATGCATATCCAGGATAATCTTTATCACCAGCCCAAGCTTCTATTGAATGACTTATCATTTCAAGTTTAGCATACATTTGTATCCTACCTTCTTGCTGATCCGGATTCCAACCACCCTCCGGATCCTGTCCATTTGTAACAGATGTTGCTGAACCCGGAGATGCAGCTGGTTGACCAGGCATCATTCTTATTTCGTCATAACTAATATACATTGATTGTGATGCAGGTGCACCTATTGGAAATCCAAACTGAACATATGGTGTATCCCAGTTTTTACCATTTAAATTCCAATTACAAGATCCTGTCTTTTCCATGAATACTAAACTATAACTTTCCTCATTGGTGATACCTCTACTAACACCTTTTAATTCCATTACATCCATACCACCAACCATAAAATCTACTTCATATTCATCATTAGGGAATTGAATTCCAGAATATATTTTATTGGGTTTAAAGAAACTACCCGAATCGGCACCAAATCTAGTATTTAAAAAACTACCACTTGGTGGAGCTACATATGGTAATGTAGGATTATCTACATACGCTTTCCACGCATCATAGTGAGGCCCACTTCCTGTATCATTTAAATGTTTGATCCATTCACCAACCGACAAATCATCACCAACTTCACAGTCACCATCCCATGTTACTTTAAAATATTTACTATGTGTAATGGGGAAGAA
>CAZCRK010000154.1:0-1708 GCA_964501035.1 uncultured bacterium
TGTTTCACCGAAGGGGTATGTTTCCACACTTCCGGATTTTGAAAAAATAAATTGTTTTATAGAGGAATAATTAAGCATCAAAAATCCAACTTACTTTGTATTCATAACCTTCATTTGGAACGTCAATATTGGGGTTCTGCAATACCCATTTCCCAGTATAATTTTGTTCAGTCAATGTGGACTCAAAGTGACTCATTGCAATGCCAATATCTAATCGTTGTAAGTCGGCTTTATCTGTTTTTTCTAAAATAAATTGGTCTTTATAGCCAGGAGTTCTGCACAAATAAAAATGATAAACATTTCCCAATTTTACAATTCTCCATGGTTGTTTATTGGATGAAGAAGGGGCTAACCGAATCATTTCTAGCGCAGTATTTATTGTTTCATCTGTTTGTTTATTGAGTGGAGTGGTAAAGTTGGTGTCAAAAAATAATTTATTCCATGGTTTACGATGGTCTGACTTTGCAATTCTACGAATAAGGGTATCTGTAAATCCTCGTTTATTGGCTGGGTTTCCAATAGCTATGACAGCAGGCATCATTTCATCTTTTTGCAAGTTAATTAATTTAGCAAATACTGATTTTCTAAATGTACCGCCCATCCAACATGTCCCTAAGCCCAACTCTGTTGCTTTTAAAATGATGTGTTCTAGAACTTTCCCAAAATCTTCCAGTTCTAAATTATTGCAATTGTTTGGAATAGCACCTACTAAAAACTCATCAGTTCCTTTAATAAAACCATAAGTGTTTAGTCGTTTTAAAAGTACACCACCTGACTTTACATACCCAATTTCAAATCGAGATTTTGTACCGAAAGGTCCAATTTTGTTGTGACTAATATAGTCTTCAAGTAATGATAAATTTTGTTCAGAAATTTGGATATTATTAAAAGATCTACACGAAAATCGAGACTGAATAGTTTGCGTTATTGGTTGTTTTTTCATGTGGTAGGTAAATGCCTTCCAACAGCTAATACATTTCCATCAGGGTCAGAAAAATATACTGCTTCATCACCCCATGGTCTTGGAGATAATGGTGATAAACATGTTGCCCCTATTTTGTTGCATCGTTCAACTATAGATACTCTATTCCAAAGCGGTTGTGATATTGCAATAAACCCAATCAATTGATTTTTATGGTATAATACAAAGATATCACCTGCATAGTTTTTATAAAATGTGTGTACGTCGCTTGTATTCATATCTGTATTAATTGAAATATGAAGCGGTGTTAAGTCATCTACATCCCTTGTAGAATTGAAAGATTTAATCATATTGTGAATCAATCTATTACTTACTCTCAGTTAATTTGAATCCTTTTTTATAAAAATACTTGATAATTTACAATGATATTTCTTCCAGCTTCTGGCATAATATTTTTTATTTTTGAGAGATGATTATAATACTCTGTGTTAAATAAGTTATTGAGTTGCAGGGTGATATTTTTATTATTTTTATGGTAACTTAGTATGAAATCAGCTAGGATGGAGGATGGGGTATTTGTTTCAAACTCACCTAATCTAGTTTGAGTATGAATGTTTGAAATTCTAAATTTAAAATTAAGATAATTTTTCTGATATCCTAAAATTAGCATTTGTTTGTCAGGATTAATATATGACAACGGCATTTGATTTGTTACATCATACCCTCTCACTAGAGAAAAGTCATATTCTATATTGAATTCATTTTGTTCATAACTAAAATTAAATT
>CAZCRK010000155.1:0-1672 GCA_964501035.1 uncultured bacterium
AGACCAACCCAATAAACAATAGCAGTGATAAATACCTAACCATATCCAAATCTACCCATCTTCCCGCAAACAAAAAACCCCACGAATGTGGGGCTTATGTTGTGAAAAAAGTTATTCTTAAATATTTGGCAAATTCAAATCAGAATCCATTTTCAAAATAATTTTACCATATCTATACGAATTTGATAATCCGATACCACCATCACTGAACTCAATAATAAATGTAGGTTGATTAAGAAAAAAGAACATGTCATTTACACCATCATACTGCACATCAACACTTGACAACCTGTTACCTGTCGCTATATCATATCTAGATATTCTACCCGGGCCATTAGAATAGTCCGCTTCACCGAAATTAATTATATCATTTTGTCTTATTATATGGGAAGTAAATTGTTCACCATCAATTTCATTTCTCCATATATGCTGAAATGAGCCACCCTCAAACCTCATTAGATTGATTAAACCTCCATCCACGCCGCCACCTGCAGCATTAATTATAAAATAACCATCAGCATTTTCTATTGACCGGTTAAGTGGATTATATATGTACAAATTAGGTGAAAAATATGGAGATGGTGATAAACCTGACAGAGAATCAATAAAAGATTGTGTTGGGTCAGTACCGTCAAGAAACATAAGCCGAAAATTCTCAGATGTAACTTGTTCCATATCTGAAATAATGAAATTACTATCTGATGGTGAAGCGATTAGTGAAATATAATCAAAATCTAAATTACCCCAATTCCCTCCCGGGTATGATATTTCTTTTGTCGTCACATTTGCTTCATCCAAGTATATATAATTGAAAGATAGCATATGACCATTTTGGCTATTAAGTTTTATCCATCCAAAATCAGTTGATAATATTTTTGGTTTTCCACCACCAAAATTGAACCCCCACCCAGTAACTTCGTCCGTTGACCAATCAAAATTATAATCAATAGAATAAGATGCATCAAATGTCCCGTCACGATTAAATCTTTTCATTTCAGTATCTACAACAATATAAACACCATTCGATGTACTAGTTACAATAGGTCTTTCATACATTAAATCTGGAGTCAGAAGTTCATCACATTGGTCAATTTGATTCTGTATCTCACCATTTTCATTTAAACTATAGGTAATTATTCTCCTAGTGTAGGGGCTGAAGGGGTCACTTTGGTCTGCTGATTCCAGCACGTATAGAATATAACCATCCTGCTCTTCTGTGAAGAAGTATCCACTCTTTTCTGGCGGATTACCATCTGTTTCATTTAGATAAGTAATAAACTTTGAACTATTATCAACATAAAAACTGACGCTTAGTGTTTCAACATTATCGGAAGCATCTGTAACTGAGATTTGAATTGTATGTGAACTATTGGATAAAGTTTTTGTATTCAAATCGTAACTAACAGTTACATTAGTTTTACCAGATATTGTTGAATCAGTGGCGAATATCGTGTTATCAATTAATATTGTTAAAAGTTTAAGTTCTTCTTCATCCTGAACTTGAAGAGTTATAGTGAATGTTCCAGATAATATTGCATTTTCCGAGAATTCGCTCATTTGTATAGTTGGCGATATTGTATCTTGTTCTTCAGGTTGTTCTTCTTCACAGCTCCAAAAAGCCAACCCAATAAATAGCAGTAACAATATATATCTAACCATACCCAAATCTACA
>CAZCRK010000156.1:0-1655 GCA_964501035.1 uncultured bacterium
CATCACCAGTTATGATTAATGATATGGGCCGGAATGCAAAGATGATGAAATGGGGACTTATTCCAAATTGGGCAACTGATGCCTCAATAGGCTCTAAACTTATAAATGCACGTTCAGAAACATTATTAGAAAAACCCTCATTTAAAAATCTTGTTTCCAATCAGCGTTGTATAGTACTTAGCGATGGATATTTTGAATGGAAACGTTCAAATTCCAGAGCGATCCCTTATTACATTTATCATCCAAATAATAAAATTTTACCAATGGCTGGACTATGGGATTTTTGGAAAAATAATTCTGGAGAAAACATATTTAGTTATACAATTATAACAACTCAAGCTAATTCAAATCTGAAAGATATACATCATCGAATGCCTGTAATTTTGGATCTGAAACAAATTGATCCATGGCTAAAAGTACATAATATATCACTTGCGTATACCTTGAGTCTTTTAGTCCCGTTTGAAAATGATTTACATTTTCACCAAGTTTCAACTATTGTCAATTCACCAAGAAATAACAGGATCGATTGTATTCGACCAATTGAAAATTCTGATAATTTATCTTTGTTTTAAACAAATCATAAACATTGTATAAAATATAAATTTATACTTGACGTTTATAGATCAAACAGACCAATTTGTTAACGGTCCAACGACACAAATTTTATGAGTTTGTTTAGAAAAATATTAATTATTCATTTTCAAAATATTCCCACATAATATATTGAAAATGAAAACCCTCGGATCAAAAATTACTAATCAATCACAATCAAGGAGAGCGACATGAGAAAATTCTCACAAGTTCTATTGTTTGTTATTCTACCTACATTTATTTTTGCTCAAAATACTGTTTCTGGAACAGTGTCAGATGCATCAACTGGTGATGCTTTACCAGGTGCAAATGTTGTGTTAGAAGGAACAAGCATGGGTGCTGCAGCCAGTTCAGATGGTACTTACTCCATCTCAAATGTACCTGCAGGATCCTATACTGTTACAGCCTCGGTAATCGGTTATGCCAATACAAGCAAAACCGTGAATGTTAGTGGTGATGTTACAGTGAATCTCGCTTTATCCGTTTCTGCTTTAGAATTATCTGCTCTAGAAGTTCTTGCTTCTCGCGCTGGTGAAAGAACACCTGTTGCATATACAAATGTAAGCAAAGCTGAAATGGAAGCCCGTCTTGGCTCACAAGATATTCCAATGATATTAAATACCACACCTAGTGTTTATGCAACTCAACAAGGTGGTGGTGCTGGTGATGCCCGTATCAATGTTCGAGGTTTTAATCAGCGAAATGTTGCCGTAATGATCAATGGTGTCCCACAAAATGATATGGAAAACGGTTGGGTATATTGGTCTAACTGGGATGGTGTTGGCGATGCTACATCTTCCATTCAGATGCAACGCGGTCTTTCAGCTGTAAACCTCGCTACCCCTTCCATTGGCGGAACCATGAATATCATTACTGACCCCACTGCTTTAAAGCGGGGCGGAAAATTCAAACAGGAGTTGGGTTCTGGTAGTTTTTTGAAATCAACATTTAACTACAATACTGGACTCATTGGCGAAAAAATGGCATTTAGCGCAACTGTTGTTCGTAAAACAGGTGAAGGAATTATTGACAAAACATGGACAGATGCTTGGTCTTACTAT
>CAZCRK010000157.1:0-1632 GCA_964501035.1 uncultured bacterium
CACAACATTAGACCCAACCGAACCGGAAGACTATGAATATTTGATTAATTTAATTTTGGATTATCGATCTGAAAATGGTCCAAATGTTTTTCGAATACCGGAAGATACAACATCAATTCAAGGTGGGATTGAATGGGCAGAAAATGGTGACGTAGTTCTTGTCAGTCCGGGCATCTATCAGGAACAAATTGATTTTCTGGATAAAAATATTACCGTCGCTTCCCTGCTATATTCCGGCTTTGATCAAAGCATGGTTTCTGAAACCATTCTTGATGGGGAATATGAAGGGACAGTTGTTACAATTAGTGGTGGGCAAAACCACTCTGCAATTCTTTTAGGGCTCACGATTGAGAATGGTTATGGAAGTCAAACAGGTGGTGGTATTCTGATTGAAAATTCGAGCCCCATAATTGATAACAATATAATACGAAATAATAATGCTGGGGATTGTGGGGGAGAAGGAGCCGGATTGGCGATTTGGAGTGGATCACAGCCTTTAATTATTAGGAATAAATTTTATGAAAATGTAGTCTCCGGTGTGTGTGATTGCATTTGTTATTTTGGTGGCGGAATCTATGTGGACTCCACAGCGTTCCCTATTATTGGCAGTTCTGAAACTTTGGGTAATGTATTTTTTGAAAATTATGCTGATTATGGTATTGACCTCTTTAGGTATCCGCCAATAGATACTACCGATTGGACTCCTATTTTTGCTCACCACAATACTTTTGAAAATTGCCCTCCTGATTATGTTGATCATGTTTTTCCACAGAATGGCTGGGATCTAGCAAATTGCCACACATTATTATCTGTTGATGAAGATCAGTATGTGATTACAAATGGTTTTTATTTATTTCCAAATTATCCGAATCCGTTTAATCCAACTACCACAATAAGGTTCGATTTAGTAGAAAAACAACATTCATCGTCTCCTAGCCTGCATTTTGTTAATGACGATCAGGCTCTCAACAATCATACGGTATCTTTGCATGCATTAGATATAACCGGCCGTCTTGTGGAAACACTGATTGATCAAAAACTTTTTTCCGGTATTCATGAAATTCAATGGAATGCATCCAATTATCCCAGCGGTATATATTTTATCCAATTACAATTCGGTGAATTCACCCAAACCCAAAAGGCGATTCTTGTTAAATAGATTAATATATTTGGGTTTCGCTTTTACATTCATTTTGGGTTCAGAAAATGTGGAAATGGATACTTTACCATCGCCTATTACATTTGCAGGTACTGATTTTAATCTCGTTGAAAATGGTAATTCGTCGGTCCATTATATATGGCTCCACGGAGATGAAAAAACGGCGAAAATGGCTTTAGATCATCATATTAGTCATTTTCCGGGGAGAGCGTTTTTTATCCAAAATGATAATCGCGAAATTCCATACCTATCAACTATCATTGATCCAAATCGACTTTTTTCACGGAGTGGCTCTTATCATTCGTTAAAAAAATTCAAACCCTATTGGCCACCGGGCACATTAAAAAAAGCATTAGATGATATTGATAGGGACCGAATTCGATTTCTGGAAATAATTATGCCAAAGAAGGATGGAATATTAATTTCTGTCCATAATAATTTCCGTGGTTACAATGTGAAATATGAGTTGAAAT
>CAZCRK010000158.1:0-1623 GCA_964501035.1 uncultured bacterium
AAGAAAGAAAGAAAATAAGGTTGACAAATCGAAATAATATGTTATACTAAATTATATAATTTAAACGGAGTATACTATGAAATTAAGTGAACAAACAGTTTCCTTACTCAAGAATTTTGCGAGTATTAATCAGAACATTCAGTTCAAAACAGGAAACAAACTTCAAACTATTTCGGCTCAGAAAAACATTCTGGTAGATGCCGAAATCCCCGAATCCTTTCCAAGTGATTTTGCAATCTATGACCTTAATAAGTTATTAGGTGTAATGTCACTATTTCAAGATCCAGATTTGGATATTAAGGATAAAACAATGAACATTGGTGGGAAGGTAGATTATATGTTTGCCGATCCTTCAATGATTGTTACACCACCAGAAAAGGAACTAGTTTTTCCAGAACCAGAAGTCAAATTTACAATGACTAATGTAGATTTTAATCAAACTATTAAGGCCGCAGCAATGTTGGGATTACCTCATATTTGTGTTAGTGGTGATGGGTCTACAATTAGATTAGAGGCAACCGATGTGAATAATTCATCTTCTGATGAATTTAAAACTGAAGTGGGAACTACTTCTGAAACTTTTAGAATGGTTTTCAAAATTGAAAATCTTAAATTGTTTACTGGTGATTATAATGTTGAAATTACTTCTAAAGGAATTTCTAAATTCACACACACCTCAACCAATCTTCAATATTTTATAGCAACGGAATCTGATTCAACTTTTGGAGGCTAAATGGAACGTGAAGAATTCCTTTGGGTGGAAAAGTATAGACCATCTAAAGTAATTGATTGTGTTCTACCAAGTGATCTAGAGGAAACTTTTTCTGAATACGTTGACAAAAATTCAGTACCGAATTTAATTCTTACAGGTGGCCCAGGCACAGGAAAGACAACTGCTGCAAAGGCTCTTTGTGAGGAAACGAGTACTGATTATTTAATGGTCAATGGTTCAGATGAGGGTCGTAGTATAGATACTGTTAGAACAACTTTAACACAATTTTGTAGTTCGGTTTCTATGACAGGAAATCGTAAGGCTATCATTATGGATGAGGCCGACTACATGAACCCCGATTCGGTTCAACCCGCACTGAGAGGTTTCATTGAAAAATTTGGAAATAATGTTTCTTTTCTTTTTACTTGCAATTATCGTAGTAGGATTATTGATCCCATCCATTCTCGTTGTGCTGTCCTCGATTTTATAATTCCCAATAATGAAAAACCAAAGATTGCGGAACGATATCTTGATAGATGTGAAAAAATATTGGATGGTGAGGGTGTTAAGTATGATAAGAAAGTTTTAATCGAATTGATTATGAAATACTTTCCAGATTTTAGGAGAGTATTAAATGAATTACAAAGATATTCGGTTTCTGGTGAAATTGATACAGGCATCCTGTCTAGTATCAATGAAATAAATCTCAATGAATTAGTTCATAGTCTTAAAGGTAAAAAATTCTCTGAAGTGAGAAAGTGGGCTAATCAAAACATTGACCAAGATACAACCAAGATTTTTCGTAAATTGTATGACAATTTGAGTGGTCAGTTAAAACCACAATCAATTCCTCAGGCGGTATTAATTATCGCAGATTATCAATATAAGTCAGCATTTGTGGCAGACCAAGA
>CAZCRK010000159.1:0-1585 GCA_964501035.1 uncultured bacterium
ATAGACCCTTCAAATATTCGACCTTGGACACAAAGAAGATATTGGTTCAAATGTGATTATGGTCATGAATGGGAATCACAAATGAATTGGAGGGCAAGTGGACAAGGTTGTCCCGATTGTCATAGGTCAACTTCATCTATCCAATTATTTATCTACTCTCAATTAGATTACCTTTTTGATAATGTAAAACACTCTGAGGTTGTTCATGGTCAAGAATTAGATATTTTCATTAAAGACTATGATATTGGTATTGAATATGATGGAAATATCTTCCATAAGGGAAAAAAAGAAGTTGATTTGAATAAAAACAAAGTAATGGAAGATAATGACATTCTTCTCATTCGTGTAAGAGACCACAGGTTAGATAAACTGACTCCAAAGGATATTCTTTATAAAGGTTTGTATGGAAGAAAGAAGTATAAATCATACCTGAAAATTGTACATAAAACCCTAAATAGAATCACCAAAGAGATAAAACTAAGTAAGGATAAAGAACAAAAAATCATTAAATATATTGAACTAAATGAACCTAAAAATCTTGATTTATATAATGAAATGGTTATTCATCTTCCACGACCACCACTTGAAAAATCATTATTAAAAACACACCCCGAAGTAGCTGAAACTTGGGACTATGAAAGGAACGACCCATTAACACCTAATATGTATACTTATGGTTCTGAACAGACTATGTGGTGGTTGTGTGAAAAAGGACATTACTACGATATGTCAATTAAAAGAAGGACTCGTGGTGAAAATTGTCCTTATTGTGTGAATCAAAGTGGCTCAAGAGCAAGGGTTGGATTTGGAAATGATTTGGAATCTTTATACCCTGAAATAGTTAAAAAATATTGGGATTTTGACCACAACGAAATTGAACCATCCAAAGTAAGTCCTGGTTCTCATAAGAGGGCATATTTCAAATGTATAGACCCGAATCCTCCTCATGATAAAGGATGTTATTATGACCAAGAAATTCGAGTCTTTGTTAAACGGGGTGTAAGATGTCCTTATTGTGATGGGAAAAGAACGGGATTTGGTAATGATTTACAAACACATCATCCAGAGATAGCGAAGGAGTTCCACCCTACAAAAAATGGGGAGATAACTCCTCAAGATATTCATAGAGGTTCTGGTACAAAATATTTGTGGTTATGTTCAAAAGGTCATGAATGGAAAACAAGAGTAAGAAACAGAGTACATGGTAAAACTAATTGTCCTACTTGTTACGAACTATCAAGAAGGAAATAAATTGGGTATAATAAAAGTAACAAAGAGTAACTCCAAGCTCACGAAAAGCATGTTAATGGACATCTAAATGAAACGCCTCTGTTAAGTTACTCCTGTACTGTGTCTTATACTGCGTAGCCGAATATAGAGGGATATATCTTACCCCTGTCCATAAATCAAACTATTATGGAATGTGATTCTAACTCATTGTAGTTTATGCGAAGTCAAATAGAATCATAGTATATCAAATGGCATCACTAACATTAAAAGAAATGGAAGAGCATGGGCTACATGACCTTTGTGTTGATTTATGTAAAAATATAATTAACTCTCAAACTTCTGACGGTTCAGAAAT
>CAZCRK010000160.1:0-1583 GCA_964501035.1 uncultured bacterium
GCTTTAAGACCTATTTTAGCTAGGTCGGTTTTACGTTTTGGAGCTAATGCACTTATTCCACCAATTTGTATTCCAACAGATGAGAAATTTGCAAATCCACATAATGCATATGTTGATATTATAATTGCTCTTTCTGTTATCAGGCCATCAGATATGTAATTACTCATAGTTGTGTAGCCAACGAATTCATTGAGAGATACTTTGATTCCAAGTAAGTTTCCAACATAATGCGCTTCATTCCATGGCACACCCATAACAAATGCTAATGGTTTTAAAATGGTTCCAAATAAAGTTTGCAAACTACCAGGGAAATATCCAACAAACTCACCGGTTGCAGGAGATAAACCAACCCCTGCATATTTCACATATTCACCGTTTAACAATTTTCCATCAATCAATAAATCAATCCAATTCAAAGTAACATCAATCACAGCAATGATAGCAATAAATCCAATTAACATTGCGCCAACATTTACAGCAAGTTTTAGTCCATCTGTAATACCATTTGCTGCAGCTTCAACTGCATTACCACCTACCTTTATATCGGGTAATTCAACATCTCCTGCAGTTTGTGAATGTTCTTTTTCAGGAAAAATTATCTTACCTATCACCAATGCAGCGGGAGCAGACATTACAGATGCTGCAACCAGATGACCTGCATCAATTCCCATTGAAATAAAGCCAGCTAATACACCACCTGCTATAGTCGCAAATCCGCCGACCATCACAGTCGTAAGTTCAGATTTTGTCATTCTATCTAGAAATGGTTTGATTAACAAAGGTGCTTCTGTTTGACCAACAAAAATATTTGCTGAACATGAGAGAGTTTCAGCACCACTTGTTCCAATGGTCCATCTCATAAATTTGCTAATTGCACTAACTACTTTTTGCATTACTCCAAAATAGTAGAGTATACTCATAAACCCACCAAAAAATATAATTGTTGGTAAGACTTTAAAAGCAAACTGAAAACCAAAACCAGGCCAACCTGCATCGGGTCCTGTAAAGAAATGCGCTCCATTTGCTAAATTCCCAAATAAAAATGTAGCTCCGTAATCCGATAAACTTAAAAAGTAAGCAATACCATCACTGAAGGAAGTAAATACAACTTTACCGTATAATCCATGTGTGATTAAATAGACAATACCTGCAATAAAAAAAGCGCTATTTACAAATCGTTGGATATTTTGAACTTTTAAAAATCTTGCATTGAATAATAGGAAAAGGAGCGAGAAAATGATAAAATATCCGTTAAAACCAGTTAAAATTCCCTCAATATAATAGAATACAACTCCCAAAATGAATGAGGAAACTAAAATTATCACCATGGAAACCCAATTGCTTCCTAATTCCTTATCATCCTTTTGGAATAAATACGAAATCAAGAGTAAGCCAAGTATTCCCATCCCAATAAAACTCCAATAATCTTCACGAAGAATTATCATTGCGAATAGTAACTGAAGTCCAATACCCCAAATAATTGGTTTAAATTTAATATCGTTCCTATGGTACGAAAGACTCCAAGCAATCATTAATAGAGCAAGTAATCCTATAATGCTAACAAAGTTCATTTATTCTCCATA
>CAZCRK010000161.1:0-1575 GCA_964501035.1 uncultured bacterium
TTTCATGAAACGTCTCCTTGTTTTATTTTCGTTAACGAAGTTAAGACGCATTTTTCCACAGGTGCGTCAACTGCCTGTCCGCTGTCTTGTTGTATGTGAAATTTAATTTGCATATTCTTGGTCGTCATTATCACCGGTCATCGGAACAACTTCACAAACATCATTATTACAAAATTTATCTATTTCAGCTTCTTCATGTTTAATAACTCCAAATGATAACTTACCAAGTTTCTCAACTTCAAAATGATATGTTTTTTCATCTATTGCTTCATAAGGCATTTGTTTATATGCTCCACCATTTTTTCTTGGTAATAATGATATACCCTTTAATCTATACTGAAAATAATTTAAAACGTGTGGTAGTTCATCTGCTTCTGTTTCGGGATTGAATGTTGCTGTACAACTTACTTGGTTATCTGCCCAATGTCGTTGTAAGAATGCGGCTAAACTGAATTGTTCCCAAATCGAAAGTTCAGCCGCTGTTCTTATACCCTCTCCTACATCTACCGGCACCTCTACAACCATCGTTGAATCTTCTGAACCGAACGCTGGTTCTAATTTATAACCTGCCTTTTTCAAAGGTTCTATTAGTTCTGAATGTTTTGATAACCTCATTCTTCTTATATAAAATCTTGATTCTGGATAATGCATTCCAGGAGTTGCTCCTACTAACAATGAAACTGTACCACTTGGTTTAACACTTGTGGTTTTAATTGATTTTGGTACTGCAAACCAATCCGAATACATCTTGTCCCATTCCTGAATTGTCTTATAACCTTTTTCTAACCATTTTCTTAAATCATCCATTCCATGTTTTGTAATGAATTGTGCGACACCACTTACTGAACAACCAATACGTCTGTTTCTTAACATAACACGATTTGTTTCGGGCCAATGAGTTCTACCAAGTGTTACGGTTTTAGCATACAGATAAGCATATTTAAGTGTTCTTTGATAGTCCTCTAATGAATCGTGGTTATATGGAAATGTCTCTACTAAACAACATAATTCATAACTTTCTAATGATTGTTCTAAACAAGGATTTCCACCTGCAACTCTGTGGTCTTTATTATCACCACCATTTTGCATACGAGAAAATTTTCTCATATTCTTTAACCATGCAAATCCAGGTTCTCCATTATCTGTAATTCTTTTACATATATCAGTATAATCCATTCCCAATTCAGCAAATACTGAATTATTTGAAGTCCAACCATATGTTTCTCTATGTTTATTTACTTCATAATTTTTTAAGTCTAAATATTCTTCATTATGTGGATCACCAAATACTATTTCCGCTGTTCTTCTAACATTACCTGCTACAACACACTTTCCTATAAGATTCATAATATCAACAATTGTTGTAACAGTAATTGGTTCACCTACATTTTTATTTAATACTTTACAAATATCTTGATGAATTTCTTGTAATGGTTCATAACCACTTGATACACCACCAAAACCTTTAATTGGTTCTCCTGCATCCCTAATCATATCATAATCAAAATAAACAATACTTGTTCCATGAAAATATGAATCTAAAAGTAACTTAACTGATTCTACCCAACCTTCTCT
>CAZCRK010000162.1:0-1559 GCA_964501035.1 uncultured bacterium
CCAGGTGAACCAATTATACCAGGATGTGAACTCATAGAAGGAAGTGGAATCTTTGTAAATAAAGAAGAATTTCCAATGATGTTTGCAGTAGTAAATGGTGTTGCAGGTGAAAATGGTGCAGTAGTGATATGGCCCGATACGGGTAATGATTTGATGAAATATGGAGAAGGTGAAACAGTACCTGCTGGAACTACACTTCATGTTGGATGTGTAATTGAGAACGGTGAATTAAAATGTGCACCATATATTACTGAGAATGATTCAGTTGCGGCAAATTCAGGAGATGGAACTGAAACAAGTGGTGATGATGGAGATGATGGAGAAGATAAGGGTTTTTGTGTAGGTTCTGGCAATGTTAATATGCCAACCGACGCAGAAAAAGATTGGTTGTCAGAATTAGCTAATTTTCAATTACCTGATTTACAGGCTTGGGCACTGAGTGGGTTTACTGCAAAAATTCAAGAGTTAATGGGTAAACTTAATCTGGTATTAGGTAAGGTAAACGCAGAAGTTGATAAAATAATGGCCAAGGCTGTTATCGATCCAGAAGATGTCTGTAAAGAACCCTTAAAAACTGTAATAAGAAATATGTTAGCTCTTATGGCAGAGTTAATGAAAATAATACCTATTTTAAAGAAGATAATTCAAGTCATAAAAATAATTAGAAAAGTAATAAAGTTAGTTAGAAAAATTTTAAAATGGACACCACCATTTATTGTACCCATTGTTGAAGCATTAATGAAAGTATTAAACATTATGGGATTAGTTGATATGTGTGTTGCTACTTTAATAAAGGCCGTAGGTAGATTTACAATGATTATTCCTATATTACAGGCACAATTAATGAGTATACTTGCACAATGTGCAGTAGAAGCAGGACAACCACCACCAGATAATAAGGAAGATTGTGAAGCACAAGGTGGAACTTGGATTGATCCTGATGAATTAAAGGAGTTACAAGATATGTATGATCAATTATCATCTGCTGAATTAGATGTTGGAGACGAATCAATTGGATTTTGTTCTATAACAGAACATTTAGATAAGAAATCTTGTGAAGATGCAGGTGGAACTTGGACAGATTTGGATACTGATACAGACTTTGATGATATAGATACATCAGCATTATCTGAAGAATTAACAAAACAAATGGAAGAACTTGAAAAATGTTTTTCAAGTCCAGAATTAAATGATTATTTAAGAGGTTTATAAAGGAGATTATAAAATGAAGAAACAAGAGTTAATAAAAATAATTGAAACAGTGGTACGCAAAGAAGTGAAAAAACAAATGAATGAGATATTTATTAAAGATAAAGACTCATCTTCACTTACCGAATTAGTTTCAAAACCATTAACTGAAAAAGAGTTCAAAGAACCTATTAGAAAACAGTATAAAGTTAAACCCAAAGAAGATGTTCATTATACATCCAATGAGGCTCTTAACAAGGTTCTAAACGAAACCGTTGGTGGAGTTCCACAGGGAGAAGGTGGTGGATATGAAACTATGGGTGGTGGAGTTTATGATACCAGTAAGATAAATGATGTACTTGCTGGAGCAA
>CAZCRK010000163.1:0-1557 GCA_964501035.1 uncultured bacterium
TGTTTATTTTAAAATATCAAATGGAAATTTATGTTTAATTATTCTGACTTCTACCTCAAATACTTTGGATATGTGCGGTGAAATTATGCAAAACGAATGGGTTCACGCAACGGCAACCTACGATGGGACTACCAGTAAACTTTACATTAATGGTGAATTAGTTAACTCTATAGATCCTTCTTTACTAGATATCAATTGGAATTCAAGTTCTCATGGATATTGGATAGGTGGCGGAGATCCAGATTGGGTATCGACATTTAGTGGACTAATTAATGAATTATCATTTTGGACATATGTTCTAGACGCTGACCAGATTCAATCTTACATAGACTTATCCCCTATTGGAAATGAAAATGGGCTTTCTGCATATTGGATGTTTAATGAAGGCTCTGGATCTAGTCTGAATGACAACTCAGGCAACGGTCATAATGGTACTATTTATGGTGCACAGTGGGTTGAATAAGGCTAAATGAAATACCTCTTTCTCATATTATCCACATCAATTCTCCTCGCAGGTGAGATGGAAGTTGATGGTGATCTAAAGGTTACAGGGACAATTCAGAATGATTCTTTGGTTCAGGTGATACTACTTCAGCAGCAGCAGATTTCAGCATTAGAGGCACTTATTTCACAATTACAGGTACAAATAGCACTTATTGGCGCTGATTTAGGATATGCAGATTGCTTTGGCGTTGTAGGAGGGGGGGCTGCTATAGATGATTGCTGTGTTTGCGGTGGGAATAATGAAAGTATGGATATATGTGGTGAATGTGGAGGAAATGCCGAATATGAGGATGAGTGTAATTCATATGCTCTACAATTTAATGGTAATATCAATGATCGTGAACATGTAAATGTTACAATTAATGAGAATTTGGGACAGAATGATGGCATTTTATCAATTTCACTTTGGATTAATTTTGATTCATTCGATAATTTGATAGGCTCTGTTATTTCTAATCATATAAATGGATCAGGATTTGGGATAGAGCTGTATAATAGTGAGAGGTTGGCTTTTTGGGTTGATGATGGAATAAATAATTTACCTGTAGCGACAAATTATCTAGAAATTGACACTTGGTATCATATAGTTGCAACAAATAATGGTGAATATTCAATCATCTATCTTAATGGTCAATTTCAAGATTCAATCGCAGTTGGATCACCATTTCCAACATCTTCAAACATGACAATAGGTATGCATCCTCATAACAATATTTATAATGATGATGCAAGATTTATGGATGGGAATTTAGATGAAATAGCTATATGGAATGATGTATTAGATCAAGATGAAATTCTAAAACTTTATAATAATGGAGTTGGAATGGATGCTCTTATAGATAATTGTATTTATACATCCTCAGAAAATTTGTGGTCATATTGGAAGTTTGAAGAAGGAAGTGGAGAAACAATATTTGATTCAAGTGAAAATGGTAATCATGGTATTTTAAATAATATGGATAATAGTAATTGGATAGAAAGAGAATAAATGAAATGCTTACTTATCATATTATCCATGTCAATTCTTCTCTCAGCTGAGCTAGAGGTAGATGG
>CAZCRK010000164.1:0-1539 GCA_964501035.1 uncultured bacterium
GAACGCTCCATGTTAAGGAAGATGTGGTGGTTGTGCCAGTAAAAGGTACATCCGTGCTCCATGTTGCGCCATTGATTGTGCCGTCATTGCCGTTTGAAGTATGGTCAGTTAACGTAGTGCCTGTACCTTCATTGAAATTCCAGTAACCAACTAATCCTGTTTCATCTCCTGTAGGCGATGTAGACATGTAGGATTGGATTTCTGATTGGGATAAAGCATGATTCCAAATCTCAGGAGAATAAATTAAATGTGGAATGGTATTATTATTGCTTCCAATTAATAGCGGACCATCGTTATCTGCATTTTGATTCTCCGGGGGAGTTCGCACTTGAAATGAAGTTAATTCTCCATCAATATAAATATATAAATTTGTCCCTTGTTTAACACCCGTGATATAATGCCAATTTTCATCAATTAGATTTATATTTGTGATAGTACCATACCACCCGGGGTGGTTCATTGTATCCCAATGAAAAATGGCACAAGCTTCAGATGAATATTCTGTACCGTATATACTAAAACCATCTGAGTATGCAAATAAATCAAAGTAACCATCTGGTACAGTAATTGGATCTTTAATTAATGGTCTTACATATGTGTTTGGTATTTCATTTGTTAACGATTTAAACCAAAGTGAAACCGTAAAATCGGTGTTTCCAAAATTGAATGTACTATTCCCATGTAGATCAACATAATCATCCACCCCATCAAAGCTGAGTGAGTGTGTGTTGGTTGGTGTAGTCGCAGCTGTTACCGGTGCACCATTTCCTGTCCAGGATGCGCCAGAAATCGTACCATTATTTCCATTTGAAGTTTGGTCTGTTAGTGTAGTCCCAGAACCTTCGTTGAAATCTTCGTTGAAATTCCAGTAACCTATTAATCCTTCTTCTGTACCTACAAGCTCAGAACTCATATTAGCTTGAATTTGTTCTTGAGTTAAAGCAGATGACCAAAAAGAAAAATTATCAATACTACCATTAAAAAATGAAGTATTTGGGGGACTTGTTCTACCATGAGTCCCCATTTGAGATAAATCATATACACTATTATGTCCAGATTGTTCTTCATCAGAATCCACTAGTTCACCATTAATATATAAAGATAACTCACTGCCATTAACAGTAAATGAAAAATGATTCCATTCATTAAGTTCACCATAATTATTTGTTCCGACCTCATAAAAAGGGGAGACACCATCTCGACTTATAAATGCTGATGCGAGTAGGGATTGTCCATCACTCGAAAACATAACTGATCCGTTAGGAGTATTAAAAATAGGATTAACATCATCCGGACCAATTAACCCTGGGAATTTGTACCATCCCATATAAGAAAAATTATTTAATCCAGATGGTAAATTCCCAAAATCAACATAATTATCCACTCCATCAAAGCTGAGGGAGTTATTCCCTCCTGGAACTGGAGGAACTGGGGGTACATAGACATCTTCGCTCCAGGTCGCACCGTTGATTGTGCCATGGTTCTGGTTTCCGGAGTGGTCGTAAAGTATGTCGCCTTCGCCTGCGTTGAACTTGTATA
>CAZCRK010000165.1:0-1535 GCA_964501035.1 uncultured bacterium
TAGTCACAGGTCATACAGGATTTAAGGGTAGTTGGTTATCTATTTGGCTTACTTCTTTGGGTGCGAAAGTCATTGGTTTATCTGATGATGTGCCGACTAATCCGTCAAATTTTGTTGCTTCAAAGGTAGGCGAGCTGATTGAGGATAATAGAATTGATATTCGTGACAAAAAATCAGTTGAAAAAATTATTCAACAATGTCAACCTGATTTTGTATTCCACATGGCAGCTCAGGCGCTTGTTCGCTCTTCTTATGAGTCGCCTCTAGTCACCATTGAAATAAATGCTATTGGTTCAGCAAATATTTTAGAAGGACTTCGTACATTAAATAAACAGGTCATTGCTGTAATGATTACAAGTGACAAAGTTTATGACAATGTTGAATGGTTTTGGGGTTATCGAGAAACCGATCGTCTAGGCGGTAAAGACCCATATAGTGCATCTAAAGGAATGGCAGAGTTGGCAATTAGAGCCTATGTAGAATCATTTTTTAATATGAATGATAAAAATGTTCGAATTGGAATTGTTCGTGCTGGTAATGTAATTGGCGGTGGAGATTGGGCAATCGACAGAATTGTTCCGGATTGCATGAGGGCATGGTCTAATAGCGAAGTAGTTAATATTCGCAATCCACATGCAACGAGACCATGGCAGCACGTATTAGAGCCATTAAGTGGCTATCTTGCACTAGCAATCGATTTGAAAAACAGCAGTCAGAGGCATGGTGAAGCTTATAATTTTGGTCCATCCGCCCAACAAGATTGCAATGTTAGTGTGTTGATTAATGAAATGGCGAAGTATTGGGATAAAGTTTCTTGGAATGACACATCTAGTTCAGAAAACCATTTACATGAAGCTGGGCTATTGAAGTTGAATTGTGATAAATCATTTAACGATTTACATTGGCAATCAACTTTAAATTTTGAAGAGACTGTAAGAATGACAGTTGAGTGGTATAAGGCTTTTTATCAAAATGAACATTCTTCAATGTACAACTATACAATTGCACAAATTAGCGAATATATGAAAATCGCAAAATCAAAAAATATTTTATGGGCAAACTATGATTAATGATGTAATTGTTACTCCCTTAGATATTATAAGTACACCGAATGGAGATGTACTTCATGGAATGAAAAACAACTCTAAGGGGTTTGTTAGTTTTGGAGAAGTATACTTTTCAGAAATTAAACCAAAAACAGTTAAAGCATGGAAGCGTCATAGAAAGATGACGCTAAATTTAGTTGTTCCGATTGGTGAAATAAAATTTGTAATGTTTGATGATCGTGAGACAATTGATGTTAATTTTCATGAAGTAATAATTTCTAAAGAGAATTACTGTAGATTAACTATACCGCCAATGATTTGGGTTGGTTTTGAAGGGCTATCAAGAAATAATTCAATTGTGTTAAATATAGCTAGCATTCCTCACGATCCCCTTGAGGTTGATAGGAAAAATCTTGATGAGATAGCTTTTGATTGGGGAATTTGATTTATTTTTTTATCAAAATTATTACTAAAATTTTTTGAATTTAT
>CAZCRK010000166.1:0-1512 GCA_964501035.1 uncultured bacterium
TTGGCATTTGAAGGTGACTATGTTGATATTGATAAACAATTTGTGATTAAGTGGGATGATGAAATGTGGGCTTTTGAATGGCCACATAATAATCCTATATTATTTGGGAGAGATAGATGAATATACCTTACAACTTAGAAAAAGTTAGAGATATAAAACAAACCGAAACAGATTTAATTGAATTTGAGGTTAAGGTTAAAGAAGTGTGGGAAACTGGTACTGTACTGGGCCCAGTTCATTTATCAAAAGGAAATGAAAAACAACTTATTGAAATTTTTCAATATGTTCATCCTGAAGATTGGGTTTTTTCTACTTGGAGAAATCATTATCACGCGTTATTACATGGCATTCCAGAGGATTGGTTGATGGATGAGATAAAACGTGGTCGTAGTATGAAAATTATGAATAGGGATTATAAATTCGTTACTTCGGCAATTGTTGGTGGAATAATTCCACATGCACTTGGAGTTGCCTTATCTTTAAAAAGAAAAAAATCAAAAAGAAAAGTTTGGTGTTTTATTGGAGATATGACTTTTGAGACTGGTGAATTTCATTTGTGTTACAAGTACGCTAAAAATTTTGATTTACCTCTACAATTTGTTGTAGAAGATAATAATCTTTCTACTAACACACCGACAGACGAAACTTGGGCTAAGAAACAAGATGTACCTGATGATGTAATATATTACGAATACGAAAGAGGTTTTCCACATCATGGTTCTGGTAGTTGGGTATTATTTTAGGAGTGGGTTATGACAAGTAATTTAACAAAACAAAAAGAAGAAATGCAAAAATTTCAAGAAGCAGAAATGTTGAAAAATCTTGATTTACAATACAAGAATGAACTTATTAGGTCTATGGAATGGTTAGGGGAAAAGGATGATACATTATTTATAGGACAAGCAGTTAAATATACTGGTAATGCAATGTATAACACAACAAAAACTATTTCTGATGACAAAAAAATAGAAGTACCTGTTTTTGAAGATGTTCAAATGGGGATGTCAATGGGAATGGCACTCGAAGGATTTGTTCCAATTACTTGTTATCCAAGATTTGATTTCTTAATTTTGGCTACAAATCAATTGGTAAATCATTTAGATAAAATTAGTATTATATCAGAAGGTCAATTTCAACCACGAGTTATTATAAGAACTTCAATAGGAAGTAGAATTCCATTAGACGCTGGAGAACAACACACACAAGACCATACTCAGGCATACAAAAATTTATTAAAACGAGTTGATGTTGTTACATTAGATGAATCAGATGATATATTTCCTGCATTCAAATATGCGTATGAACGACAACCAAAATCAAAGTACGATTCATTAGTTACATTAATTGTAGAATGGGGAGATCACTATAATGCCAAATAAAATTTTATATTTTAATGGTTGTTCTTGGGCAGAAGGAGCAGAATTAAATAGTTTGGACCAGGGTGAAATTGGAGAATCCGAACATAGAACTTCAAAGTTACTTGCTGATAAAATTGGATATGAAGAAGATAAT
>CAZCRK010000167.1:0-1510 GCA_964501035.1 uncultured bacterium
CCATCCCAAATTATCTCACCTTCGTTATCAATAAAATGAGGATTGTTTAAACTATGAACTCTATCCATTGCAAAATCAAAAATATCAATGGTTGCAGATTGTTGTAATTCAGAATAAAAAATAAAACGCACATGCCCATCACCGTTTAGTATGTTGGTGTCATCAATGTAGAATGGATTAGGGTACACAGAAAATCGTTCTTTGTCAACATAACTGTTTTGCATATGCTCCCAAAATCTGATTATATCCCATGTAGAACCATTATCTTGAGTAAATGCCAAACCATCAGGTGAGCCTACTAAAATTGAAGTTTCTAGAGTAACAATTGAATACATTTTATTGCTCAAAATTACTTCCCCTTCAATATCAGCAGGGATAACCATTCGTTGCCAGAACTTCCCATCATCAATATCAGAAAAATATATACCATCACTTGTTGAGGCATAGATGTTGGTTTCCCCAAAATGTAAATTATAGGTAACAACATCCATTTCTTCTAATTGAGATACTATATGCCATGTTTGACCGTCGTCATCAGTATAAGACAAAGAATGTGAAGCACCAGGGGAAGTCCATGTAATAGCCCAAATTCGTGTAAAATCATCAAAATATTGGGGTTCAATTCCAACGACCCAATCCCCGGCCAATCCATTGTTTGAGTTAAAATGTGTCCAGTTAATACATCCTAATTCATTTACAACTCCACGATTAATTCCATCAGCCGTTCCTACCCAAATGATATCTTCATCTACTTCAGAAAAAATTGAAAATGCCTTATGGTTATGTGAACCTGTTGGGGGATCAATGGGATTTAGAAAATATGAATCTGTGTCAATTTCACCACAAATTAAAGAATCTTGATTATCCATTGGTAATGGAATGACTCCCCACTGTGGAGCATCTGATGTATAATCAAATCTTCGAAGCCCACCTGCCCAACTTGTTGTATAAACATAATTCCCATTCACAGTTAAATCATAACTCACATTATTAATTTCTGTCGTAACCGCTAATTGATCTAACGTTTGACCACCCCATTCTAAATCAATATATGCAGGACTATCTGACGGCTCAATAGATTGGGGCATAAATCTCCACGTAGCACCATTATCATTAGACCAAGCTACGCCAGTTCCCTTTGGTCTATTTTCTCCATCTGCAAATTCTGTTGTTACACCAGATACGACTATCATTCGTTCACTATCTATTATAAATGTTTTCATTGCTGGATTTCCACCAAGCGGAAGGGAATCGTTTTCAATGGTGTAAAAATGTGGGGAATTAAAATCAGTAAAATCTGCATATCCCAAGCCACCACTGGTTCCAAAATAAAATTCATTTTCATCACCATATCGAATATCAATTACAGAATTACTGGGTAAATCAGCACTCATTTCACTGGAAGATCGAGATAATGAATTAAGTGAGAAATAATCTACATACTGGGAAAATAAACAAGTTAACGAAACAGATATTATAAAAACTAATCTCATGGGGCAGTTACTTCTAA